>JANYJP010000097.1 GCA_025358455.1 Bacteroidales bacterium
CAACGCTTTTGCTAATGGGGCAGGTGTTGTTGCATTCAAAGAGCTTTCTCCATCAGTAGTACTCATGTGACTAATCACACGGTATAAACTATCTGCATTATCAAAATGCCTGTCGTAGCTCCATTCATCCTGAACCCATAAAAGTATTAATATTGCAGAAGCCATGCCCACGGCCATACCACTAATATTCAATATTGAATATGTAGAATTTCTTTTGATATTCCGGATAGCAATTTTGAAATAATTCTTAATCATATAATTCTTTTGTTTTGCAGTCTTGCTGTCTTGCAGTCATGCTGTCAGTTGTTTTCAATTCCCATACCAGCTTTTTTTACCTTCTGAAAATTAGCTATTTATGTGATAAAATCAAAATAATATTATTTATATTTGTCTAAAATAGGTACAGTTCATGTCCATATTATAGACATTTATTTGAAGCTATAAGTTACACAGAGAAAATCCGGAGAACCACAGAGAATGGTAATAAAAAACTCTGTGCAACTCTGTGCTTCCTCTTTGGACCTCTGTGTAAGTTCTTTACAAATTTGAATAACAGCACCGTATGAATGGCAAATTGTTGATCGTTGACGATCATAAACAGGTTCTAAAAGCTTTAATTCAATTGCTTGAGCCGGAATTTGACAGTATTATAGGATTATCAAATCCTAATCAAATCCTCAGTTATATAAACAAGGAAGTGTTTGATGTTATCTTATTGGACATGAACTTTTCAGCAGGTGTTAATACAGGCAATGAAGGTTTATACTGGCTTAATCGTATATTAAAATCGGATCCTTTAGCTGCTGTGGTAATGATAACTGCTTATTCCGACGTTAATCTGGCTGTAAGGGCAATAAAGGAAGGCGCCACTGATTTTGTAGTAAAGCCATGGGACAATAATAAACTAATTACTTCCCTGCAGACAGGATTTAAACTCAGGCAATCGAAGATTGAGAATAAAAAACTCCGCGACAGGCAAAAGCAAATAAATAAAGGTATCATTAACCAAACTAATCCTCTGATAGGAAAATCACAGGCAATACAAAATGTTTTACAGGTAATAAAAAAGGTAGCCAAAACTGAAGCGAATGTTTTAGTCATCGGCGAGAATGGGACAGGAAAAGAATTAATTGTAAAAGAGATTCATAATAATTCGCGCAGATCCGATGAAATCTTTATCAGCATTGATATAGGTACAATTGCTGAATCATTATTTGAGAGTGAGATGTTCGGGTATATTAAAGGTGCATTTACTGATGCAAGAGAAGATAAAACCGGATGGTTTGAGACGGCTTCTGGTGGCACCCTGTTTCTGGATGAAATAGGAAATCTTTCTCTTACAATGCAATCAAAGCTTCTTGCAGCAATTCAAAACAGGGTAATATATAAGGTCGGCTCAAAAACGCCAATCCCTTTTGATATACGACTTGTGTGTGCAACAAATAAAAATCTGCAAGAAATGGTCTTAAAGAATCTCTTTCGCGAGGACTTATATTACCGGATTAACACAATTGTAATTGAAATACCTCCACTTCGCGATCGTGGCGAAGATATTGTCCTCCTTGCAGAGCATTTCCTGAAAGAGTATGCAAACAAATATGAGAAATTCCATTTAAAATTCAGCAGTAAAACCCTTGACAAACTCCTTAAATATAACTGGCCGGGAAATGTAAGGGAGCTGCGTCATACAATTGAAAAAGCAGTGATATTATGTGATTCTGACATTTTAAGGCCGGAAGATTTTATAATCTCACATTCAATACGACAAACGTCTCTTAACCAAAAGCCGCCGACATTTGCCGAAATTGAAAAACAGGCCTTGCAAATTGCTCTCAATAACAATAATGGAAGTGTTTTAAAAGCATCCCTGGAATTGGAATTAGCAAGACAAACCATGTACAATAAAATGCAAAAGTATAACCTCTAGAAAGCTGCAATATGTTATTAAATAAATTCTTTATTAATGTATTTGTCCGTGTAACTTTTATTGTATTAACCAGTGTAGTATTTGGAATAGCGTTGCAGCATCTTGAACGGGGATATTATTATACCCTGACAGGTGTGATTTTCCTGATCGGCTTTCAATCCTGGCTCCTGGTAAAACAGGTCAATAAAACTAATACAGATCTGGAAAAATTCTTTTCATCGGTTCAGGATCATGACTCATCCATTCAATTCTCTGAAAAAGCAAAAAATAACTCATTCGGAAATTTGCACAACAGAATGAACCAGTTAAATAAGATCATTCAGAGTGTTAAAATTGAAAATGAGAGAACAGGCCAGTTCCTGCAAAGTGTGGTTGATCATGTTGATATTGGACTCTTATCCTTTGATATAAATGGGAAAATTGGAATTTATAACAGAGCTGCAAAGAGGTATTTAAACATTCAACAACCTCAGCAGCTCTCTTCATTAAAAACCTTGAATAATGAATTATTCAAAATTATAAATACAATAAAACCAGGACAGGAAGTATTGCATAAGACGAAAACAGACAATCTTTTACAAAGTATTTTAGTAAAAGCCACTGAACTGAAATTTGAAAGCAATGTAATAAAACTGGTTTCTTTTCAGGACATTACCAATGAACTCGATAAAAAAGAATTGGATTCCTGGCAAAGATTAATCCGTGTGTTAACCCACGAAATAATGAATTCAATAAGTCCGATTACCTCCCTCACGGGCGTGATTGCAGGATACTTTAAAAAGAAGGAAGATGGAAGCCAGATTCTATCGGAAAATATTGACCATCAAATAGTATCTAAAACACTTTCCGGGTTGAATACCATTGAAGAAACAGGAAAAGGTTTATTGGATTTTGTTGATAACTACAGAAGCTTAACATCATTGCCAAAACCTAATTTATGCAAATTCACTATTGACAATTTGTTCCGGAGATGCAAACTCCTCATGGAATCAAATTTTCCGGATAATATAAAAATCACTGTAGATGTGAAACCGGAAGATATTAATATAACTGCAGACTATGCCCAGGTTGAACAGGTTCTTATCAATTTAATAAAAAACGCTATTGAAGCTTTGTCCATGAAGAAGAATGGAATTATTCACCTGAAGGCATTCAATGCAGATGATGGTACCATTATTCAAGTTGAGGATAACGGCAGTGGAATATCCAATGATATTATTGAAGACATTTTTGTGCCTTTTTATACAACCAAAAAAAGTGGTTCAGGAATAGGATTAAGCCTGTCGAAGCAGATAATGAAAAATCATGATGGCACAATTTCAGTGAACTCTGCTCCAAATAAGGGATCTGAGTTTACCCTAAAATTTTAGTCATGACTATCTGCATGGCAGCATCTGCATCATATTTATATGAACACAGGTGTTCCATAAATAATGATGATATGACCGGAAATGCGTTTCTGTATTATATGACCCCTTGAATATTTCAAATTTTCTTACTTTTGCAGTCTTACTGGTAATATTTTAAGCAAAACCCAAAAATGAAGATTTCTTATAACTGGATTAAGGATTATTTAAAAATTGATCTTGAACCTGCTAAAGTAGCAGAGATACTCACCTCTATTGGACTTGAGATTGAGGGTATGGCTGAATGGGTATCTGTAAAAGGAGGCCTCGAAGGAGTTGTCATCGGTGAAGTACTTACCTGCAAAAAGCATCCCGATGCTGATAAGCTTTCCATAACAACAGTCAATATTGGCAACTCACATCCACTGCAGATTGTATGCGGAGCTCCGAATGTTGCAGCAGGACAGAAAGTTCCGGTGGCTACAGTGGGTACAATAGTATTCAAGGGTGAAGAGAGTGTGGAGATAAAGAAATCAAAAATCCGTGGTGAATTATCCGAGGGAATGATTTGTGCCGAAGACGAATTGGGGATTGGAACTTCCCATGATGGCATAATGATCCTCGACAAAGATGCAAATCCCGGAATGCCTGCAAGCAATTATTTTAAAATTGAAAGGGATTTCGTTTTTGAGATCGGACTAACTCCCAACAGGATAGACAGTGGCTCTCATTTCGGCGTAGCCAGGGATCTAGCCGCTTATCTGAATATAAATGCCGCTTTTAATGAAAAAGCGAGTCTCCCATCTGTAACTGATTTTAAACCTGACAATAGCAATAACAGATACGATGTAGTTGTTGAAAACAAATCCGATTGCCCCCGATACACCGGAATAACTATCAGCGGCGTAACAATCGGGGAATCCCCCGACTGGCTTAAAAACAGACTCAGGGCAGTAGGGCTAAATCCGATCAATAATGTTGTTGATATAACCAATTTTGTTCAGCAGGAAGTGGGACAGCCACTGCACGCTTTTGATGCAGATAAAATTGAGGGAAAGAAAGTGATAATCAGAAATTTATCGGATAAAAGCAAATTCGTTACTCTCGATTCAGTTGAACGATCACTCTCCCCGCGCGATCTTATGATTTGTAACGCAAAGGAAGGGATGTGTATTGCCGGTGTTTTCGGAGGAATTAAGTCAGGGATTTCAGAGAGCACAAAAAACATTTTCCTTGAAAGTGCTTATTTTAATCCTGTAACAATACGCAAAACTTCTAAACGACACGGACTTAAAACTGATGCCTCATTCAGGTTTGAAAGAGGTGCTGATCCGAACATTACGCCATATGCCCTGAAAAGAGCAATTATGCTTATAAAAGAGTTTGCCGGGGGAAATATTTCTTCGGAGATTATTGATGTTTACCCTGACCCCATAAAAAATGTACAGATAGTAGTTAACTATAGTAATATCAACAGACTAATTGGGAAAAAGATTGACCAACCGATAATTAAGCGCATACTTTCCCTTCTGGATATAAAGATATTAAATGAAGCCGGCGATAATCTGACCCTCGAAATTCCAACTTATCGTGTTGATGTAAAGAAGGAGGCAGATGTAATTGAAGAAATACTAAGAATTTACGGATATAATAATATAGAAATAAGCGATCATGTTAATTCAACACTTTCGTTTCCTGAAAAACCTGATAAGGATAAGATAGTAAACACTATATCTGATCTTCTTTCAGCTAATGGTTTTTCCGAAATAATGTGCAATTCACTCAACCCATCGGCGTGGTATGAGCAGAGTCCGGATTTTGACAAGAATCAGCTTGTGATGCTTGCCAACCCACTAAGTTCTGATCTTAATGCAATGCGCCAATCCCTTCTTTACGGGGGGCTCAGTTCAGTAATATGGAACATCAACAGACAGAATTCCGATCTTAAATTATATGAGTTCGGGCATTGCTATTTCTTCAATAAAACAGGAGAGTCGTACCCAAAAGCTCAGAATTATATTGAAAATGCATCTCTCGATTTATTCATTTCGGGGAACACCAACCGCCCTACCTGGAACTGTAAAGTTAATCCGACTGACTTTTTCGGTATTAAATCTGCTGTTGAAATGATCCTTTCACGTCTTGGAGTTGTACCGGAAAGTTTAACTAACGGGGAAAGTGATAAAAAATATTTTGCCGAGTCTCTGACATATATTCATAATAATAAGGTAGTTGCCGAGTCGGGAAGAATTTCAAAAGGTTATCTCCTGAAATTTGATATCGGACAGGATGTTTATTATGCCCATATCAACTGGGATCTTCTTTTGAAAATGGTAAAAACACACAGTATTTCATTCCATGAACTGCCAAAATATCCATCGGTACGGCGCGACCTTGCTTTGCTTCTTGACAGAGGAATCAAGTTCAGTCAGATACGGGAAATTGCGTTAAAAACTGAGAGAAACATTTTGCAGGAAGTAAGCCTGTTTGATGTCTACGAAAGTGATAATCTTGGCCAAAACAAAAAATCCTACGCTGTTAGTTTTATCTTGCGCGATGATCTTAAAACTATGACTGACAAGAATATTGATAAGGTTATGAGCAATCTCATCAGGGCTTTCGGGAAAGACCTAAATGCACAGATAAGGTAATGAATAAACAGAGGGTTGAACTTATAAAAGGAGATATTACATCAGTTGAAGTGGATGCAATAGTTAATGCAGCCAACAACTCTCTTCTTGGCGGTGGCGGCGTTGATGGGGCTATTCATATTGCTGCAGGACCTGAGCTTCTCACTGAATGTGAGTCTCTTAACGGATGCGAAACAGGTCAATCCAAAATAACCAAAGGCTACCGTCTTAAAGCCAAACATGTAATTCATACTGTCGGTCCTGTCTGGTGTGGTGGGTATCGTGACGAACATACTTTGCTTGCATCATGCTATCAGACATGCCTTGCACTTGCAAAAATAAACAGGATCAAAACCATTGCGTTTCCGGGTATATCAACAGGTATTTATGGATTTCCAAAGGATATGGCAGCTTTGATAGCTGTAACTGAAACCAAAAGATTTCTTTCAAAAAACAGCCTTCCGGAGAAGGTGATCTTTGTTGCATATGGTGATGAAAATTTTGAAACTTACAGGAAGCTTCTCGATCAATGATTACTCCCATAAGATCGCTTAAAAACTATTTCTCTCTGGTAAAATTCAGTCATACGGTTTTTGCTATGCCTTTTGCCCTGATAGGATTTTCCCTGGCTGTATCAAAAGCTGAGTTCGGTTTCAGTTTAAAGCTTCTGCTTCTTATAATACTTTGCATGATCTTTGCCAGAAACGCTGCAATGGGATTTAACAGGCTGGCAGACAGGCGATTCGACGCATTAAATCCAAGAACCAGCAATAGAGAAATTCCTGCTGGAGTAATCGATTCAAAAAATGCTACAGTTTTTGTGGTAATAAATGCCGTACTTTTTATCATTACTACAGCCTTTATTAACCGGCTGACTCTATATCTTTCTCCTGTCGCACTTATCATTATTCTGGGGTATAGCCTTACTAAAAGAGTTACTGCACTCTGTCATTTTATTCTTGGTCTAGGACTGAGTCTTGCTCCTATCGGTGCATATATTTCCGTAACGGGAACATTTAGTATTCTTCCTCTGATCTATTCATTTATTGTTCTTACATGGGTAAGCGGATTCGACATAATATACGCGTTGCAGGATGACGAGTTTGATAAATCAAATCAGTTACACTCATTACCGTCAGCCAGGGGAAGAAAAAAAGCTCTGGTAATTTCCATTATCGTCCATTCAATTACAATTTTACTTGTTATCCTTGCTGGTTTAGCAGGAAAAGGAATTATATATTACTGGTCTGGAGCAGTTATTTTTACAGGGCTCTTAATTTACCAGCATCTTATTGTAAAACATGATGATCTGAGCAAAGTTACACTGGCGTTTGCAACAACCAATGGAATTGGCAGCATCCTCTTTGCCGCTTTCGTCATTATGGATCTGTTTTTAAGATGAAAATAAATTGTATTATATTACCAGGGAATTTGTTCCGAGTATTGATTTTTTGTTTCTTGCACAACTAAATATTTTTATATGGGGGAATTAGTTATTAAAGAGGTCATTACTAAGAAAGAAAAACGCGATTTTATTTATCTGCCTGAAAAAGTTCATAGTAATGAACCGGACTGGCTTCCTCCAATATACATGGATGAGTGGCTGTTATATAATAAGAAGAAAAACAAATCATACAAATATGCCGATGCAATCCTCCTTCTGGCTTACAGGGATCATATACCAGTAGGCAGGATCATGGGGATCGTCAATAACAGGTACAATGCAATAAACAATGAACGTAATGGCCGTTTCTGTTTCATGGAATGCTACAATGACAAAGAGGTTTTTCATGCACTTTTATCAAAAGTAGAAGATTGGGTAAAAGAAAAAGGAATAACCCGAATAGTAGGTCCGCTTGGATTCTCAGATAAGGATCCACAGGGATTTCAGATTGAGGGATTTGAGTATCCCCAATTCATGACAGCTCCAAATAATTCAGGATACATGCCTGAGCTGATTGAAACAGAAGGATATCAAAAAAAGGTTGATCTGGTAAACTACCTTGGCAAAATTCCTGATAAATTCCCTCTGATCTACGAAAAAGTGCTGGCAAGGATGGAGCACAATACCAGTTATAAAATCGTTGAATTCACTTCAAAAAAAGAATTAAAACCTTTTATAATTGATGTACTGGAACTTATGAATCAAACATTTGCAGAGATTTATGGTTTTGTCCCGCTTAACGATAGGGAGAAGATAGATTTTGCTGCACGTTATCTGCCGGTACTCGATCCTAAATTCGTTAAAGTAATTCAGAAAGGTGGAAAACTTGTTGGTTTTGCTGTGGGAATGCCAGATTTCAGCAGAGGAATAAGGGAAGCTAAAGGGAAATTGTTCCCGTTCGGGATTTTTAAAATCCTTAAAGACTCTAAAAGATCAAGGAAATTACTCATGATGCTTGGAGGGGTTAAAAAGGAATTCCGGGGAAAAGGACTTGAGGTACTGATGGGTGTAAAAATCCTTCAGTCAGGTATTAAGCATAAGATGGATACATTAGATAGTCATCTGGTATTGGAAGACAATATTAAGATGAGAGCTGAATATGAGAGAATAGGATGTCAGGTAGTTAAAAAATTCAGGATATACCAGAAAGATCTATAGAACCATTAAAAGTGTTAGAGGCTTTAATACTTTGGCATTTACAGCATCTTCAGCATCTGCAACATCACTTTCAGAATCTGAAAACGAAAGACAAGCCAATCATCTCTTTGAATTGTGTTCTTGCTGTTAACTTCTGAGTGCCGTCTGGTTTTAAAACGGGGTTTTTATTATTGTCAAGTTCAACAGTCCGCGTATCGTCATCAAATATCAGATGAGTGTTTATTCTTAAATCTGTAAACCAATTCAGATTTACCACAGCTATCACTTCCCAGTCAATATCAATATTCTGCGGATTCTTAATGTAATTTGTAAAGAGCTGGAACCGGTTGGTTATTGCCAGGTTTTTAAATGGCCGCAATTCATTAGTAATCATAAAACTAACACCTGGTTCATTCAATGACCTCTTGCCTTTTGGTATACCATATGTTGTCGGGTCAATTCTGGCCGGATCAAGAATAAAAGTTCCCTTATATGACAGTGGTGAAAAGTTTATAGAGGTTCTTTTATTTGGTTTATAGTCAAGTCCAATACCAATGGTAAGTATAGCAGGGTTCATGAATTTCGATACCAGAAATGAGGTATCCCTGTTAAGAACTTTGGAATAAGAATATCCGCTGGCTATCTGGGTTTTGAATAGCAGAATTGCGCTGAAGTCAAATTTACCAAAAGCTTTATGGTTAAGCTTGGAGTTGGTCTCAAGAAGGTCAACGTTTTTCCTTACAGGATCTGACCCTGTTTTCAAAAATCCCAGTTTTAACCTGGCAAAATTACTTGATGAAACCTTTAATGCCTTGTTATTATAGTCTGCATAACCTGTAATATCAATTGCTGTCGATACACTATTCTCCCCTCCTCTCACCCAGTTCGTAAGAGCAGTCTGGCTAAAAGCAAATGATGTTTCTGTCCTGTATTTCCATAAATTTGATTTGACCAGGATTTTTTGAACCTCATGTAATTTGGAATTGTCAATTAACTCTACATTTATTTTTGCTTTGGAATAGTTGCCCTGTCTCACAGGTCTCCTGAAATTTACTCCCTGCTCAAGATAAAGACCGATGGTATTTCTTGCCGGATTACCGATCCATACAGTTACTGAATCGGAAAATTCGTTCTTTAGCCAGTATCGTGCCATAACATCTGATTTCGAATTTATCCAGAAAGGAATTACCGTTTTCCCCACTCCCGTAAAGTTTACAATTGCAGAGTCTCGCCTCTCAAGATACTTCATAACTGATTCAACGGCAATCCGTATGGAATCACCCTGATAAGGGAAATTATAATATCTGAAGGGAAATCCGGAAACAGAAGATAATACTTCATTCAGGGTATCAATTACTACCATAATAGTAGTGTCTTTTAGGCCTGCAACTTGTTTCTTCGCCAGTTGGTTCAGTATAGTCAATGACTTAGAACGAGTGGAGTCATTAATAGCCTGAATTGCATTTGTGTCAGCTTTCATTGTTGAATCTTCCGGCGAATGAAATTCCGGAGGAGCGATAACAGGGATCTTTAATTTGAGAGGTTCCCAGATATAAAATTTATCCCATGAAATCTGCAGAGAATCATATGGATATCGCTCAAGAAACTTTTTAACTGTGTCATATATCGGATGAGATGCTTCATAAATAAGATGACTCAATGCCAGCCTGAAAGGATCATGCGAATCAATCCAATATTGAGGTTGGGTTCTTTGTTGAAGAAATCTCAGCGACTGGTCCGTTGAAAGAATAATCTCAGGTTTTTTGTGATTATAATTAAATATTATTCCGCTGTTTTTCAATGAATCGATTACTGTATTGCCGACTTCTGCTTTCCCGGTATTTGTTTGTGAAAAACCTGACAAACAAATACATAAACCAACCACCGCAAGAAACAATCGATTAAATTCCTGCTTCATAACTACAATTTTATTTGACTATTTTCCCCGGTTGAATATATCATAAATACTATTAATTTTACATAACAATTTTTTCAAAATGATATCAGACCTTATCATAACGCAAAATACCCGGCTTGATATATATAAAAATATCAAAAACAGAGATTTCTTTTCTGTTAATCTCCAGGAATGTACCAGGGACTGACTGTCATTATCCCATAACCACTTAACCACCACTTACTTACACTCACATTTACCTGAAACATGGCTAAAAGTGAGGTATTGATTATTAAGCGCCCTTAGGGGGCAGGGATGATTAAGGAGGTAACATACTGATTTTAAATATATTAAATAATCCTCTATACGTTATAAATACAATTTTATAAATAATTCAATAATATTATGAACTTACCATTCACAGAACCGTTCAAGATCAAGATGGTTGAAAACATATACAGAAGTACAAAAGAACAAAGGCAAAACTGGTTAAGAGATGCATCATATAATCTTTTCAATCTTAGATCCGAACAGGTCTTTATCGATCTTCTTACAGATTCCGGCACAGGAGCAATGAGCGACAAGCAATGGTCGGCAATGATGCTTGGGGATGAAAGTTACGCAGGAGCTTCATCCTACTATAAACTTAAGGAAGCAATAAGAGATATAACCGGATTTGACTTTTTCCTTCCGACACATCAGGGAAGAGCTGCAGAGAATGTTCTATTTTCGGTACTTGTTAAAGAGGGAGACCTCGTTCCTGGCAATTCACATTTTGATACAACAAAGGGGCACATTGAATTCCGGAAAGCTAAAGCTGTAGACTGCACAATCGATGAAGCATCAAATACAACTGTATGGCATCCGTTTAAAGGAAATGTTGATTTGGTAAAACTTGAAGATGTACTAATAAATAATCCGGCAGAAAAAATTTCCTGCATAATTATAACTATAACAAATAATTCTGCAGGAGGGCAGCCTGTAAGCATGTCTAACCTGAGAGAAACCGGTAAACTTGCCCGTAAATATGGAGTGAAGTTCATTATTGATTCGGCCCGTTTCGCTGAGAATGCATATTTCATTAAGATGCGTGAAAAGGGCTACGCTGATAAAGATATCAGGGATATTGCCAGGGAAATGTTCTCATATGCAGATGGGATGACAATGAGTTCAAAGAAAGATGCAATAGTAAATATGGGTGGGTTCATAGGGTTCAGGGATGAAGAACTTTTCAGACAGGCATCGACATATAATATTATATATGAGGGGTTTATAACCTATGGCGGAATGTCAGGCAGAGATATGAATGCTCTTGCCCAGGGACTTTATGAAGGAACAGAATTCTCATTCCTTGAATCACGTATCAATCAGGTTGCATACCTTGGGTCAAAAATGAAGGAATCCGGCGTTCCAATATTGGAGCCAACCGGTGGACATGCTATATTCATAGATGCAAAAAAGTTCCTCCCTGAAATTCCAAAAGAAGAGTTTCCGGCTCAGACTCTCGCGAATGAGATCTATATTGAAGGTGGGATAAGAGGTGTGGAAATTGGTGCTTTAATGGCCGACAGGGATCCGGTAACCAGGGAAAACAGGTTTCCCGATCTTGAAATGGTGCGCCTGGCAATACCACGAAGAGTCTATACAAATAATCATATGGACTATGTGGCAGCAGCAGTAAATAATGTTTTTGAAAGACGGAGTAATATAAATCGTGGAGTAAGAATTGTATGGGAAGCACCAATAATGAGGCACTTTACCATTATACTTGAAGTTGCTAAATAGAGTGAGAATTTGTAACTTTCAACAATATAATTCTATCAACTTTAACCAACAGACGGGAGATGATAAAATCAATGACAGGTTATGGAAAGGCAATAGCTGAAACTCCGCAGAAAAAAATTACCATCGAAATTAAATCGCTCAATTCCAAGCAACTTGACCTTAACACCAAGCTACCATGGTTATATAAAGAAAAAGAACCTGAAATTAGGAATCTTATAAGTCAGAAACTTGACCGGGGAAAAATTGATTTTTCCATTTTCTGTGATATGCTTGATGATGAGGTTGTTACTATAATAAATAAATCGGCAGTCCGAAACTACTACAATCAATTTAAAGAGATCGCTGAGGAACTTAAAATAAGCCTGGATGATCAGATATTTACAGCTATAATGAAACTCCCCGACACTCTTAAAACTGAAAAACCTGAAATGCCGGAATCAGAATGGGAGATTGTTAAATCGAAGATAATTGAGTCAATAACAATGCTTGATCTATACAGAATTGAAGAAGGAAACTCAATTATGACCGACCTGAATAAGTGTATAGGCAAGATTTTGTCATTACTCGAAAAAGTCGAGACGTTTGAAGCTGGAAGAATTACGAAGGTCAGGGAGAAGCTAATGTTATTACTTGAAGAGAACCTGGGTACCGAAAACCTTGATAAAAACAGGTTTGAACAGGAGCTCATATTCTATCTCGAGAAATATGACATCAATGAAGAAAAAGTAAGGCTTAAAACCCATTGTGATTATTTCATGGAAACCGTTGACACTCCGTCACCAAACGGGAAAATACTGAACTTTATCACTCAGGAGATTGGGAGAGAGATAAATACGATCGGGTCAAAAGCAAATGATGCTTCAATCCAGAAGCTTGTGGTAATGATGAAGGATGAACTGGAAAAAATTAAAGAACAAACACTTAACGTATTATAATACGGTGTAAAAAATAAAAGAGTGAAAGGCAAACTAGTAATAATATCGGCACCATCAGGTGCAGGAAAAACAACAATAGTTAAGTATCTGATCGATTCCGGATTGAACCTTTCATTTTCAGTATCCGCCACAACCAGGCCATTGAGAGGCAATGAAAAAAATGGCGAAGACTACTTTTTCATGACAGTTCCGGAATTCAGGAGAAGAGTCGAAAACAATGAGTTCGTTGAATGGGAGGAAGTTTATAAGGATCTGCTGTATGGCACACTCAAAAGTGAATTGGAAAGGATCTGGGCCGGAGGAAGCAATGTTCTGTTTGATGTGGATGTAAAAGGAGGAATTAATCTGAAAAAAAAATTCGGAACAAGATCAATTGCTATATTCATTATGCCTCCATCTGTCGGGGAGCTTGAAAACCGTTTGGTTAAAAGAGCTACAGACATTCCCGAAAAAATTAAAATGAGAGTTGAGAAGGCACGCGAGGAGATGATGCTCGCCAATCAATTTGATACTATAATAGTTAACCACCAACTGGATAAAGCAAAAGAAGAAGCTTTTAAAATAGTAACCTCATTTCTTGAATAATAATTTCTTAGATTCTGATGGCTAAAATTGGCTTATACTTTGGCTCATTTAATCCTGTACACATAGGGCATATTGCTATTGCAGGATACATGACAGAATTCGCCGGACTTGAGCAGGTCTGGTTTGTTGTCAGCCCGCAGAACCCTTTAAAAAAGAAAGAAACACTTCTTGCTGATCATAACAGGCTGCATATGACCAGGTTGGCTATAGGCGATAACGACAGACTGAAAGCCTCAGATATTGAATTCAAACTTCCTGTTCCGTCCTTTACTATTGATACCCTGGCCTATCTGAAGGAGAAATATTCTGATAATCAGTTTTGCCTGGTAATGGGTGAGGACAATCTATATACTCTTCATAAATGGAAAAACAGTGAAGAACTGGTAAAAAAGCACCCCATTTATGTTTATCCCAGACCCGATTCGGAAATACCGGCATCTCCCCTCCTCGATCAGATTCTTTCTGTGGCGCAAATTCATCATGTAAATGCACCACTCATGGATATCTCCGGAACATTTATAAGAAACGGAATTAAAAATGGAAAGGATATGTCGTATTTTCTTTCGCCGGCAGTATGGAAATATATAAAGGAGATGCATTTCTATGAGAAATAAGGCTGTAGGCCGAAGGCTGAAGCAACCGATAAATGGAATCTCCAAAACACAAAACAAATTTGTCAGAGAAGCATCTGATTATGATACTTTCTTTATGATTTCAGTTCCCCGCTGAATAGCTTTCTCATTGATTGGAATAAGATTATGATATCTTTCAGGAAGCGATTTCTTCAGTCCTTTGATTACATTTTCCATTTTAATAATTGGTTTTACCTTCAGAAAACCACCAAGGACAATTGTATTGAATATTTTCGGGTTATTCATTTTTGAAGCCTCTTCAGTTGCATCAACACGATAGATAGTAATATCCTTTCTTTCAGGGTGCCTGGTAATACCATTACCATCATAAATAAGAATACCTCCCGGTTTAACTGAACTCTCAAATTTATCCATCGATTGCTGATTCAGAATAATTGCAGTATCGAAATGTTTGATAATTGGAGAACTGATTCTTTCACTGCTTATTATCACTATAACGTTTGCTGTTCCTCCACGCATCTCCGGTCCATATGAGGGCATCCAGCTTACTTCCATGTCTTGCATCACACCGGAATAAGCCATTATTTTACCCATTGACAGTACTCCCTGTCCTCCAAAGCCGGCAATTAATATTTCTTCAGTCATTTTTTTCAGAATTACATTGTTCAGTTAGACATATTATTCTACAGGAGTTTTAAGATCTCCGAGAGGATAATATGGGAACATATTTTCCTCCATCCATTTATTTGACTGTACCGGTGTCATCTTCCAGCCTGAAGGGCAGTTAGAAACTATTTCAATCAGGCATGTGCCCTTATCAAGTTTCTGGTACCGGACAGCTTTTCTTATTGCTTTCTTTGTCTTCTTTACGTTAGCGGGTGTATGAACACTTTGCCTGGTAACGTAGTACGATCCGGGAAGAGTTGCTACAATATCGGTCATTTTCAAGGGATTACCCATAGTCTTGACATCTCTTCCATATGGTGAAGTTGAAGATTTCATGCCAGGAAGTGTTGTCGGGGCCATCTGTCCTCCGGTCATTCCGTATATACCATTGTTAATGAAGATTATCATTATGTTTTCGCCACGGTTGCAGGCATGAATTGTTTCAGCGGTGCCTATAGCAGCCAGGTCGCCATCACCCTGATAAGTAAATACAAACTTTTCAGGCATTAGTCGTTTTATTGCAGTTGCAACTGCAGGGGCACGTCCATGTGCAGCTTCCTGCCAGTCAATATCGAGATAATTATACAAAAGCACCGAACAGCCTACCGGAGAAACACCTATAGCTTCCGACTGGAGACCTTCTTCTTCAATAATCTCTGCAAGTATCCTGTGTGCAGTTCCATGTCCGCATCCCGGACAATACGACAGAATATTTTCTGTCATTATATTAGTTTTCTTATAAACCAGGTTCTCCGGTTTTATTATTTCTTTTATTCCTGTAACAACGGCCATTGCTTAACCTCCTATGAATTTTGATTTAAGACATTCAACCACCTCTTCAGGTGTTGTAACTATACCTCCCATTCTTCCAAAGTGAAAAACCGGAACTTTGCCATTTACAGAAAGAAGCACATCTTCCACCATCTGTCCGGCACTCATCTCAACTGATAACATTCCTTTTACTCTGTTTGCCAGTTCATTTATCCTTTTTGAAGGGAATGGGAACAGAGTTATGGGACGCAGTAAACCAAGCTTTATACCTTCCTCTCTTGCAAGCTGAACCGACTTCTGACAAACGCGGGCGCTTGTTCCGTATGCCACCAGAAGATATTCAGCATCTTCAATTTGGAACTCCTCGTAGCGTACTTCATTTTCCCTTATCAGATTGTATTTTGCAATAAGTTTCAGGTTGAACAATTCCTGACCGTTTGGATCAAGATCAAGAGAAGTTATTATATTCCTTTCTCTTGTTGCAGGTTTACCTGTGGTGGCCCAATCATAAATTGTCTTTGATCTCTCCTTCTGAGGACTCAGATAAACTTTCTCCATCATCTGTCCGATAGCGCCGTCAGAGAGCATCATAACCGGGTTCCGGTATTTAAAGGCCAGTTCAAAGCTCAGGTCGACAAAGTCAGCCATTTCCTGAACAGAAGCCGGGGCAAGTACAATAAGGTGATAATCACCATGTCCACCTCCCTTTGTTGCCTGGAAATAATCAGATTGGGCCGGTTGGATCGTGCCAAGTCCCGGACCTCCTCTTACAACATTTACTATTAAACAGGGAAGCTCCGCTCCTGCTATATATGTGATACCCTCCTGTTTAAGACTTATCCCGGGTGATGAAGAAGATGTCATTACTTTTTTCCCGCAGGCTGCACCGCCATATACCATATTAATAGCAGCAATTTCGCTTTCAGCCTGGAGCACTATCATTCCGGTTGTCTCAGCCGGGTTTGCCTCCATAAGGTATTCAATGATTTCAGTCTGAGGTGTTATCGGGTACCCAAAGTAGCCATCTACTCCAGCCCTTATAGCAGCTTCTGCAACTGCTTCATTCCCCTTCATTAATCTTAGTTCCTTTTTCATTACCTGCTTAAATTTTCGTTTTATATACTGTAATTACTCCGTCAGGACAAACCATTGCGCAATTCGCACAACCGATACAAAGTTCCGGATTAGCCGGAAAAGCATAATAATAACCTTTCCCGTTTACTTCCTTAGCCATTGCGATGGTGCCTGTAGGACACGATACCATACATACTTCGCACCCCTTACATTTCTCAATGTTAACAACAATACTGCCTTTTATCTTTGCCATAATTAAAATTATTTATTCAATTAAACCGGATGATCGTCGGAGAATTTTTTCAGACGTATTCCGAGATCCCCGAACTGATCCCTGGAAACAAGGGAAACACACGCTCTTAATCCCTGTTTGTCACTTCCCGATATATCAAGTGATATAGAACTTATCCCATAACACAGAAGTTCTTCAAGCAATTTGCGACCACTAAAACCCGGATAAGAAATTGTAAAATAAAAGCCATCCGCGAGAGGTTCATCCAGGTCCTTGTCATATACTATTTCAAAGTTATTTGACAAAAACATCTTTTTCATCTCACGGGCCTTTTCCCCATATTCAAATATATCGTCCCTAAATTTGTATACCCCATCATTAACTGCCTTAAGCAGAGCAGCCAAACCATACTGAACGGAATGGGAAACGCCTGCTGACAATGCATATAATGCCCCAAAGATAGCTGAATGTCCAAACTTATCAGAAGAATAATACCTTAAAAGATCAGGATAGGACCTGTCAAAGAGCTTATCAGATATAGCCATCATACCTATTCTCTGTCCTGCATAACTGAAAATTTTTGAGCTGGAAATGAGCATAATATAATTCTCTGCATAATGTGCTACTGTTGGCTGGTAAGGTGGTTTACCCGGGGTTGAATAATCTTTCCGGAAATCCATTCCGAAATAAGCCAGGTCCTCAATTACTATTACATCATATTTATTTGCAAGTTCGCCTATTATTGCAAGCTCTTCCTGATTAAGACATATCCAGCTAGGGTTATTCGGATTTGAAAAAAGCAGAGAGGATATTTTCCCTGATTTAAGGTACGATTCAAGTTTATCCTTAAGTTTCTTCCCCCTGAAATTATATACATCAAAAGAACGGTAATCATGCCCGAGCATCTTTACCTGCTGTTTCTGGACAGGAAACCCGGGATCAATAAACAGGGTACCTTCCTTTGTTCTGTCATTTCTGTTTGCTACAAGAAAGCTTACCATTCCGCCCATCATTGACCCGACTGTTGGTATACAACCCTGAGGATTGAGGTCTATATCCAGAAAAAGTTTGATAAACCTGGAAGTTTCCTCTTTTAAAGGCGCAATACCGTTTATATCAGGATAAATCGCAGCAACCCCTTTTTTCAGGGCAGCTATTTCTGCCTCAATTGCTATTGAAGAAGTTTCAAGTCCGGGCACGCCCATTTCCATTCTGACGAACCTGATCCCTGTATGCTTTTCAATCTTATTTACCAGCTGGGCAATTTCGCGTATTGAGGAGTTCCCGGGTGTTGTTGCACCCAGAGTCTGTGACAGATTTTTTATTATTTCAGGAGATATAGGGATTTTAGTCATAGTAGGTTCAAAAATTTAAAATTTCCTTTATCAATAACAAAATGAGCTTTGCCTTCACATCTTTTAGCAGTTATCCTGATATTCTCCACTCCTGGATCCTCAATAACTTCGGTATGTAGCAGAGATTTATTTTCAAGAAAAACTGATAACTGGTGAATAATCATGATTTTAAATGTTTTTTAAGTAAAAATAAATGGCGAATATAAACATAAAATTAATCGGCTTTGAGAAAACAATATGAAGATCACTTTTCAATTCTGATCCTGGCATCAACCACAGTTATGTTTTCGGGGCTTCCAATCAGTGGGTTCAGATCCAGCTCAACTATTTCTGTCGCATATCTTAATAAGCTTGATAACCTGACAATTATTTCAGCATATTTATTTTCATTTATTCCTGGCTTTCCCCGTGTTCCCTGAATGATTTTATAGCTTCGAAGATTCCTTATCATTGAATGTGCTTCATTGAATGTCAATGGGGCCAGTCCGGAGGATACGTCACCCAGAACTTCGACAAATATTCCACCTAATCCGCAAAGAATAATATGTCCGAAACGTGGTTCGTACTTTGCACCTATAAATAATTCAGTGCCGGAGAGCATTTGTTGAACAAGTACAGCCTTTACCTCATTTATCTGCATCATTCTGGTGAATTCTGCCTCAAGGTGTTTAACTGATTTAATATTCAGAGTAACCCCTCCTACATCTGATTTATGTACAGGTCCCACAACTTTCAGAGCAAGCGGAAACCCGGTAATCTCAGCAACTGATAAAAGCTCGCTTTTTGAAGTGACGACAACCTCTTTAACCACCGGTATATGTGCCGCGTTCAGAAGCTGTTGTATTATTGCAGGCTCCAGATAACCATTTGGGGCATCTTTTATAATTTTCCTTACAAGTGGCACGTCAATGTTTTCCAGAAAAATTTCCTCACCCGCGGGGGAAGGTGTGTTAAATATCTTAGTAAGAGCCCGTCCAAGTACAACCTCATCGGGGAAATTTACATGCCCTTTATTAAGAAAATATTCAAGTTCTTTTGAAGAGCTTATTACCGAAGGAAGTATAGGATATAACGGCTTATTACAGTTCATGATTTTTTTATGAAGCAGATCATAGATTTCTGTCATATCATTTAAACCATTACTGCCGAAGATCACACTCATGCCGTCGAACATAGGAATCTGTTTATCAACATATTCAATAACATTATCGAGTTGATCATTAGTTGCTGTTGCTATCATATCTATAGGGTTAACAGCCGAAGCCCCCGGGTTCATCATCGCGAGTAATTTGTCGGAATGTTCTCCAGATATTTTTGGAATATTCATGCCTCCTGCTGATAAGGCATCAGTAAGCATAACTGCAGGGCCACCCGCGTGGGTAATAATTGCTATATTATTCCCTTTCAACGGTTTATGAAAGAAAACAGAAGCTACGGTTGTCAGTTCTTCTCTTCCGGAACATCTTACTATTCCGGCTTTACGGAACAAAGCTTCAACTGCTGAGTCGGATGATGCCATTGCTCCAGTATGCGACGAAGCAGCCCTGCTCCCTGCTTCAGTGGTACCAGCTTTTATTGCTGCAATCCTGCACCCCTTGCGTATAAGTGATGATGAATGATGTAGAAGTTTATCAGGATTCTGAATGCTTTCGACATAGATTAATTTAATCGTTGAACTGCTTGCCGGATCAAAGGTTTTGTCCCAGTATTCCAGAACCTCTTCAACACCTGTCTGGGCGCTGTTCCCGACTGAAAAGACAGATGAAAAGTTAAGGCCTTTTGGTATAGCAGATTCAAAAATAAAAACTGCCGTGGCCCCTGATCCTGAAACAAAATCACATCCCCGGTTATTAAGTTTTGGAACTGGTGTTGTAAATACACCCTGATAGGATTGGGTTATTACACCGATACAGTTGGGTCCGATCAGACATCCATCTGCTTTGTTTATCCGGTCAGCTATTTCTTTTTCAAGTTTTCGTCCCTCTTCCCCGGCTTCACTGAACCCCGCGGAGATGATTATAAAGGCTTTGGTCTTTTTGTCTCTTACAAGTATTTCAACAGCAGGTAAACACAATCTGGAGGAAATTGCCAGGATAGCGAGGTCTGTTTCCGGAATATCATTTAAATCTCTGAATGATTTTATCCCTTGTACAATATCCTGTTTTGGATTGACAACATAAAGTTTTCCCGAAAATTTTCCATCAATTATATTTTTAAGGATTTTCCCTCCCGGTTTGAAAAGATCGTCCGATCCTCCTAAAACAACAATGCTTTCTGGATTTATAAGTTTATCATTTATCATAGTCTGGAATAATGTTGAAGAAATGAATTATGAAATTCAATAATCCGGGCAGACAGAAAACTATAAACCGGCAAACCTCTTGAGGAAGCCTACATTATGTGCAACGACAAATAAATATGTCTCTGATATATAATGGATTGTGAACAAAACACACACTGAATTTACTACGACAAGATAATAAAAATAAATAGTACAAAACAAGATAATTATCATGGATGAAAATAAGTACATACCCACACCGGTGGGAAAATTATATACTTAAAAGTATTCAGCATATAAAATAATGGTGTAAAAAATTACTTTTGTGATTGAAGTCTGATTCAAAAATATTCAATAAAATTCCTCTTATGAAAAAATCTGTTTCAAAAAATGCCTGGTTCATTCTGATTATCCTTTTTGGCATTTCAGTTTCGACTTATGCTCAATATTCAGATATCGACACTGATGGTCCGGGCTATGGTGAGAATTGTACAACAATTATGGTAGGCAGACTGGCTTCCACTGATGGTTCTGTCATGACCTCTCATAGCTGCGACGGTAACTACAGGACATGGCTTGAAATTTTTCCACCTCAGAAATACAGTAAAGGAACAATGCATCCTGTATACTGGGGAATGTTGCATTCAGAAGAAGCCTGGGATATGTCAAAAGTGACAAAAAAAGGTGAAATACCTGAAATTGATGAGACTTATGCATATCTTAATACAGCATATCCATGTATGAATGAGAAGCAGCTCGCCATTGGGGAAACCACAATATATGGCCGGGAAGATCTCATTAATGAAGATGGACTTTTTCTGATCGAGGAACTTGAAAAAATAGCCCTTCAGCGGTGCAAGACTGCAAGAGAAGCTATTGCTTTAATTGGCAGGCTTGCCGAACAGTATGGATATGGCGACCTTGCTGAGTGCATAACTATTGCTGATCCGAAAGAGGTATGGCAGCTGGAAATTGCCGGATCCGGAAAAGGCAAACCATCATCGATCTGGTGTGCAGAAAGAATTCCGGATAACAACGTCGGAATATGTGCTAATATTCCAAGAATTTCTACAATAGATTTAAAGAATCCAGATTCATTCATGTACAGCACTGACATACAAAATGTTGCAAAAAAACTAGGTTATTGGGATGGTAAAGAACCACTGAAATTCTGGAAAATCATTAACGGGAAAAAGCCCTATTCCATAAGAGAGTATTATGTTCTCAGCACTTTGGCACCATCATTAAACCTCTCCTATGATGCTGAAGAACTGCCTTTTTCGGTTAAACCGGAAAAAAAATTATCACCTCGTGATGTGATGAAATATTTCAGGGAAACTTATGAAGGAACCCAGTGGGATATGACAAAAAACCTTCTCGTTTCAATAAAAGAAAAAGACAAGGATGGTAACGAAATAGAGAAGAAGGTTAAAACTCCGGTCATAAACAACTGGATGAGTAATGATCTCCGCACGTTACTCAACGAAATCAAACCAGGACTGATTGAGCGACAGAGAACCATTGCAATTACAGGCTGCTCATATTCACATGTTATTCAGTGCCGTTCATGGCTTCCCGATGAAGTCGGAGCAGTAGCCTGGTTTTCATTTGATAACCCGGGAGAGAGCCCCAGGATCCCTATCTTTTCGGGAGTCTTAAGCCTTCCATCTTCATTCAATATCTGTGGCCAGCAGAGGTACAGAACAGATGCTGCAATCTGGTCATTCAGGGAAGCGAACAGACTTGCCACTGTAAATTGGTCAAAAGGCAGAACACTTATTGATCCTGCTGTTGCAGAGTTCGAAGATAAAGCATTCGAAGAGCTCCCGGGAATTGATAAAAAGGTTGTCGAACTGGTTAAAGAGGGGAAAAATGATGAAGCAAAAAAATATGTAACAGCATATACCAATAGTTTCGCAGGAGCTGCAATGAGCAGATGGCAGGAAATGAAGGTAACATTGTGGGGAATGTTCGGACGATCATTCTAAGGAATGATTTGATGATCCTGGTTTGCCAGTCCCGTGTTTTGTAATTCCAGAGGGGGATTTTGTTATCTTTGCAGACCCATTTATAATAATTATGACTAGTGCAATTATAGATTTACTGAAACAAGACCAATTTTTTAAAAAAGATATTATCAGGCTTTTGGAAACACATGGAGAAGACAGAACTCTGCTCTTTAAAAAATCTGCTGAAGTCAAGGAAAAGTATATTGGAAACAAGGTTTGGTTCAGGGGATTAATAGAGTTCTCAAATATTTGTGGAAAAGATTGTCTTTATTGTGGTATAAGAAAAGGAAATAAAAACTTAACCAGATACAATCTATCTGATGATGAGATACTTGCAGCAGCCAGATTTGCTTATAACAACAAATACGGGTCAATTGCACTGCAGTCAGGGGAACTGGAAGGCAGCTTCGTTGCTGAAAGGATTGAGAATCTTTTGAATAAGATCAAAGAGCTGTCCCATGGAGAACTTGGTATTACCCTGTCGGTTGGTGAACAGGAGCCTGAAGTATATAAAAAATGGTATGATGCGGGTGCTCATCGCTATCTTCTTAGAGTTGAAGCCACCAACGAGGCACTTTACAGGAAGATACATCCTGATGATTCAAAACATAATTTCAGACGCAGACTTGATTGCCTGAAAAGCCTGCAGGATATTGGTTACCAGACTGGTACAGGGGTCATGATTGGATTGCCATTTCAGACAATGGCAGATCTTGCGGATGACCTTCTATACATGAAGGAATTTAATATCGATATGTGTGGAATGGGACCCTATATTGAACATGCCGATACCCCGCTTATTGAACATTCAGGCACTCTGTTGCCGCTAAAAGAGAGATTTGATCTGACACTGAAGATGATCGCCATCTTAAGGATTATGATGAAAGATATAAATATTGTAGCTGCAACCGCGTTGCAGGCAATTGACCCAATCGGAAGAGAAAAAGCAGTTAAGATCGGTGCAAATATCCTAATGCCAAATATTACTCCCGGTAAATATCGTGATAGTTACAAACTGTATGACAATAAACCGTGTACGGACGATTCCGCCGAGGATTGCCAGAGTTGTCTTGAGGCAAGGGTAAGCCTTGCTGATGCTGTAGTAGTTTATGGTGAATGGGGCGATTCAAAACATTACTCGGAAAGAAGAAACATCCAGGCCGGAAAGGATTAATAACTGCATTATTTTAATGAAATTGCAGGAGTCCAAAAAGTCCTTCCTTATTTACTGAAAACATTTTATAATGACTATTATCTGATAAAATTTACTTAATTATTATCCTTAAAACCCGAAAAATTTAGCTACTTTTGCACGCTGACAATTCTGAGAAACGGTTAACACTTTTTCAAAGTCTGTCAGTGAAATATTTAAACGTATATCCAATCCAAAAGCTCATCTGATGGAAAAGAGAATCGGCACAATTACAATTTTAATCAAAGGCAAAACCTCAGTTCCTGTTGTAAATGCCTTATTATCTGAATATAGCAGCATTATTCTTGCCCGTCAGGGCTTACCACTGCATCATCGGAATATAAATGTAATTTCTCTTGTCATCGAAGGCACAATTGAGACAATCAGTGCTCTTACCGGAAAGATTGGACGTTTAGAAGATGTTGAAGTCAAATCTATTCTTACAAAATACAAGGAGGAGCAAAATGATGAACAAGAACGAAAGGAACAAAATATTTATTGATCGGGACAAAATATATTCACTCATTGAGGGCAAAACGCCTACCGAAGTCCAAACAAACACTATTCTTAATAAGGCGCTGAAGCTTAGAGGCTTAAATCTTGAGGATGTAGCTGCTTTATTGCGTGTTGAAGATCCTTCTGTAATACGTAAAATTATGGAGACTGCCCATACGGTAAAGGAAGAGATCTATGGGAAAAGGCTGGTTATATTCGCTCCTATTTATACAGGAAACGTATGCATAAACAACTGCACTTATTGTTCATTCAGATCTGATAATAAACAAATTAAGCGGAAGGTGCTTTCCATGGAAGAGATCGCTGACGAGACACGTTCTCTCCTCAGAGAAGGACATAAACGGGTGCTTCTGATTTGTGGTGAAAGCAACCGCAACAATACAGACTATATGGTGGAAGCCATAAGAACAACTTACAGCGTCAGGGAGCATGGAGGCAGGGATTATGTGAGGCGAATCAATGTGGAACTGGCCCCTATGGAAGTTGAGGACTTTGCGAAACTTAAAGCTGAAAAAATCGGTACATATGTTTGTTTTCAGGAAACATATGACCCGTTATTATATAAGGAGTTTCATCCGGCAAACACAAAAAAGGGAGATTATGAATATCGCCTTACCGTAATGGACAGGGCCATGGAAGGTGGAATAAATGATATTGGGATTGGGGCTCTGCTCGGATTAATTGATTATCGTTTTGAGGTTCTGGCGATGATGGAACATGCTCATCATCTGGAAAGTGCCTTTGGCTGCGGGCCTCATACTGTCAGTGTACCCCGGATAGAGTATGCAGTCGGAGCTCCTCATTCAGAAAACATACCTTCAAAGGTCAGCGATAATGATTTTAAGAAAATTGTTGGTATTATACGTATTGCACTGCCTTACACGGGCATCATCCTGAGTACCCGCGAAAATGATGTTATGCGTAATGAGCTATGCGATTATGGCATAAGTCAGGTTTCTGCAGGATCAAGAACTAACCCCGGATCATATTCGCACGAAGAAGAGCAGTCAGGCAGTCAGTTCACTTTAGGTGACCACCGCACACTCGATCAGGTGATCTCATCACTTGCCGACGGTGGTTATATACCATCCTTTTGTACAGGATGTTATCGCAAGGGAAGAGTTGGACAGGATTTTATGGATCTTGCTAAACCAGGACTGATCAAGCAATATTGTATGCCAAATGCTCTTTTCACATTCCAGGAATATCTCGAGGACTTTGCCTCACCTGAGACAATGGAAAAAGGATTTGCATTAATTAATAAAATTGTCAGTGAAGTTGAGAATGACGCACTTAAAACGAAAATATCAGGCAATCTGACGTCAATTGAAGAAGGCCAGCGGGATATCTATTTTTAGTAGATCAGCTCTGAAATCTCGTCTCTTGCAATACTTATTTTCGCAGGTGCGTTGCTATCTGAAAGATTAACAGCACCGTGGATTTTTTTATGGAAATATAAAGTCATGTTCCCCGATATTTGAGGTTCCGGTGTATCAAAAATGTTAACCAGAACCTCGGGTTGATCTTCCGTATTTTTATGAATAATTACCATGCCTTTAGAGTGTATCTGTTCTGATTCCACTGATACCGCATAAATCCCGGCCGGAGGTAGCAGTTTGCATTCTTCAGTTAATGGAACACTGAACAAACGAGGTAGTTCAATTGTGCCCTGCAAATAAAAAGAATATTCCTTTGGCTTACCTATAATAATATAATAGTGATCGAGATAGGCATTTGCTCTCTGTATATATCCTTCACTTATAGCCTGCCTGATTTTGGTTGAGCTTACTGTTTCATGATATACCTCCTGTTCGGGAATCTCTTCAGCTTCAAAATTATACTTTTCCTGCCATGCCCATAAATGTTTATAATCGCCTTCTTTATTGAATCCAAAATGATGATTAAAACCGACGACTATCACTCTTGCGTTCAACATCCCATGAAGGAAGTCTTTGACAAACTGCTCGCTTGTGATTTTTGAAAATTCCCTGGTGAATTCAATGATAATTACGTTATTAAGTCCTGCTTTCTCAAGAAGTTCAATCTTTTCCTCCTGAGAATTGATAAGCTTCAGATCTTTCCCGGCAGTTTCAGGATAAAGCACTTTCCTGGGATGAGGGTCAAACGTAATAAGTACAGATTCTCCGTTATGCTTCTCAGCCAGCATCTTAAGGCGGTTAAGTATTGTTTTATGCCCGATGTGAACACCATCAAATGATCCTGTTGTTACAACAGGATTTCTGATAACTTTTGCCTCTTCGAAGCTTCTGTAAATATTCATTCTGGAACTAGGATGCTAATTTAGACTCCCTTTTGCAAAATATGCAACCTTTTCAATTGAAGTAATCATATCATATTCTTCGAGATAGACTCCTGATGGCACATTAAGCGGAATAGTGGTAAAATTTAGAATTCCTTTTATCCCAAAGCGCACTGCTTCTTCTGAAATCTCTCTTGCAGAATCAGGAGGAACAGTCAGAATTGCGATTTTTATATCAAGGTCTTTTATCATCTTTTCAATTTCATTGTAAGGATAACATTTCACCCCGGAAATAACTTTATTAACTTTCTGAGGATCATTGTCAAAAGAAGCCACAAGGTTGAGTTTTGATCGTTTCCCTTTGAAATAGCCTGCAACGGCTCTCCCCAGGTTACCAATACCGATAACTGCAACATTCATGCTCTCTTCGGAATCGATAATTTTGCCAATTGTATCAATAAGTTCCCTCACGTCATAACCTTTTCTGAGAACGCTTGAATAACCAATCAGCATAAGGTCGCGCCTGACCTGCACTGCAGTTATGTGCAGCCGGGCTGCAAGATCATGAGAGTAGATGAAGTTTCTTTTTTCCTTTAGGCAATCAAGAAGTGACCTTCTGTATTCGCTGAGCCTTTCTACTGTTTTTCCTGGTAGTTTCATCATTTTTTTCAGGTACTGGTTAATGGTTTTTTTGGTAGCCGGATGGTAAATACTGTTCCCACATCAGGGGTGCTGTCAACCTTAATTGTTCCATGATATAATTCCACAACTTTCTTAACAATTGATAAGCCCAGTCCGCTGCCTGAAATGTTCCTGGTTTTTTCATTTTTGATTCTTACAAACTCAGCAAACAGGTTTTCAGTATCATCTTTTGTTATCCCTATACCGGTATCTGATATTATTAATATCGCCTCGGTTTCTGAGCTATCTATGGTTATTTCAGCCTTTCCGCCTATTTTATTGTACTTTACTGCATTAGATATGAGGTTATTAAAAACGATCTCCATATCATCAGGATCAGCCATAATAACTACATCAGATCTGACATCGAGATTAATATTCACATCCATCTGGATAGCATAAGGCTGGACTGTTACAATTGAAGAAGAAGCTACTTCCGCCAGATTTACTTCCTGGATCTTTTCCTCTTTTTTTTCAAGCCGGATCTTAGTAAAATCCAGCAGATCCATTATAAGATTCCTCATTCCCTGGATTCGTTGGAGCGATCGTTCAATCGGAGTTGCATAATCATCTATCAATTCCCCTGCCTGTTTCCCCTGCATCATTCTCAAATAACCTTCAAGCGCATTCAAAGGAGCTTTTAATTCATGTGAAAGGACGGAGAGAAACTGATATCTTATCTTCTTCCCCTCCTGTTTCAACTTATGAGTTATCCTCTTTAGATATTGCTGCTTAGTAATATTTTCGATACTCGATTTAAGCTCCTGTGGAGTAAAGGGTTTTGGGATGAAATCAATTGCTCCGTCACGGGTAGCTCTTATTGCCACATCGAGTGATGCGTAAGAGGTTATCATTGCAACAACGATGTCGTAATTTCTTTTCCGGATATATTCCAGAACATCAACTCCCTGTATACCAGGTAATTTATTATCCAGCAAAAGTATATCCGGCATATCGCGTTCAAGTATTTCTATACCATCTTCTCCGGTGGCAGCTTCTATGACTTCGAATGTATAATCCTCATCCATAAAAGGATATGTTACATGGAAATTGTTCAGTATTCGTGAAACACCAGACCGTATGCCTGGTTCATCGTCAATAACAAGTACTCTTAGAACAGCCATTTTAAAGTTTTAAAAGTTTCATAACCTCCTGATCAAGCTGCTCAGGTCTAATTCCTTTCTCAAGATATTTGTCAGCCCTGATCCAGGCCTTGTCCTGTTCCGAATCAATACTAAATGTCAAACCTGTTTCGTGCGATACTGCAGTTGCAAGGATCACAGGTACATCCGGATATTTCCTTTTCATCTTGTAACACAGAATGAATCCACTATCGTCACTCTCCATCATGAGATCGAATATTGCCAGACTTGGTTTGAATCGGGCAATAACCGATTCGGCTTCTGCCTGGCTCTCCACTGCCATTGTTTTATAACCGGCTTTCTCCAGGTTAAATACTGTTTGAAAAAGATAATCAGGATCATCATCGGCAACCAGTATTGTAAAGTCACTCTTATTCATCTTTATACAAATTTCTAAAAAATCTTTAAATCAAAGAGTTAATATGATAAATATGATTTAACGTTAAAATATTAACATTACGCCTTCCTTCTCGGCAATACAATCTTAAAACTGGTACCGGTTGGTCCCTTTGCAGGGTCATCATTCGATTCAACAGTTATCTGACCTTTGTGCATCTTCACCACTCCATATGCTGTTGCAAGTCCCAGACCGGTTCCCTGTCCGATACTTTTCGTTGTAAAGAACGGCTCAAATATCTTAGCCCTGTCTTCTTCCCTGATCCCTGTTCCTGTATCACTTAAAATGATTATAACATCACTAAGTGTATCTTCAAGTTTTATGTTGATAAATCCTCCCTGTGCCATAGCGTCTATTGCATTTTTGATCAGGTTTGTAAGAACCTGCATCATTTGTTCCAGATCGAGCATAGCATCCGGATTAGTTGACTCATCTGATATCGTTATCTTAACTTTTGCAGGTATTATAAGACTCTCAAGACTATGATTTACCAGGTCTTTAATACTCACCTGCTGATGATTAACCTGGTTTTTTCTGGCAAAATTCAAAAGTCCTGCAACTATTTTTTTACATCTTCCGGCCTGTTCCACAATCAGTTTGAGGTCTTCCTTCATGGGATCTCCTTCGGTGGACTCATCAAGCAGTATATTGCTGTACATTATCACAACACCAAGGGGGTTATTTAACTCATGGGCAATTCCTGCAGAAAGCTGCCCCATATGAGCAAGTTTCTCAGACTGTTTCAATGCCTGCTTCATTGAGGTTAACTTCTCATTCGAAAGTGCCAGATCTTTTACAGATTTATGTAGTTTTTCGATTGCATAAGGCAGACACATCTCAACTTCAGCCAAGCCTTTTTTTATAGCTATCGCGTGATCGACACAACTCTCGTAACCGCAGGCACCACAATCCAGCTGGTCCTTCTTTGTAATCATTCCCATCTTTATAAGAACCTCATTCACATCTTTTTCAGTGAGGTCCTCAATACGTCGATCGTCAGCTTTATGCCGTATTGATAAATCAAGCTCCGCGTATTCGTCAAATGACTTCTGCCAGCTTTCAGAATCGATATTCTGCATTTTAGTATTTGCATAAGAACTTACGAGAGAACGTCTGTTATACTGTTTTCCGTTTTTCGATAATCCGGGTCCCATAATGCAGCCTTCACAGCAAAGAAGTTCCATATGCTGATTTTTTATCAGCCCTGCTTCAAATTCTTTTAATGCACCCTGAAAATCGATCCTTCCTTCTGCTGCTATTATATTTCCGGTAATTGCGTTATCACTGATCTTAGCCGTCTGAAGCAATCCCCTTGCAACAGGAAAGATTGCACCTCTACCACCTACCGGCTGATCAAAATCAACCGGAGTACTGTTCTCTGCAGATATACCCCTGTCGATAAGCATATCTCTTAATTCAGTGAATGTAATAGCTTCGTCCACCTCATTGCTTTCAGCTTTCTTCGCCACACATGGTCCGATAAACACTATCCGGGTATCATTACCATATTTTAAACGGATAACCTTACTCATTGCCACCATGGGTGATACTATAGGAGCAAGGTTATCAACCAGAGCCGGGTGATAGAATTTGACATAATTTACAATTGAAGGACAATCAGAAGAGATATAAAAATTTTTACTCTCAGAAACAAGCTTTTTATATCTGTCGGCTACCAGGTCGGCTCCAAAAGAGACTTCTGCCACATATTCAAAACCTAAAGATTTTACCATCCCCACAAGAATATGGTGGTCTGGAACATCCCCGAATTCTGCCGGGAAACTGGGTGCAACAATCGCGGCAACTTTCGAATTGCTTTCAAGCAGTTTCACGACTCTGTCTGTGGTATTGAGAAAAACCTTTGCGCCCTGACTGCATACTTTTGTACAGTTTCCGCAGGCAATACATCTTTCATCAATCACCTCAGCCTGACCGCCAACAATACGGATAGCTTTGGCAGGGCATTCTCTGACACAGGTATAACAAGTACGGCACAGTTCCTTTATAGTGTAAACCAACATATCCAGATAGTTTGTTGATTATAATAATACGTTTCTTTTCTCAAAGTGAGTATAGAATATCTTTTTATCTGCAATATCGCTATTATCCTTTAAAAGCTTTTCATACAAATTAATACATGAAGGAGATTTACATGGCAGGTTTATAGCCTCAGTATCATCAGATTGGTAGACCAGTTTGGCCCTGCTTTTAATCTCATCTTTTGAAGGACTAAAAGGCAATCCAGCGCCATGGACGCATCCTCCCGGGCATGTCATTACTTCAATCAGATCATATTTTTTCCCTGAAGCCAGTGATATTTTCAATTTTTCGAGACCGGTCAATCCGTCTACAACAGCAACCCTTACATCTTTTTCGTCAATCTGAAGACTAGTTTCCCGGAACAAGCCTCCCGACCTTAGTTTTTTGAATAACTGTTTGTCAGGTTCTTTTTTCATTTTCATGAAATGTAATGATCGCAGTACACTTTCCGCCAATCCTCCGGATACTTCTGCCATTATTGCGGCTGAGCTTCTTCCGGCCATTGGTTCGTCGGCAGGTTCCTCTTCAATATTTGAAGTATCGATGCCGTACAGCCTTATTAGCCTGGCAAGTTCTCTTACGGTGAGTACAGAATCAACATCACTGATTCCTTTCCTCATCATACCATCGCGCCTGGCCTCAAATTTCATTGCCATACAAGGAGTTGCAGAAACAGAAAATATCTCCTCGGGTTTTACTCCGAGCTGACCTGCTACCAAAGTCTTAATTAAAACACCTGTTATTTGTTGTGGTGACTTAACAGTTGAGAGTTCCGGGATAAGTGAGGGAATAAACTGCTCAACATATTTGACCCAAGCAGGGCAAGCGGAAATATATAATGGTTTATCAGCTTTATTTTCAATTCTTTCCGATAATTGTCCGGTAATTTCAGTAATACAAACGTCAGTGCCGGTACCGGTTTTGAAGACCTTATCGAAACCAATTTTACGAAGGATAGCATTTAGTGTCTTATCAAATCCTTTAGTATATCGCAACCCGAGTTCTTCAGCTATTCCATAAACAACCATTGATGAATATTGAATGACTTTCACCATTTCAGGTTTATTAAGGTATTCCTGAACTTCTGCCAGATAGTGTTTTTCATGAAGAGCGCCTGTGGGGCAAACCAACACACACTGGCCACAATGAATACAACTTGAAAAATTAAAATCCTTATCCATAGTTGCACCAACATGAGTCTCGCGTCCTTTATTTATGAAATCAAGAGAAGTTGCTGTAATCACCTCTTCACATACTCTTACACAGCGACCGCAAAGAATGCATTTCGATAATTCTCTGACTATTGACGGACTTGACTGGTCGAGACGAGGTTTAATTTTCCTTGCACGGATACGCCTTTCCCTGATATTCAGCTCTTCGGCCAGACGCTGGAGCTCACAATTCAGGTTTCTGTCGCAATAGAGGCAATCATCAGGATGGTTTGAAAGAAGCAGTTCTACAATAGTTTTTCTTGCTGTGATAACCCGTGGCGAGTGGGTCTTAATTTTCATCCATTCTTCCACAGGCTGAGAACATGCAGTAACTAACCTGTCACGGCCCTCAACCTCCACAACACACATTCTACAGGCTCCGGTTGGAGTAAACTCTTTCATCCTGCAAAGAGTTGGTATAATAATACCATTACGGTTTAAAGCTGAAAGGATTGTTTCACCTTTTTCGGCCCTGATCTTTTTATTGTTTACCTGTATTGTAAAAAGCATATAGGCTATTTAACTTTTATTGCACTGAACTTACATATATCAAAACAGATACCACAACCAATACATTTTTCCTCAACTATGAAGAATGGCTGAAGCCTGGTTCCATAAATCGCATTTACAGGACACCTGGAAGCACAAGCTGTGCATCCTGTGCACTTGTCAACATCAATAGAGAATGACCTCAGTCCCCGGCAGATATTGGCCCTGCACTTCCTGTCAAAGATATGTTCTTCAAATTCATCCCTGAAATTTTTCAGGGCACTGATAAACGGGTTAGGTGCTGTCTGTCCAAGTCCGCAAAGCGAAGTGTCCTTCATCACCGATGCAATAGTCTCAAGTTGCATTACTCCTTTAAACCGTTCAAGAGTTGTTCCCGACTCTTCATTTAAGGGTTTACGGATAACACTTTCAAGTATTTCAAGCATCCTTCCTGTTCCTTCACGGCATGGGATACATTTGCCGCAACTTTCGTTACGAATGAACTCCATATAATATCTCACGAGATCAACCATACAGGTATTCTCATCAATTATCACGAAGCCACCTGCTCCCATTCCTATTCCGTTTTCCCAAAGTTCCTCATAATCAATTGCCAGATCGAGATTCTCTCTGGTAATAAAGGAACCCGATGCACCTCCAAGCTGTATCGCTTTAAACTCCCTTCCCTCCCTGATTCCGTCTGCAATATCTTCCAGGATGGTCCTGATAGTAGTACCCATTTCAACCTCAATTACGCCGGACATGCGACCCTTGCCTGCCAGAGCAAAAACTTTGGTTCCGGGACTATTCTCTGTCCCCAGTGAACGGAACCATTCCGGACCATTTTGCATAATTAACGGGACATTCATGAGGGTCTCAACATTGTTTATGACGGTTGGTTTTCCGAATAATCCTGACGTTGTGGGATAAGGTGGTTTAAGTTGTGGCATACCCCTTTTACCCTCCAGTGTATTAATCAGGGCTGTTTCTTCACCACAGACAAACGCTCCCGGTTCTTTTCTTATAATAATATCGAGGTTATAACCGCTGGAGAAAATATTATGCCCGAAAAGTCCATATTCCCTGGCCATGTCTATTGCCTTCTGAAGCCTGTTTCGTGCATGGTCGGAACCTGATCTGATGAATACTATTGCATTTGACGCTCCAATGGCATATGCAGCTATCGCAATACCTTCAATAAGCCGGTGAGGATCGCTCTCAAGGATGGTCCTGTCGGTGAATGCTCCTGGATCACTCTCCTTTGCATTACAGATCAGATACCTGTTATTTGAGCTGGTATTTAGTGCATGCTTCCACTTAAGACCCGTAAGGTATCCGCCACCACTTCTCCCCCTCAGTCCGCTTTTTTCTATAATATCACACACTTCTTCAAATGTGTAATGTCTTATCGCTTTGACATATGACCGGTAACCACCTCTTGCAATATATTCTTCAATGCTCTCGGGATCGTAACAACCACAATTGCCAAGCACCACTCTTTTCTGGTTTGTAAAGAACGGAAGCTCATCCATAAAAGGTATACCCGGCCACAGCTCAAACCCTTTTGTACCGGTCTGACCGGCCAGGTCATCTTCGTTTATATCATTATGGAAAACACCGTTCAGCAGAGGTTCAACTTTTTCCTCGGTAATATTTCTGAAAAACAATTTATTCTTTCCAGGAATCTGCACACATAACATCGGCTCAAAATTCGAAGGCCCGGTACACCCCACGCGAATTAGTCCTGCAGAAAGCTCATTTTCAGCAATATAAGTCTGAGTAGCAGAATATGTCTTTTCTGATCCGGAAATAATACTGCTGGTTCCGGACGATACAAAGATCACAGGATGATCAGGCTTTTCGCGCCTGACTTTCTGTAATACCTTCTCCGTTTCGGATGACAAAGTATCTGATTCAAACAACAGAACCTTTTCAATAAGGAGTGATTTCAAATCTTCCATCTGAAGAACTTAATAGAATTAGTCGTTATCAATAACGTACTTTAATTTTTTGATCAGTTCGGGCAGCTGCTCAGGTTTAATATGAGTATGATATTCGCCGTTAACATTCATAACCGGTCCGTTATTGCAACCACCCATACATGAAACTATCTCATAACTGAAGTTTCCATCTCTTGACGTTTGCCCGGCAACTATCCCCGTCTCTTCTTTTATCTTGTTAATAACGGCTTGCGATCCATTAAGGAAACATGATGTTCCATGACAGATTTTTATCTGGATCTTACCCGATGGTATAAACCTGAATTTGTCGTAAAATGTGGCAAGCCCATATATCTTTGTTGTGCTTAACCCAAGGAAGTTGCCAGTCTTTACAATCGCTTCTTCAGAAAGATAGCCGTGATCCTCCTGAATTTCCTGAAGAATTGGAATAAGATCCTCTCTTTTTCCCTGTTTGTATTTCTTCAGAATAATGTCAAGATCTGTACCCATCCAAATAATATATAGTATAAAAATTTAATGCAAAGATAATTTATTTTATTGTTAATAAATAAACAATGTTATTTTATTAACAATAAAATACTGAGAACAAACAATCTGATTCCTTATTATATATTGCTGATTTATAATTTGTTATATAACATTTGTAAGGGTCTGATATTTTCAACTTCATACAGTATTTGATTGAATATTGTGATTTAAACTCAGAATCGAATGCATTCTGATTCTGTTGATACAGAGAAAAAAATATTACTTTTGAGGTTGTTGTTTATTTATGAACAGTAAGAAAATGGCTCAGAGAATTGAGATGCAAATTTGTCTAGGCAGTTCCTGTTTTTCAAGAGGTAACAAAGATGTTGTGATGTTTATCAAGGAATATCTCAGAAAGAATCATCTCGATGATAAGGTCATTTTCAGAGGAGCGCGTTGCATGGGTCTTTGCAGCAATGGTCCTAACCTCACTATAAACGGGGTGTCAATAGAAGGCGTTACTCTTATAAAAATAGAGAGTATCCTGGAAAAAGAATTTGCCGGATTCATTTAAACACGAAAGAAATTAATATGACAGACAGAAAACCTGTTCTTTATATAAATGATGAAAAATGCAGAAACTCATATTCCTGTGTGCGTGTATGTCCGGTTAATGCCATTGAGGTAAAACCACAGAAAGCTCATCCGTTTATTCTTCCCAACAGATGTATCGGTTGCGGATTATGCTATGTATCATGTACGCCTCATGCAATAAGTTTCCGCGATTCGATGGAGGATGTAAAAAACCTGATTTCGTCAGGCAGAAAAACTGCCGCTCTGATAGAACCAAGCATTGCTTCGGAGTTTGACGACATAACTGACTACCGGAAATTTGTTGGTATGATCAGGGCGCTGGGATTTGATTATGTGCATGAGGTTTCCTTTGGGGTTGATCTCATAGCTGCTTTATATGCAAAGCTATTTAAAAAAGCAGAAGGCAAGTATATGATTACTGCCAATTGTCCGTCTATTGTCAAACTTATTGAGAAGTTCCACCCCGAACTGGTACCCAATCTTGCACCTTTGGTCTCTCCTATGATTGCCACAGCTATGGTAGTAAAGGAATTATATGGTAACGCTGTTGCTACAGTTCAGATTGGTCCATGCATTGATTCAAAGGATGAAGCACTGAGGTACAAATCAGGAACACCGGTTGACGGGGTCCTTACATTTGTTGAGCTCAGGCAACTGTTTGATGAGGCAAAAATACAGGAGAGGCTGGTTAAATTGTCTGATTTCGATCCCCCTCATGGAAACTGGGGCGCCCTCTACCCTCTTCCTGCAGGTATAATTCAGGCCGGAGGAATAAAACGCGACATGGTATCAAGCAGTGTAATTACAGCTTCGGGTAAGGAGGAGATTCTTGAAGCTATCAACGATTTTGATAAATATATAGATACGATTCAACATCATTTCAATCTATTTTTCTGTCACGGCTGCCTGCTTGGTCCAGGGATGCAACATCACAACGAGCGATTCCTGAGAAGGTCGCTTGTAAGGCACTATGCAGAAAAGAGAGTCGGTAAACTCGATAAGAATCTCTGGGAGAAGAATATGGAGAAATGGTCAAAGCTCGATTTTTCAAGAAGCTTTACACCCAACGACCAGCGTATCCCTGAACCACCGGAAGAAGCAGTACTTGAAGTTCTTAAGATCATAGGAAAAGATAATCCTGAAGAAGAGATTAATTGCGGAGCCTGCGGATACCTATCCTGTCGTGATTTTGCTACAACAGTTGCCAAAGGGCTTGCAGTTCCTGAGATGTGCCATACTTTCAATCTGAGAAATAAGCAGGAATATATAGAAACACTGAGGCAGACAAACAGAAAACTGGCTGATACCAAAAAGGCACTCAAAGAGTCTGAAGAGCTTGCCCGCAGAGAAAAAGAGGTAGCACAGAGCGCTTCTGATATGATGAATAATATGCTTGAGAAACTTCCGACAGGTGTTGTCATTGTTGATAATTATCTTAAAATTTTGCACTCAAATCAAAGCTTCATCAATATAATTGGCGAAGATGCCAGGGCCATATCTGATGTGATTCCCGGACTTGCAGGAGCTGATATTAAAACACTTATTCCCTTTAATGTATATAACATGTTCACTTTTGTATTAAAGGAAGATGAGCCTGTTGTGAGCAAGGATGTTCATTTTGAGGATAAAATGCTGAATATCTCTATATTCCCGATCAAGAAAAACAAAATGTGCGGAGCAATAATCCGCGACCTTTACTCTCCTGAAGTACAGGGGGAAGAGGTTACAAACAGGGTGAGTGAGGTAATTGAAAAAAATCTTGAAATGGTACAGAAGATAGGATTCCTGCTTGGGGAAGGCGCTTCTGAAACGGAACAAATGTTAAACTCAATCATTGAGTCATATAAATCAAAAAAAAGCAGTCTTCAAAATAATCTGAAAAAACCATAGGTGAACAGAAACTTTTTTATAGAGGTAAACAGCCAGCAGAGAAACCACGATGGAGAAAGGATCAGCGGGGATGTATTTCTGTATCGCTATATTAAGGAGGAAGATAGAGTAATTGCAGTATTATCTGACGGAATGGGGCACGGAGTTAAAGCAAATATCCTGGCAACCCTTACGGCAACAATGGCAATTAGTTTTACCAGAGAACATAAAGAAGTTGACCGGATAGCTGAGATAATTATGAATACTCTGCCGGTATGCAGTGAGCGAAAAATCAGCTATTCAACTTTCACAATAATTGATATTGAGAGCAGTGGACGCGTTACCGTACTTGAGTATGATAACCCATCGACAATCATTTTGAGGGGAAATCAGATTTTTGATCCTTCATGGAAAAAGGTTGTTCTTCAAAAAGGAAAACACTCAGGAAAGGTATTGAAAACATGCTCCTTTATGCCTGAGAAAGAAGACAGAATAATATTTTGCTCCGATGGAGTATCGCAGAGCGGAATGGGAAGTGAAGCTTATCCGTTTGGATGGGAAAGAGATAATATAGCAACTTATGCTGCCTCTCTTGTAACAAGCGAATCATCTATTTCAGCAATCATGCTTTCCGGAAAAATTGTTACCATGGCTCATAAAAACGATAGCTACAAAGCCAGAGATGATATAAGCTGCGCAACAATTTATTTTCGGGAACCACGTAAATTACTGGTTTGTACCGGTCCCCCTTATGAGAAGGATAAAGATAAAGAGCTGGCAGGAAAAGTCATTGGGTACAAAGGGAAGGTTATCCTTTGCGGTGGAACAACAGCTGATATAGTTGCCAGGGAACTGAACCGGACAGTTGTCGATGAACTTATATTTGAAGATCCTGAACTACCCCCCGAAAGCTTCCTGGAGGGGATTGACCTTGTTACTGAAGGAATACTTACACTTCAGAAGGTAAATGAAATTCTGAAAACCTTTAATAACAGTATCAAGCTGGGTAAAGGACCTGCAGATAAGATAGTAAGACTCCTTATGGAAAGTGATGAAATCCACTTTGTTATCGGAACAAGAATAAATATTGCACACCAGGATCCCAATCTTCCTGTAGACCTCGAGATCAGAAGAACTGTTGTAAAACGCATTGCACGGTTGCTGGAAGAAAAATGGCTGAAAAAAGTTAGTTTCGAATATATATAGTTCAAGGTAAAAGACATCCCGATAGCTATCTGTACTTAGCGCCCTTTGCGGATATTGCAAAAGAATTCCAGTGTTTTTTTGAAGAGATGGGGCTGAATATCAGGGTGAGTGTTCTCTTCAGGAAGTTGCCCTGCTGAGATAACCTCAGCTATTTCAGAAAGGTCAGGTATCGGTCCAATTTCTGTTACGTGGGCCAGATAAAGTCTCCCCCATCCTTTCACTCCATCCTTGTTAACCGAATAGGTTGCGATACATTCTATACTGAACTGCATTGCCCCGGTTTCCTCCATTAATTCCCTGCACGCAGCTTCATGGGAGGTCTCTCCTTTTTCAATATGCCCGCCGGCAATCTCAAAAGTAGTCCTCAGATGATGGCGGACAAACAGCCATTTGTCTTTGTACCTGGCGGAAATAACAGAATATGTCAGAACTGCATAAGGTTCAAATAATGGATCATAAAACTTAACTTCAGTCATACCGATTACACAATTTACAATTGCGAATGTAAGAATAATCAGGATAATTAATAATTAAGTACTTTTACTCACTAAATTATTTTTAATGGGATTATTGCTAATTCTTCTATTAACAGATATTCTGACTCCGGCAGTTTTGCGGCAGCATTATCACCCCGTTTCAAAAGCAAAATACTTTGTATTAATCATCATTCATATAATTCTGAGTCTTTGGCTCTGGATTTTGTTTTTTGAAATAAACGGTTACAATACTTTTTTCGATACTCCGCGTCATGTTTGGATGATGATGAATCTTACAGGCATGATCTGCGCAGTTGTGGTTCCCAGGATCATTCTTATTCTTTTCCACTTTTCAGGAAGACTGGCAAGAAGTAAAAGTGGCGGCCATTTAAGGTGGTTGACTAATATCGGGATGGCAATAATGGTTTTTATTTTTTCCGTAATTGCAGTCTCAACATTATATGGCAGATTTAATTTCAAAACCGAAGAAGTCACTATAAAAATCAAAGGACTGAATAAAGATCTTGATGGTTTAAAAATTGTACAGCTATCGGATATGCATCTGGCAGGATTTTATCATCACCATAAAATACTTCATCAGGTTATGGAGAAGGTCAATACTTTTAAACCTGACCTTATTCTTAATACCGGTGATTTCGTTACTTTTGGTTGGAGAGAATTTGACAGAAACGACACGATTCTTTCAATTGTCAAAAGCAAATATGGTAATTTTGCGGTACTTGGTAACCATGACTTCGGAACATACGATCCCTATTTCACTGAGGCTGATAAAGACAATAATGTATTGATAATGAATAAGTTGATACAAGCTTCAGGTTACAGGGTTCTTAATAATGAGTATACAAAGGTTAAAATCGGAAATGCAAAAATTGCACTGATAGGTATAATAACAAAAGGCCGGCATCCTGATATGGTTCACGGGGATGTAAAAACTGCCATCTCAGGTCTGGACAGTGTTGATCTGAAGATACTTCTCAGTCATGATCCGAATCAGTGGAAAGAAGATGTAGCAGGCAAAACTGATATAGATATAACCCTGTCGGGCCATACACATGGCATGCAGATGGGTATTCTTACTAAAAAGTTCCGGTGGAGCCCTTCAAAATATTTTTATCCACACTGGAATGGACTTTATTCCGAGGGTAAACAGTTTCACTATGTGAACAGGGGGCTTGGGGTACTCGCAATCCCTTTCAGAATATGGATGCCTCCGGAGATAACATTAATCACTTTAAAACAGGAGTAAGGTCAATTATTAAAAGTGGTTTTATTCCGGTTAAAAGGAAACGGGCAGCAGAATAAACTGCTGCCCGTTGTAATTACCCTTCCCTGAAGTAAAACTAACCACCTAACCTTGTTTGACTTGGCTGAAAATAGACTAACCGAATATTTTGCTAACCAATATCAGGGCGGGTAACGGGGAAATAGTTCTAATATTTATCTGACAAAATAAATTATCAGATTATGTCTTATTAACTGTTGCCTAAATTCAATTATCCAACAGTTAAAATAATCCGCTAATGAAAAAGTTCAAAAATATTTTTATTATTATTCCTGTAACTTACTAACTCATTAGAGCCCAGAGGTTGGAACCGTCTTTCGTTATTTATGATGTTGAGGTCTTCTTTTTTATTAAATTGCACAACCCTATCTATTACCGGAAAGAATATGAAAAATATATTTATATCGCTAATTATCTGTTCCTTAACTTATAGCGCATCGAGTCAGGTTAATAATGATTGCTGGATAAGAATCAATCAGCTTGGATCTCAGACTCCTGATATTTAGGAGAACTGATAAGTTTTATCTTCGTCTTCACTCAATTTTAAAGTACCTTGAAAAGAAAAATTATAAGTTTCTTTCATTTTCCCAAGTTAATTAACAGAACTATAAATAATTAATGACAAAAGATCAAAGAACCGGAAACATTCAGGGTATAGAATTCAAAGTGATATATTCATCCAGAAGGAGTCTGGGGATAAGTGTACTTCCTGATTCATCGGTAATTGTAAGAGTACCCAACAGGACTACTGACAAAACAATCAGCAGGATCGTTAATGAAAAAGCTTCCTGGATAATTAAACACAGGGATAATTACATAAAACTGGATAATAGTAAACTTAAAAGATCATATGCTGAGGGAGAGATCCATCTTTTTCGCGGACAGGAATCGGTTCTCAGGATTGAAAAATCAGCAAGATCATATATCAGATTCTGTGATAGTTTCATTGAACTAGGTCTGGCAGGGACAGATGATGCAAGGGCAATAAAGAGTTTGCTTTATAAGGGTTACAAGAACGAAGCAATGATTCTCTTCCCAATGATCTTAAATGCAATGTTGAAAAAATATGAAGATCAGATGTTTAAACCGGCAAGTCTGGTGATACGTACTATGAAAAGGCGATGGGGAAGCTGTTCAAACAGAGGAATAATAACTCTGAGTACCGAGTTGGTAAAACTTCCCGACTTGTATATTGAATACGTTGTTACTCACGAATTATGCCATCTCAAACACCATAATCATGGTGCAAAATATTATATCCTTTTATCAGAACTCTTTCCAGAATGGAAAACAGTCAGAAAAGAGCTAAGGAAATATATCCAGTAAGTTACTTTAAAGACATCAAAAGCTATTACAAATCAAACTCCTGGCCTTTAGCGGGAATTTCAATGTTTTTATATCCTTCAGCCTGTAGAGACGCAACATATTTCTTCTGAGTTTCATACTCTCCATGAACAATAAATGTCTTTCCCAGTGCGCTTTTATCCTGACAATTTAAGAAACTGATAAGTTCCTTGTAATCGCCATGACCGCTGAATGATTCGATTTTTTTCACTTCAGCTTTTACCTCGTGAATTGTTCCAAATATTGAAACTTCTTTATCTCCTCTGCCTATTCTGGCTCCTAAAGTTGTCGGGGCACAATATCCTACTATCAGAATGGTGTTTTTAGGATCTGAAATATTATTTGCCAGATGATGTTTAATACGTCCTGCTTCCATCATACCCGATGCAGAAATAATTACACATGGTTTTTTATGATCATTAAGTTTTTTTGAATCTTCTACCTTGTTTATGTAAAAAAGATTATCAAAACCAAACGGATCCGGATCTGCCTCCAGCACCTTTAGAAAATTATTGTTATAACACTCGGGATGCATCCTGAACACTGTTGTTGCATTCACGGCGAGAGGGCTATCGACAAAAATGTCAATTTTAGGAAGTTTCCCCTGATTAAAGAAGTTATTAAGAGCAAATACAATTTCCTGTGTACGGCCTACGCTGAAAGCAGGAATAATCAGCTTTCCACCTTTGTTTACACAGGTATCTATAACAATACTCAATAACTCATCAATTGCAACTACAGTATCGTGATGCAACCTGTCTCCATATGTTGATTCTGTAATAAGTATATCAGCCTGCGGGAATGGTTGCGGAGAGGCAAGTATCTGGTCAACAGGTCTGCCAATATCTCCTGTATATGCTATCCTTTTAATCTGACCCTTTTCAATTATCTGGATGTTAGCTACTCCACTGCCAAGCATATGGCCCGTGTTGGTGAATTTAACCTTAATGTTATCGTCGATCCTGAATTTCATATCGTACGGAACACCAATAAAGAGTTTCATACAAGCTGTAGCATCATCCTTTGTATAAATAGGAGTTATAACGGGAAGACCTTTTTTAACCCTCCGTTTATTGAATGTAATAGCATCATGTTCCTGTATAAATGCTGAGTCTGCAAGCATTATTGCGCATAAATCTCTGGTCGCATTCGTACATACAACGGATCCCCTGAAGCCGAGCTTATATGCATAAGGTATCAATCCGGCATGATCAATATGGGCGTGTGTAAGGATGATATGGTCGATTTGTGAGGGATCAAACATAAGATCCCTGTTCATACCATCTGTCTCTAGTCCTTTGCCCTGAAACATTCCGCAATCGAGTAGTATTTTTTTTCCTAAGTCTGTAATAATAAGATGTTTACTTCCAGTAACCTCACGTGCAGCACCAATAAATTTTATTTTCATCCTATGTTTTTTTAAAGCGATTAAAGGTAATAAATTTGCTCAAGACAAAATACAAATGACAAAATACAAAAGACAAATGGGAAAAGACAAAAGTTGAAGAGTTGAGTGCCGCTTACCCCATACCTGAGAACCAACATTCTAAATTCTTACACCAATCATTGTTAAATCGTCTACCTGATCTCCTGAGCCCTTCCACATTTCGAATTCAGCCTCAATAATGTTGCGTTGTTCAGTCATTGGTTTGTGGTGTATACTTGATAATAGCTTCTTAAGGTTTGCTTTCTTGTACTTAACTCCGTGAGGTCCTCCAAACTGATCAGCCAACCCATCAGAAAAAATGTAAATTGTATCGCCTTTCCTGATATTGATTTCATAATTTGTGAATGACTTCTCTTCCCCATAATAAATGCCGACTGGCATTCTGTCGGCTTTGTATTCTTTAAACTCAGCTCCCCGGAATATAAACAATGGGTTATAGGCGCCTGAAAATTCGAGAGTTTTCCGGTTCTTGCTCAGAGCACAGAATGCAACATCCATACCATCAGCCGCTTCTCCAAATTTGCCTGTCTGATGAAGTGAAGTCTTTATTTTCTCGCGTAAAAGATTGAGCACCGTATTTGCATGAAGGCCGCAGTCATTAGTAATTATCTCATTAAGTGTCGATATTCCAAGGGTACTCATAAAAGCTCCGGGTACACCGTGGCCCGTACAATCCGCAACAGTTAAGAATACATGTTTTTCACCCTCACCAATCCAGTAGAAATCACCACTCACAATATCCCTGGGTTTGAAAATAATAAAATAGTCGGAGAAAAATGCTTTAAAATGATCATCCATGGGCAGCATGGCCCTCTGTATCCTGCTTGCATATTCAATACTTGAAGTTATCGCTTCTTTCTGTGCATCAATTTCCGCTGTTCTCTCTTTAACTTTCTCTTCGAGAAGTTTATTTTTCTTTAGAAGCCGTCCTTCCCAAAAACGTACAAATAGTAAAATGAAGAGCAAAACGGCTAATGTCGAAAGAACATAGAAAATGGTGGTCCTTGTAAAGGGAGCTTTGATTGTAAATTTCACAGTTAAAGGTTCCCCGATATTCCCCCAAATATCTTTTGCCTTTACTCTGAGCGTATAATCACCAGGAATAGTTACTGCAATATTATAATTTGTACGAATAGACCACGGTGACCAATCGGTCATTAGTTTATTAATTGTATACTGATACTGTGTTGTATTTTGTTTCAGATAACCGGGTGCAATTATATCAAAATTTATTATATTATCTCCTCTGTTAAAAACTATATTGGACAACTTGAAAGAAGTTCCGCTTTCGTTGTAAATAGTTTTAACGAAAACATTTATTTCGGGGTTAATTTTAGAAGGTTTATTAAGATCTATCCTGAATAACCTGTTCTCGCCACTAACTATCCAGAGGTTCCTGTTTTCTGAATTGACCGATACAACATCGTTAAATAATTTAAGGAGTGACACCTCCCTGCTTGTAAAGGAATTTGCAGAATTCAAATTTATCCAGTCCTCCCCATGCTTAATCCACAAGGCATTTGAAAGAGGATATATAAATTTCTGTTTAGATCCTTCATGACCGGAGTAAGACCGGGCTTGCGTAAATCCCTTCGAGAGGTTATCGTAAAAAAAAATGCCGGATTCAGTAAAAAGGAATAGGGAATCATTTGCAAAATCAAGTATATATCGTTGTGGAAAATCATTACTGATTCTTACAGAAGTATACTTAACTGTTTCATTTACAGCGTCAAAATCAGCTCTTAAAGCGGCATTGTCAACACCTAGCCACAAGGTATTCCGACTCGTTTTAACAATTGAATAAACAGGATCTTTATATTTAGGGTCAGGAGATTCGCTCACCCACCTCCCATTCAGAAATTTTACATAGAAATAACCCTCACCCGTTGCAATATAATACTTACCATCCACCGGCTGCCAGCTTATTAAATTAATGTACCTGTCACCGCCAATTAATTCGGCTCTATGATTATTTATTACCTGAAGGCCTTTATTGGAAGCTGCCAATATCCCATTAGGCGTTAATACGAGCTGACGACATTTTTCGTTAAACAACTCAACTTTTTTGTATAAATAAATAATCGACTTAAGCCTGTTATCTGTATTATTAGCGTACCCGTTCACTGAAGTTTTAGAAGAAACGATTTCTGAAGAAATACCGGTTGAAGTGTTTTTATCTTTAGCTACTTTTTTGCCGAAAATTCTGGTAAAAATATTTTTCCGACTCCCCTGCAACTCCAGATGTATTCCTTTCTTACTGGTTTTTATTCCAGGATCATTTTTAACGAGAATCTGAACATCAGAATAATTATTAACCTCGGTAAGATAAAAGACTCCTTCGCTGGTTCCTACATACAACTCCCCCTTATAGCGCAAAGATGAAGTGAGGTTACCTTTTAATCCGGGATAGATACTTAAATTTTCAACAGGAAGATTAAGGTCAGCACGGGTAAGTCCATATTGATGAGAGAGCCATAATCCGCCACTCTTATCAAGCCCCATGGCAAATATCTCATCATCAGGCAGTTCATTCTGATTATTTATTGTGAAGCGGATTTTGCCGCTCTTTTTTTCTATCACAAGAGCCCCACCGTCAAGTGTTGAGAATGCATAAAGACTATCACTTACTACTATACCTTCAGACAATATATTATCCCTGAGGTAACCATCATCCCTGATCTGATAATCATAGTATTTTTTCCCATCGAAAAGTGACAGTTTTCCGTTGCTAAGACCCAAAAGAACCATATTGTTATTATATGGAAGTGAAAATAATATATCAACTTTCTCTGTGAGGTATCCGGTAGCCATCGGGAAAAGAGAGTCGCTCTCAAGTCTGTATAATCCGGAGTTCATTTTGTTGATAAATGTATTTTTTGGAGCCACAAACATTCCTGAAAACGGATTAGTATCATTCGATTTCAGACGAACTTCAAGTTTGTAATTATCAAGATTATGTCTGCTTACAGACTGGTCCCCGTAAAACCACACAATCGAATCATTAAATATAATTTTCGTAATTATGCCAATATCATTAGCTTTTCCTGATATGGGCACATAATTATATGCCCCCATCTCATCCTTCATGAGGTACCCATAACTATTCTCTCCTCCGACAAAGATCTTCCCATCTTTTGGATTTGAATGCATTGCATAAGGGATGATAGGTATACGGATAGAAATCCAATCCTTTCCGTCGAATGACAGGATACCCTTCCTGTTTGCAAAAAGCATTACATTATTCATATCCTGGCAGATAGCCCAGTTCTGATTTTCAATATCCCTGCTTTCCTTAAAATTAGTAAGAAGAGGTGCCCCTTCCTGGGCAGAAATAGAAACAATAGTAAATAATAAACAGAACAATGAAAAAAAATTCCTCATATTAAGTAGACTTCCGGATGAATTAACATTCATTACGCTGGTAAATTTACAAAAATATTTTAATTTTCATAATGGAAAAATTACCGGCAACACAAGCCTATTTAATAAACAGGCTAAGTACCATAACACCTATCAGCCCCATTACACCAATAGATGTCTCCATAACACTCCACGTTTTTAAAGTATTTTTAATACTGAGATTGAAATATTCTTTAAAGAGCCAGAATCCGCCGTCGTTCACATGCCCGAACATAAGACTCCCTGAACCAATTGCCAGAACCATTAATTCAGGGTTTACTACTCCCCCCGTGACCAAAGGAAGAACTATGCCTGCCGTAGTAATACCCGCCACAGTAGCTGAGCCGACACAAAAGCGCAATATGGTTGCAATAAGCCATCCAAGAAATAAAGGAGAAAGGGTAGATTGACTCAACAGTTCACCAATATATTTGCTTACACCGCTATCTACCAGAACCTGTTTCAAAGCCCCTGCTCCTGCAATCAGCAACATAATCATGGTGATTGTTGTAACTGAATGTGCCAGTGAATTCATAATGTCAGTCATTTTTCTGCCTCTGGCCAGGCCAAGAGTATAAATAGAAAATAAAACGGCTACCAGCATAGCAATAACCGGGTTACCTATATATCCCAGAACTTTTCTTAACCCGTTATCTTCCGGCAGCAGGAATCCGGCTATTGTTGAAATTGTAATCAGGAGAACCGGCAGAAGGGAAGAAAAGAAACTAACCCAAAAGCCAGGCATCTCCTCATCGGTTAAAACCTTTAGATTTAAAAATTCCTGCAATGGTTTAGCCTCAATTTTACTCAGAACTTTTGATAATATGGGGCCTGAAATTATAATTGCGGGAATTGCAACGATAATTCCATAAAATAATGTTTTTCCCAGATCCGCATGAAACATTGCGACCATAGCAGTTGGCGCAGGATGAGGAGGAAGGTAACCATGAGTAACAGAAAGCGACGCCAGCATCGGTAGTCCGACATAAAGCAAGGGAAGTCCGGTTGAGGCTGCAACTGTAAATACGAGCGGGATCATAATAAAAAACCCAACATCGTAGAATAGTGAAATACCAACAATAAACCCGGTAAGCATTAATGCCAACTGGATACGTTTTATACCAAAAGCCTGAACCAGTTTAGAAGTTATTCTCTGAGCGGCTCCGCTTTCTGAAACAAGTTTACCAAGCATTGCCCCAAAACCCAGCACCAGAACCAGAAAACCCATTGTACTGCCAATTCCGTTTTCAATTGAAACAACGGCCTTGTCTATGGTCATTCCTTCTGCCAGACCCACTGCAAGAGAAACAATTACAAATGATAAAAAGGAATTGAATTTTAATACCAGTATCAGAAATAGCAGAAGGCAAATTCCAAGAATTACGATGACAAGCGGCATAATATGTTTATATTAAGGTTCGGGATTCAATGGAAATCTGATAGGTAAATTATCGCGCGTTGAACGGTAAATTGCAGTAAAAAGTTCAACAGTTCTGCGACCATCTTCACCTGTTACTGCAGGTTCTATACCAATCCCTATTGCATGAAGGTATTCTTCAATCTGGTATTGGAAATATCTGACAGTAGGATCGCAATTATTAAAAGTATCAGTATCCTCACTTATCCAACTTTTCAATAAGCTTTCTTCGCCCGGAATGGTCCATAAATCATTTACGGGTGGCTCGGTAACACCTGTACTGCCTGCAATGAACATGGCCCCTCCATCAGTCTGTACACCTACTGAGGCGCCATTTTCACCATGTATATGAACCTTCCCGTAAAGACCAGGTTTCTGGGAGTTACTTACAAGAATATTTCCAATAGCGCCACTCTTAAATTTAACAATGGCCAGCGCTGTATCGTCTACCTCTATGTAAGGATGATTGAGGTTCCGCCAGATACCATAGACCTCATCTATTTCTCCCATATACCATAAAAGTAAATCAAGCTGATGGGGAGCCTGGTTAACAAGCACACCACCACCTTCTTTTTTCCACGAGCCCCTCCAGGCATCTGAATCATAGTATGCTTTATCGCGCCAACCCAAGATAGTTACAACTGCCAGTACCGGTTTCCCTATTTTTGCGCGATCAATTGCATCCTTTACTCTTTTTACAGGTTCGTACCATCGCCGTTGACTTATTACACCCAGACTCACATTGCTCTTTTTACATGCATTAATGATATCATCACAATCCTGAAGATCGGAAGCAAGCGGTTTCTCAACCAGCACATTAGCTCC
>JANYJP010000136.1 GCA_025358455.1 Bacteroidales bacterium
GAGGTGTACCCAATCTGTACTCATTCATAACCCTGCCTGATGTGAGTTGTTTCTCACCATTTGAAACAGCTTTACCTGCAATGTGGGTTATATAACTTGGATCAAAGGCAATCGCAAAACGCCTACTGCCTGAGGACAAAACAAGTTCCTTATTAAATGTTAAGAAATCAAATTGTTTTTCAAATTGTTGTCTGTACCTTTGTTCTTTATGCCTGCCGTAGCGAGCCAGTTGTAAGAAGTTAATACGCCCACGAATGGGTAAAAACAGTACAAAAGTTTCTAAGATGAAATCCTTTCGCCACTGGTTAATATTTGATAATTTGTCTAACATGCTAATAATAAGCTGGTTATAAATTTTATGTTTCCTGGTAATCATAGCTGTCAAAGATTCTGGCAAATCCTTTAATCTAATGATTATCAGGTACTTAAACTAATTTTTATTCATTTATTTTATTGAAAATCAAACATTTATATTAAAGTTTAACGAACCATTGATTAACAACATTTTGAAACTTTGTACAAACATCAAAAGAAAATTACATGGTTAATCTTCAATCTTCTTTCGGACTGGGACTGGTGTCTTTGTTATCATTCCAGGCTGCTGCCCAAAAAACTGTACTTTCTCAGACCTAACTTCCGAATATTGTCTTAATCTTCATCGACGACATGGGATATGGTGATGTGGGTTGCTTCGGCGCTACACAATATAACACTCCAAACATTGACAGGCTTGCTGCAACGGGAATGCGATTCACCAATTTCTATGTGGCACAGGCTGTAAGCAGCGCTTCACGGGCCGGACTTTTAACAGGATGTTATTCAAACAGGGTAGGCATTTCCGGCGCTTTAATGCCGTATGACAGCATCGGTATTAATGCAGATGAGGAATTAATACCTGAATTGCTTTCACCGAGAGGTTACAGAAACGCAATAGTCGGTAAATGGCACCTTGGCCATCATTATCAGTTTTTGCCTTTGCAAAATGGCTTTCAGGAATATTTTGGTCTTCCATATTCCAATGATATGTGGCCGGTCGATTATGACGGGAAGCCAGCAACTAAAGATAAAAGTCCGGGAAAATTAAGATATCCTCCCCTTCCGCTAATAAAGGGCAATGAAAAAATAAAAGTTATAGAAACACTTGAAGATCAGGCGCAACTCACAACCTTATATACTGAATATGCAGTTGATTTTATTAACAGGAATAAAAAGAATCCATTTTTTTTATATCTGGCCCATTCCATGACTCATGTTCCGCTGGCTGTTTCTGATAAATTCAAGGGGAAAAGTAAACAGGGACTTTTTGGTGATGTAGTTATGGAAATTGACTGGTCGGTAAGTGAAATAATGAAAGCTCTACAGAAAAACGGTCTTTCCGAAAATACTCTGGTAATTTTCACATCTGATAACGGACCATGGTTAAATTTCGGAAATCATGCCGGTTCTGCCGGAGGACTTCGTGAAGGAAAAGGTTGCAGTTGGGAAGGAGGGCAAAGGGTACCCTGTATTATGTCGTGGCCTGCAAGGATTCCTTCAGGGGAGATCTGCAATAATATTGCTTCCACTATTGATCTGCTTCCTACATTTTCTGCTATTACCGGTTCTGCTTTGCCTGTAAAAAAGATTGACGGGGTAAATATTCTGTCATTACTTGAAGGGAATTTTGATGCCAATCCGCGCGATATTTTTTACTACTTTTATCGGAAAAACAGCCTGGAAAATGTAAGAAAAGGTCAATGGAAATTAGTCCTTCCTCATACCTTTCGTTCATACGAAGGTAATATGCCAGGAAATGACGGGTGGCCCAGAAAAACCAGTTACCTAAAGACAGATTATGCTCTATATGACATCCGGCGCGATCCGGGTGAACGTTATGACGTAAAGGAACTGTACCCTGCAGTGGTTGATGACCTTAAAAAATTTGCAGATGAAATGAGACAGGATCTTGGAGATGAGAATTATAACATGCCCGGTGTAAACTCCCGTAAGCCGGGCTCAATAAAAAAGCAAAATTAATTTATAACTCTTGATATCATGATTAATACTTCTTCCAATACGCTTATCTACAGTGGCTTATCGGCTCTTATTGGTATGGGAATCAGTGGAGCACTTCATGGACAGAACTATGTTAAATCAATTAATGATCAAAAGTCGCGCCCCAATATTGTCTATATAATGAGTGACGACCATGCTTTCCAGGCCATCAGCGCTTATGGCGGTCCGTTGAAAGACCTGGCTCCGACTCCTAATATAGACAGGATAGCTGCTAACGGAATACGATTCAACCGTTGTCTGGTTACTAATTCTATTTCAGGACCATGCCGGGCAGTGATTTTAACCGGTAAATACAGTCACCTTAACGGATTTACCAGAAATGAAGGTCAGGCTCCATTTGATGGCTCACAGCAAACTTTCCCAAAACTCTTACAAGCAGCAGGTTATAATACGGCAATGATTGGCAAATGGCATCTCGGATCTGATCCGACCGGGTTTGATCACTGGGATATATTGCCGGGGCAGGGGAATTATTATAACCCTGATTTTATAAATAAGGATGGACGATATACCGTGCAGGGCTATGTGACAGAAATAATAACAGAAAAAAGCCTTGAATGGCTTAAAGAGGCGAAGGAGTCCGGAAAACCATTTATGCTTATGATGCATCATAAAGCGCCGCATCGTGAGTGGCAGCCAGGACCAAATGAATTGGCCCTATATAAAGATGTTACTTTCCCGGAACCCGCTACTCTTTTTGATGACTATTCCAATCGTGGAACCGCTGAAAAAACACAGGACATGACTATAGGCAAAACAATGCGGATTGAGGAAGATCTTAAGATGTATAAAGATAAATCAAATATAAAAAAAACCGGTCTCAGCCGCATGAGTCCTGAACAATTGAAAGCATGGGATAATGTTTATGATCCGATTATCAGGAATTTCTATGAAGCCAATCTGTCGGGGGACGATCTTGTCCGCTTTAAATACCAGCGTTATATGCAGGATTACCTGGCATGTATCGCAGCAGTTGATAAGAGTGTTGGAAAGGTTCTTGATTTCCTGAAGGAAAACGGTCTCGATAAAAATACCATAGTTATCTATGCATCCGATCAGGGATTTTACCTTGGCGAACACGGATGGTTCGACAAACGGTGGATGTTCGAGCAATCCTACCGCACCCCGCTTCTGATAGAATGGCCTGGTACTACTAAACCAGGAAGTGTTAACAACGATATGGTGTCAAACCTTGATTTTGCGGAAACATTTCTTGATTTAGCAGGGGTAAAAGTCCCATCCGATATGCAGGGAACGAGTATGATTCCAATCTTAGAAGGTAAAACCCCGGCCAACTGGAGAAAAGAGCACTACTATCATTATTACGAGTACCCCGGTTCGCATATGGTTAAACGTCATTACGGAATAAGCACTGAAAGATATAAACTGATTCACTATTATTATGATATCGATGACTGGGAACTATATGATATTAAGGTTGATCCTCAGGAGATGAAGAATGTGTATGATGATCCGGCATACGTCAAAGTGAGGACAACATTACATAAACAGCTTGATGAGCTTCGAAAAAAATACAAGGACAAACCTGGGTTAGCAGAGACATTCCCGGTTGCAGCCAGCGAAATCCAACCTCAATAACTCCGATTGGCATGAATAATTATTGGATGAAAAATAAAATCCCAATCGTACTCTGCGCATAGCGTTATGCCATATATAGCGGTTTCCCCGTGCAACAGTTCTTGAATTTTTTTCCGCTGCCACATGGACAAGGTTCATTCCTTTCAGGAGTTACAGGTTTTACCACCTGGTCATCCTTGTTCCTGATCCAGTTCATTACATTCGCAGGAGGCCTTTTATTCCTGAGCTCTTTTGCCATGTATTCCATATATGGTTCCACATGATGGAAAAACATCTTATAACCCTCGCACAGATAGTTTAAACCTGGTTTACC
>JANYJP010000020.1 GCA_025358455.1 Bacteroidales bacterium
TGGAACAAAAATGCCAAACCTCATAATATCCGGGAATTTGAACTTTCATCGGAGTTTAAGACTATGAGTGCGGAGGATTGGCGAAATCTGACAAAAGATAAGTTTAAAAAGATCTTTAAAAGATCCGCGATCGAAAGAAGAAAGTATGACAACTTCATGAGAAATGTGTCATATGTTTTAAAATGATAGAGATATTATGTTATGTTGAAAGCCCGGGTTTAAAAAAAGCTGATATACTCAGCTTTTTTTACCCTAAAACCTAACTAACCTAACTAACCTAACTAACCTAACTAACCTAACTAACCTAGAAACCTAAAAGCCTAACTAACTAATATTCTTTAAATTATATTTATCTGACATAGTCTTTCAGCGAAACCATTAACTTCTGTCGTGTGAAGAAGATACGGCTCTTTACTGTACCGATTTTTAATCCAAGTTCATCGGCAATTTCTTTGTATTTATAACCTTCAATATGCATTCTGAAAGGAATCCTGAACTCATCACTCAATGAATTAATTGCCATCTCAATCTCACCTTCCGAATAGCTTGATTCCGGTGAAATAAATCCTTTGTCGTGCGGTTGATTTATATAATAGAGATCCTGTGTTCCGTCAATAATAGTATTTTCTTTAACATTCCTCCTGTAGTTATTTATGAAGGTGTTCTTCATAATTGTAAAAACCCATGCTTTTAGATTGGTATAATCCGCGAATTTATCCTTGTATGTAATCGCCTTAAGATATGTATCCTGCACCAGATCGAGGGCAGCATCACGATCGGAAGTCAGGCTCATTGCAAACCTCTGTAGATTTGTCTTCATTTCGATGAGGCTGGTGTTAAATTCATACTGTGTCATAGTTCTAAGTTTTATATTGTTGAAACAAATTTAAACTAATAATAAAAGATATCCAAATCTTAATATCTTTAAATCGTTATATTCTATTGCGCTTATAAATAACGTATTCTTGTAATTATTATATTTAGAGGCGTTTGTGGGCATTTTACTTAAGAATTTCTAAATGTTATTTAAATTATTTATTGTTTTTAAATTGTATTTTTTGTTATTTCCACTTTGATTGAAAATCTTTATGTTTTAAGTCAATTCAAAAATAGGCTCAATTAAAACCGTGTGGATTAAGATGCGGTTAATGTTTAATTAAGGGGGAATTAATATTCATTAACCAGAGATTATGGAATATTTGATCAACTTTCGTATTTTTAAAGAAAAATCATTATGGATTTCAATATCAGACTAAGCAGCGGATTGATATTAAAAGGGTTTATTATAAGTCCGGGTGAAGACACTAAGGGAGTGATCATTTTTGTACACGGCCTTGGAGAACATATTCAGAGATATGCCTGCTGGGCCGATCTGTTTAAAAAAGAGGGAATAGCTTTTACTGGTCTTGATCTTCCGGGCCATGGACGCTCTGAAGGCAGAAGGGGCAACATAAAAAATTACACCCAGGTGGCAGAGATGATCGATATCATGATAAAAACATCTGCACGTACTTTTCCGGGGGTTCCGATATATATTTACGGCCATAGTCTTGGAGGCGGGATCGTGCTGGATTATATTCTTCGAAGGAAACCTATAATTAATGGTGCAATTGTGACTTCGCCATGGTTGCGGTTATCATTCGAACCTTCTAAGTCAAAGCTACTTCTGGCTTCTTTTATGAGATTGCTGATTCCCGGATTAATTCAGCCGTCAGGACTTATTGCAGATCATATATCGCATGATAAAGAGGTTGTGGAAAAGTATAAAAAGGATCCGCTTGTTCATGGAAAAATATCAGTTAGCCTGTTTCATAGTGCAATGAGTGCAGCAAAGTATTCGCTTGAACATGCGTCTGAACTAAAGGTTCGTACATTATTGATGCATGGCAGTGATGATATGATATGTTCCCCCGATGGAAGCAGGGAATTTGCCGGCAAATCCGGAATGGTTGAATTGAAAATATGGGAGGGAGGATATCATGAATTGCATAATGAACCGTTTAAAGAGGAAGTATTTGAATATATAATGAATTGGATTAGGAAATCTCCAATCCAGAATCCGCAATAAATAACATGGAACTCAGGACAATTGTAACTATTGAACCATCTCCCTTTAAGATCACTTATAATGATCAGGTGATGTTTATAGGTTCATGTTTTGCTTCGTCTATTGGCTTACAAATGGAGATGGGTCATATGCCTGTTATTATAAACCCTGCCGGTGCCGTTTACAATCCCGTTTCAGTATCCAACACATTAGATACTATTTTATCAGGAAGGAGATTTGCTAAGGATGATCTCAGTTTTTATAACGGGACATGGTTTAGTTTCTGTCACTATACTGATTTTTCATCTGATGATCCAGAGAAAGTCGTGGAAAAGATCAATCGAAAAACTGGTGAGGCACTGGCGTTTCTAAAAAATGCAGGATTTCTTTTTATTACTCTTGGAACGGCAAGAGTCTACAGGTTAATGAAGACAGGTCTGATAGTGTCAAACTGTCATAAGATGCCATCCGACCAATTTGAAACCGAACTGCTTTCAGTTACTGATGTTGTAAATTTGTGGACCCAACAGCTCGACAGGCTGCATATGCTTTTCCCAAAATTAAAAGTTGTTTTTACAATCAGCCCCGTAAGGCACTGGAAGGATGGTGCACATTGTAATCAGGTCAGCAAATCAGTACTATTTCTGGCAGTTGAGGAGTTGCTTCGTCATCAGGTTTCTCCGCAATATTTCCCTGCATATGAGTTAGTTATGGATGATTTACGCGATTACAGGTTTTATAACGAGGATATGCTTCATCCTTCATCCATGGCAATAAATTACATATGGGAGACTTTTTCACGATCATATATGGAAAATAAGACGATGAATATCTGGAACGAGGTGGTTAAGATTACAAAAGCCTGTCAGCATCGTATTAATACTGACTCAAGTTCCAAAATAAGAGATTTTGCCGGAAGGATGCTAAAACAGATCGCAGATATCGAAAGCAAAGTGCCGTCCATTGACTTTACATACGAAAAGACATATTTTCTTAACCTGGCAAATCCCAGCCAGAAATAATTAAATTCTCAGAGAGAATCTATTACCTTAATAAACTCTGCCGGGTCCTTGGTTAAAATTAGCTTGTCGTAAGTTTTTTTTGTAAATTCTTCAGGTGAATCTGTCAGGATGATCTTTTTAATCATCAAAGATTTACCAATACTGCTGAAATATCCTATTTTCTTTTCAGCAAAATCGAAAGCGCTTGAATTTACAACCAGATATTCAAAAGGCTTTATTTTATGTATCTCAATAACTTCAGATGCAGGGAGTATTCCACCGGTAAATATTACATCATAACCCCTTTTCTTCAGAACATATTTATAAAAGAGAAAGTTATTATCCGTCAGGTTATCTGAGGTGTTTATCATTGCAATTGACGGCCTTGATTTGCTGGTTGATGATTTAAGCAGATTGTCCTCAATTATAATTATTTGCTTGATTGTATTTCTTACAAATTGTTCCTGTGCCCTTGAAAGGCTTCCGGTCTGCCAGAGAATCCTTGATTTTTCGAGAAGAGGGAAAAGATATTTTGCATAAGCTTCTTCTATACCCTTGAATTGGATAAAAGGAGCCAGAGCTTCTTTAAACATAACTTCATTGAACCTTATAGCAGACATCAGGATCTTGCCGGGTTGAAAATTCTGATCCAGGTCATCATTCCTGCCACTTACAGTCATTACCTGCTGTGTAAGTTCATCTTCATCAAGTCTTGCTATCTTGGATATCTTCAGTCCATTCCTGTTAAGGTAAGCAACATTTAGGATCTTCTTAAGCTCAGCTTCACTGTAAGTTCTTATATTTGAGTCAGTTCTGTCCGGCTCAAGGACACTGTATCTTTTCTCCCAAATTCTTATTGTATGAGCTTTTATTCCTGAAAAATTTTCAAGATCTTTTATCGAGAATACATTCAAACCGTCTTCCATAACTAAACAGTAATAAATTTGGACAATTGGAACCAACTGTAAATATCTAAACAATCATTAAGCTGGATTGTTTATCAAGTGATTAATATGATTATGAAATGTACTGAATTACGGGAGTAAACCGGGAAAGTCCCCAACAAACTATACTGAATCAGGGTAGTATACTCCGAAAATCCCAGGCAAAAGACAAAAATAACAAAACAATTCTATTCAGATTCTTCGATCATTATTTTTTTCACGACCCTTAAACCGTCGCTGAAAATAATAGTAACCAGATACATCCCCCTCTTTGGATTCTCCAGTGGGATTCTGATAAACTGCTGAGGATTGTTATATTTTATTCTGAAAATATCCTGACCTATAATATTTGTGACCTTGATAAATGAGATATCCTTGTCAGATTTAACCGTAAAACTGTTATCCCTGACAGGTACCGGGTATATACTAATGTTCAGATTGACAGCCTCCCCGGAGTTGTATTTTTGAGGAGGAGTGCCTGCAAAGATGGTAGAATCCTTCTGGGCCTGAAGGTTTAATGTAAAAATCATAAGGTAAATAAAGAGTAAAAGTTTCTTCATATATACCATTTAGTCTCTATACGCTACAAAAATAGTGCAAATATTAAGAATATAATTATAAATAATGCTTTAAATGATGTTTTGCTCTTTCCAGATCATCAGGTGTGTCAATACTGATACTCTCCCATAGAGTAACAGCTGTTTTTATATGAAATCCGTTTTCGAGCCACCTGTTTTGTTCAAGTGACTCAGCAATCTCCAGAGGACTGCGCGGCAGATTAGTAATTTTTTTCAAAGTTTCGGTCTTGTATGCATATAGACCGATATGTTTATAATAATCATGTTTCTCCGTCCACATGCTCATATCAGTATCCCTGATATAAGGTATAGCTGTCCGGCTGAAATACATTGCATCACCCTCTGAATTTAAAATTACCTTTGGCTGATTTGGATTGAATATGTCATCACCAACCTCGGCTTTTCTTATCAGGGTTGCAATTTCAACTCTCTCATCAGTAAAGCATTGTTTAATCAAATCTATCTGTTCAGGACTTATAAATGGTTCATCTCCCTGAATATTAATCACAATATCTATTAATTTGCCAGTTGCTAATGTTATACTGGTAACCGCCTCAGCGCAACGATCTGTTCCGCTTTGATGATCGGGAGAGGTCATTATTGCATTTCCCCCAAAGTCAGTGACTGCATCGAATATCCTTTTGTCATCCGTGGCAACATATACCATTTCAAGTGATTTAAGGGCTTGTTCATAAACTCTTTGTATCATTGTTTTGGTTCCAATAAGGGCAAGGGGTTTTCCGGGAAACCTTGTTGATGCAAAACGTGCGGGGATAATACCGGCAAAATGATATCGTTGTAATTCCTTCATCTTGCGAATTTACGTAAAATGCATTTCCCAATGTTTTAAAAAAACGTTAAATTCGCACCATTGTAAAATAAGAGATGAAAGATCTTCAAAATATTAAGCAACGTTTTGGAATAATAGGTAATTACGACGGTCTTAACAGAGCTATTGATATTGCTGTACAGGTAGCGCCAACGGATCTTTCGGTACTTATTACCGGCGAGAGTGGCACCGGGAAAGAAATTTTCCCCCAGGTAATTCATACATATAGTGCAAGGAAACATGGTCAGTATATTGCTGTTAACTGTGGCGCAATACCTGAAGGGACTATTGATTCCGAGCTGTTTGGACATGAAAAGGGTTCCTTTACCGGCGCAACGGAAAGCAGAAAGGGCTATTTTGAAGTTGCTGATGGCGGAACAATCTTCCTGGACGAGATTGCGGAATTACCATTATCAACGCAGGTCAGGCTTCTGAGAGTACTTGAAACCGGTGAATTTATAAGAGTCGGTTCGTCGAAAGTTCAGAAAACCAATGTAAGAGTGATTGCAGCAAGCAATGTTGATGTGCCTAATGCTATAGACAATGGTAAATTCAGAGAAGATCTTTTTTACAGACTGAATACAGTTCCTATAAAGATCCCGGCCTTACGGGATAGAGGAGAAGATATTTTCCTGCTTTTCAGGAAATTTGCTGTTGATTTTGCCGAGAAATACAGAATGCCGGCAATCAGACTTGATTCTGACTCAAAAGTTATTCTTCTCAGATACTCATGGCCGGGAAATGTACGGCAGCTGAAAAATATTACAGAACAAATATCCATTATTGAAAGTGAGCGGGAAATCATAGCCCCCACACTGAGCAATTATCTTCCTGAATATGGCGGAGCAAAACTACCGGCAATAATTAAAAAGGATAATGAAAAATCATTTTCTTCAGAAAGGGAAATCCTGTACAAAATTCTTTTTGATATGAAGAGTGATATGAACGATCTGAAAAAACTTGTTTTTGATCTGATAAGGAAAGGAGACGTTGATATTAATTTGCAGGAATCAAACTCAAGAGTAATTAAAAATCTATTCAGGGAAGTTAATGGAGATAATCACAGGCCTGATGAAGAAGAAGCTCCCTCTGTTGACTTTACTTCACATCCCTCCAGAGATAATATTCAGGATACAGAGGAAATAATTGAAGAATCACTTTCTCTTGCTGATAATGAAGTGGAAATGATAAAGAAGGCGCTCGAAAAATATAACGGCAAAAGAAAGATGGCAGCAAATGAGCTGGGGATCTCGGAACGGACCCTCTACAGAAAAATAAAAGAATATGGAATTGAATCATAAAAATAATACCAGACTTCATTATGCGAAGATTACTTTACTGGTAATTATCATGGGTATAATAGTAAACGGCTGTAAAATATATTCATTCAGCGGGGCCAGTACCAAGGGATTAGCAACTGTAAGTATACAATACTTTCAGAATAGAGCATCATTAGTGCAACCCGGTCTAAGCCAGTTTATTACAGATGCATTAATCGATAAATGCAAAGGGCAGACTAATCTGAAGTTTATTAACGGAATTGGTGATGCAAATTTTGAAGGAGAAATCAGTGATTATAACACGCGTCCATTAACTGTAGGGGCTGACGCAAGAGCTGCCTCAAACCGCTTTACAATCACAATAAAAGTAAAATATACCAATACTGTTGAACCGGAGCTGAGCTTCGATCAGACCTTCTCAAGATATCAAGACTACGATAGCAACCTCGACCTTAGTCGCGTGGAAAAAGAACTGTCTGACAAGATCGTTGAGATGCTGGTGGAAGATATCTTTAATCAGGCATTTGTCAACTGGTAATAGGAATGAACAGGAATGACTTTTTAAATATGATGGAGGAATCAGTTCCTCTTAACCGCCAGATGATAGGGGAGGTGTATGAATTGATTGATATTTTCCCATATTTTCAAAGTGCTCATATGCTTTTGTTAAAAGGCTTACAGAACAGCGCTGACGTTAAATTCGAAAATCAGCTAAGGAATTCAGCTATTCATATTGCTGACAGGGAAGTTTTATATTATCTCCTTAAAAGAAAAACAGTTGAAAATCACATTAATACTGTGAGCGTTCCTGAAACAGCTTTATTTATCGACCCCCATTCCGACACAGAACAAACTGTTATCGAATCAGGAAGAAACAGCAAGGACCTGATAAGTGAAATAGAGAAAAGCACAGGTGAAATACTACCGGAGGAAGAGGGATCTTTCACCGTACATCAACCAGGCCACTCAGTATTAATAGCATCTGAGGCTGATAATGAAGAACCTGCAGGTGTAATGGTGCTACTTGATGAAGAACCCGCTGTTACTGATGAAAAAGTGTTTTTTATGGATCCCGGATTCTCTCTTCCGGAACATAGTGATCTTTTAGAACTCGACCTTGATGAAAACCTTATCGGAATTGGTGATGAGGCTGACAATGAACAGATCCTGTTGTTGCCCGAAGAAAAGAACTCAGGAAAGCTGCTGCAATCCGATCTGATCGATAAATTTATAACTGCTAATCCGCGGATTGAACCGAACCGTGATAAGATAAACCTGCCGATAGAAGATATTTCAACGTCTTTTATCGAAGAAGAAGGAGGTTTTGTAACAGAAACACTTGCAAGAATTTACATAAGCCAGGGGTATTACTCCAGGGCGATAGATATTTTTGAAAAATTAAGTTTGAAGTTTCCGGAAAAAAGCAGTTACTTTGCGTCTCAAATTGAAAAGGTTAAAGAGTATATAAAAAAGTGAACAAATGGGAATTTATATTTTTGTATCAGTATTAGTAATTATAGCATGTGTTCTACAGGTTTTGATAGTACTTGTTCAGAACTCAAAAGGAGGTGGTTTGGCTGCTAACTTTACATCAGCAGGTCAATCAATGGGAGTACGGAAAACTGCTGACTTCCTTGAGAAGTCAACATGGACACTTGCGGGAGCAATTCTGATTCTATGTGTTGTAGCAACTGCAACAATACCACGAGGAACTACCGGCGGACGTTCAAGAATTGAAAACCAGATAAAGAATAGCGTAGATCCGAATGCAATTCCAACTCTTCCGACTGCTGTTCCTCCGGCAACGACACCGGCTCAGGGTAAAGATCAACCAAAAAAATAGATTTCCATTGGATGAAATACGTTAAACGAGTGTCAGTTTGTCACACACTGACATTTTTTATTGTATAATTAATGTATTGTATAACAGGATTTTGCAGGTATTAATTGCATTAACTCTGTGTTTTGTGTCAGAAGAATGCATTACAATTGTCCGGTTAGAATCCAAAATGGCATATATTTCAATTTGGCATAGATTATGCTTAATAAGGTGAGTCAGAAAATGATGTTTAACTTTAAATATATATAAAATGGCACAATTAAAAGGTAAGATTTTGGCAGGTAAGGTTCTTGTGAAACCTAATGAAGCTGAAGAAAAAACTGCAAGCGGAATAATCATTCCTGATTCTGCAAAAGAAAAACCCCGCCAGGGAAAAGTACTCCTGGTAGGAGTAGCAAAGAAAGATGAAGAAATGGAAGTAAAGAAAGGCGATGTTGTTCTTTATGGCAAGTATGCTGGTCAGGAACTTACTATTGATGGCGAAGATTATCTTCTCGTTTCTCAAACAGATATCCTTTTTATAGCTTAATTTTTAGAAAACATTTAAAAATCAAAATAATATGGCAAAAGAGATTAAATTCAATATCGATGCGCGTGCCCTTCTCAAGGAAGGAGTCGATAAATTAGCTGATGCAGTTAAAGTAACACTTGGACCAAAAGGACGACATGTAGTTCTTGAAAAAAAATATGGCGCTCCCCAGATTACAAAGGATGGCGTAACAGTAGCAAAAGACATAGAACTTTCCGATCCTTATCAGAATATGGGCGCCCAGATGGTTAAAGAAGTAGCATCAAAAACCGGTGATATAGCTGGTGATGGCACTACTACTGCAACAGTTCTTGCACAGTCTATTATAAATGTAGGTCTGAAAAATATTACTGCCGGTGCGAACCCAATGGATGTAAAAAGAGGTATTGACAAAGCAGTTGAAAAAGTTGTAAAACACCTGGCTTCTCAGGCTAAAGTAATTGGTGATGATCTTAAGAAGATCGAACAGGTAGCTCGTATTTCTGCAAATGATGACGAAGAGATAGGAAGACTTATTGCTGAAGCAATGGGTAAAGTTCATAAGGAAGGCGTTATCACCGTTGAGGAATCAAAAGGAACTACTACTTCTGTTGAAGTTGTAGAAGGAATGCAGTTCGACCGTGGTTATATCTCCGCTTATTTTGTGACCAACGCTGAGAAAATGGAAGCTGATCTTGAGAGTCCTTATATTCTTATATACGACAAGAAAGTTTCAACAATGAAAGATATGCTTCCGGTACTTGAGGCAACAGCTCAGACAGGTCGTCCTTTATTAATTATTTCTGAAGATGTTGAAGGTGAAGCTCTTGCTACTCTTGTTGTTAACCGTTTACGTGGTTCTCTGAGAGTTTGTGCAGTTAAGGCTCCGGGTTTTGGCGACAGAAGGAAAGAGATGCTTGAAGATATAGCAATTCTGACAGGCGGTACAGTGATTTCGGAAGAAAAAGGTCTGAAACTTGAACATACTACTCTCGAGATGCTTGGCACAGCTGAGAAAATTACAGTTAACAAGGAAAACACAACAATTGTAAACGGTGCCGGTGACAAAGATATGATCAAAGCACGCGTTGCACAGATCAGACAACAGATGACTACAACAACATCTGATTATGATAAGGAAAAACTTCAGGAACGCCTTGCTAAACTAGCAGGTGGGGTTGCTGTTCTTTATATAGGCGCTGCCTCTGAAGTTGAGATGAAAGAAAAGAAAGACCGTGTTGATGATTCACTTCATGCAACCCGTGCTGCTATCGAGGAAGGAATTGTTCCTGGTGGTGGTGTTGCTTATATCCGGGCAATAAGTGCTCTTGAAGGTTTTAAAGGCGATAATGAAGATCAGACAACCGGTATTGAAATAATTAAGCGTGCTATTGAAGAACCATTACGTCAGATTGCTGCAAACGCCGGAAAAGAAGGCGCCGTTGTTGTACAGAATGTTAAAGCAGGGAAAGGTGATTACGGATACAATGCACAGACTGATAAGTATGAGAAACTATACGCTTCAGGAGTTATTGATCCTGCCAAGGTTGCACGGGTAGCTCTCGAGAATGCTGCTTCAGTTGCAGGGATGTTCCTTACCACAGAAGCTGTTGTAGTTGAAGAGAAAGAAGATCATCCTGCAGGCGGTCCTCCCCAGGGAATGGGTGGTGGCATGCCGGGAATGATGTAAGATATACCAGAAATATCAATTCAGAGTAGGGACACGCCATGGCATGTCCCTACTTATTTTATATATTTGCACCTGATTAAAATCAAGCTTTTTTAATGAATAATATCCGGAATTTCTGCATAATTGCCCATATCGACCATGGTAAAAGTACCCTGGCTGACAGGTTGCTTGAGAAAACCAATACTATAACTGAAAGGGAATATCAGGCGCAGATTCTTGATGACATGGACCTTGAAAGAGAAAGAGGCATAACTATAAAGAGTCATGCAATCCAGATGGAATATTTCCATGATGGTCAAAAATACATTCTCAATCTTATTGATACTCCAGGACACGTTGATTTTTCATATGAAGTATCGAGGTCAATAGCTGCCTGTGAGGGTGCATTGCTTGTTATTGATGCCACCCAGGGAATTCAGGCACAGACAATTTCTAACCTTTATATGGCTATTGATCATAACCTGGAGATAATACCGGTACTTAATAAGATGGACATGGCAAGTGCTATGCCTGAAGAGGTTAAGGATCAGATTGTCGATCTAGTCGGATGTAAAAGGGAAGATATTATTGAGGCTAGCGCAAAAACAGGTATGGGAGTTGAAAGAATTCTCCGTGAAATTGTTACCCGGGTCCCACATCCTGCAGGTAATCCTGATGCTCCTCTGCAGGCTCTGATATTTGATTCAATCTTTAATTCATTCAGAGGAATCATTGCCTACATAAAGATTGTGAACGGAACTATACGTAAAGGTGATAAAGTGAAGTTTGTGAGTACTGACCATGAGTACAATGCAGAAGAGATAGGAGTATTAAAACTTAAACAGGACCCACGCGATATAATGGGAGTGGGAGATGTTGGTTATATCATAACCGGGGTAAAGGTTTCAGCCGAAGTTAAAGTGGGTGATACAATAACACACGCGAGGAATCCGTGCTTAACTGCAATTTCCGGTTTTGAAGATGTAAAGCCGATGGTATTTGCCGGTATTTATCCTGTTGACGCTGATGATTATGAGGATCTGCGGATATCAATTGAAAAACTGCAATTAAACGATGCATCACTATCATTCATTCCCGAATCATCTGCAGCACTCGGTTTTGGTTTCAGGTGCGGCTTCCTGGGATTGCTTCACATGGAGATCATCCAGGAGCGCCTCGACAGGGAGTTTAATATGGACGTGATTACTACTGTTCCTAATGTCTCTTTCAAGGCATTTACCACCAAAGGGGAAGAGATAGCTGTTCATAATCCTTCAGGACTGCCCCCCATTAATCATCTTGAACGAATAGAGGAGCCTTATATTATTGCGCAGGTAATAACACTCTCAGAATATGTTGGGTCGATAATGACACTATGCATAGATAAGAGAGGGATTCTTAAAAATCAGGTTTATCTCACAAGAGACAGGGTTGAGTTGACCTTTGAAATGCCATTAGCAGAGATTGTTTTTGATTTCTATGATAAACTCAAGAGCATCTCCAAAGGATATGCATCTTTCGATTATTATTATACAAATTATCAAAAAGCCGACCTTGTACGGCTCGATATACTTTTAAATGGTGAAATGGTTGATGCTCTATCAACATTGATTTACAGAGGACATTCCTATGAGTTTGGCAGGAAGATGTGCGTGAAGCTTAAAGAACTCATTCCCCGTCAGCAATTTGATATTGCAATACAGGCCGCGATAGGGGCAAAGATTATTTCGCGTGAAACAGTAAAAGCCGTCAGAAAGGATGTTACTGCAAAATGTTACGGAGGTGATATTACCAGGAAAAGAAAACTGCTTGAGAAACAGAAGAAAGGAAAGAAGAGAATGAGGCAGGTGGGAAATGTTGAAGTTCCGCAACAGGCATTCCTTGCAGTTTTAAAACTGGATTAACATATCAGCTTGTAACCCTTTCCATGAACATTTAAGATCCTCACATTGATGTCTTTTTTAAGATATTTTCTCAACCGCGTTATATAAACATCCATGCTCCTGGCATTGAAGTAGTTATCATCGATCCAGATTGTTTTTAACGCATAATTTCTCTCCAGGATTTCATTCCCGTGGCGGCATAACAAATCGAGCAATTCAGATTCTTTTGTGGTAAGTTTGATTGATTGATTCTTGTATGTAAGTATCTGTTTAAGGGGATCAAATGAATATTCTCCTATAATATATATATCCTCTTTTTTATTTACTGATGAACTAACAGTCCTTCTCAGTATAGCTTCAATGCGGTAAAGAAGCTCTTCCATCGAGAATGGTTTGGTTATGTAATCATCAGCGCCGGATTTGAATCCTTCCAGAATGTCTTCCTTCTGGTTTTTTGCAGTAAGAAATATTATGGGAACATCTGCATTAGTCAGGCGGATCTCTTTGGCTAATGTAAGTCCATCCATCTCCGGCATCATAATATCAAGGATGCAAAGTTCGAATGGCTTTGAAGAAAACGCTTCAAGAGCAAGACTCCCGTTAACGCAAAGGGTAGTATCGTAATTCTTTGCGGCCAGATAATTTCTGAGCAGATTACCAAGGTTGCTGTCATCTTCAGCAAGAAGAATGCTTTTGTTATTCATTTTATGCCGTTTTGTGGTACAAAAATAGTGAATTTTGATCCTTTATTAATTTGGCTCTCCACCCTTATTGTTCCGTTATGTTCTTCAATAATCTTTTTAACGTAGCTTAATCCCAGTCCGAAGCCTTTTACATTATGCACATTTCCAGAGGGGACACGATAGAATTTATCAAAAATCCTTTTAAAGTTATCTTTACTGATCCCAATTCCGTTATCTTCAATTAAAATCAGAATTCCTTTTTTGTTATTACGGGTAGAAATAGCTATTTCAGGATTCTCCTTTGAATATTTTATTGCATTATCAATAAGGTTGGTTATTGCATTGAGAAAATGAATTTCATCTGCCATTGCAAGCGAAAAGCTTGCCTGAAAATCCTTTTTAATCTGGCCATGACGGTTTCCGATCTGAAGCGTGAAGTTCTCAGTTGCTTTATCCAGAATACCGTGAATATCCAGCTCAACCATATTGAGCTTCATTTTTACCTTTTCAAATATCGCCATCTGAAGAACTTTTTCAACCTGGAATTTAAGTCTCATACTCTCGTCTGAAATAACTTTTGCCAGGTTATCAATATTTTTATCCTTTTCAGATATTGTTTTGTCAGCCATCATCTGAGAGGCAAGCGAAATTGTAGAAATTGGAGTTTTTAACTCATGAGTCATGTTGTTAATGAAATCATTTCTTATTTCTGACATCTTTTTCTGCCTGAAGATCACAATAAATGTCCCTGTTGAAAGCACCACCAGAAATAAAGTAAAAAGCAATGATAAGAATCCAAGGTTACCGATTTTTTCAAATTTGTAATGCTGTTCCTGGAGACAATACAGAACTATCTGGTTCTGACTGGGTACAGGGTCATTAGGGAATAACTGAATTATGAATTTGTTTGTCCCGGGCTTATTAGTAAAACCTGGTGTATTCCATATATTTCCATATCGTCCTGAACGGATAGAGAACTCATAATCGAGATATATTCCAACGTTATTGAGAGCTGCTCTCAAATGTTTATTTAAATCTTCAGGATCTATTCGTTCTCTGATGTCAGGAGTTGTGCGAAGAATTTTCTCCATTATGTTCTCGAGGAAGACAATTTTATTGCTCACCCGTCCTGAAATTTCAGAATTTATGATTTGTGGAGAGGGTTCAGTTGTTTCATCTGTTGAGAAAGGAGATGTATCTTCAGCGGATATGAATATTTTATGACCGGAACTGGTTATGGCTATCGGTTGGTCAGGATTGTTAAGTCCGTACATTTTAAGCAGAGCTGAATTTGGCTGATACCCCTGTAGCTTTTTTGCCAATGGAGAGTTCGCGGGTACAATAGCCGTAATTGAGTCGGTCGAAGCAGGATCAAGATCCTGAACAATATTTTTAATTAATTCCTTCTCTTCTAAGTCAAGGACTACCGATTCCAGAGCTTTATTTGCCAGGTAACGAAATTGCTGATCGGTAATAGCAATTGCATTCCGGATCCAGTATAATTGTATCAGAATCAATCCCGAGATAACCAGAAAAAAGAAAGTGGCCAGCACTACAATTGTTTTCCTCTTCATACAGTTACAAAAGTACTTGTATATATTTTATATTGACGTTCTTTAACTTTCTTTAACAACAACACACGCTATTAGAGGTTATTAACTGATTACGGTAATTATAAAAATAAAATATTTTAACATATCATTAAAATTCTGTTAATATTCAACTATTTAGGTAAAATTATTTTTTTATTCCGGGAACCGGGCTTATATTTGTATAAGGATTTGGCATGATATTTGAATCACACGATATAAGAGGTTTTTTTCATAGGTTAGGTTAGTTTTAGGGTTATCAAAATGGAGGCTGACAATCGTCAGCCTCTTCTTATTTTATATGGTCATGATGCAGATCCCCGGTGTGTGAGAATCGTCTTAGAGTATGTGTCAGAGGGGAGAGTCAGTTGCTTTTACTGAGATAATTTACTTTATTTACATTCAGATCCTTTTCCCTCGCGGCATGGTAGATATGCTTTCGGATTATTCCCGATTTATGTTTCTGGAGCCAGGTAAGGTCTATAACAAATGATGAACCATCCTTAAAGTTGAGCACAGCTTTTTTTTGTTTTTGTGGCATAGTCAACTCCTTGATATCAAGCCATTTAAATGAATGTCTTTTTGGCTTGAAGATCCCATACCTGAATTCAATTTTATCATCATCAATAGAGAAAAAAAGGTCTTTTCTTTTGATAGTGGCGAAAGATGCGATAATAGAAACTATCAGACTTATTCCAAACGGAGCCAGAGAGAGAATTGCCGGAATACTTTTATGCCCTAATACCAGACTGGTTACCAAAACATAAACTCCGGCCAGAAAAAATAAACCGACAAAGCCCCATAACAGGATGTTTCTTCCCCTGTTAGATTCTTCTTCTGACAGATTAAAATACAGGTTTTCCATAATCTATTGGGTTAGATATTGTAAGTTCTTATCTTTAAAGGTATTCAAATCAATATTGAAAACAGCATTAATCGATTCTACTTGTCTGAGATTTGAGGTTAAGGTGTCGATATTGGTTTCACTCTCAGGGTCGTGTACCTGTAGGATAAAATCAACATTTTTAAGCTTCCTGAGAAGATAGTGTTTGCCTGACCTGTTAGAAACTAGACTAAACACTATACCTGTGGAACTATTTGTATAGGAGAACCTGCTGAAGGCAAGGTCAGGCTGTGTTTCCTCATTTATCCTGACGGGTGAAATATTTTTAAGTGACAGGGTGAATTTTTTATTCAGGGCCAGAGATAATTTGTAATCAGGCTCTGCAGACACTAATCCCAGAATGAAATATTCATCGACCTGGTTGATTTTAAGTTGTACGCGAGTAATCTTTTGAATGTTCTTCATCTTACTACGGCTAACGGATAAAGTTAAGTAAAAATGGGAAACATTGCCTTATCGGGGCTAATTATCTTTCAGCCTTTTCCATGCCTGACTTGATGCTTCCTGTTCTGCCTCTTTTTTTGATGAACCGTGTCCTTCTCCCGATTCTACCTTATCGATAAAAAGGGTTGTTGAAAACACTGATTTTTTCAGATCAAAATCATATTCTTCTTTGTACGTGAAGATAAGATTGGATTTATGTTTCTGAACCCATTCAAAAACGAGGCTTTTGTAATCAGAATCAGTAGTTGCAATTTCTTCAAGGTTGAGGTATCTGTTAAGAACATTCTTAAGAAATACTTTTTTTGTTTTTTTGAATCCTTTATCAAGGAATACTGATCCTATCAGTGCCTCGAATGCGTCACCGTAAAGGTTTTTTGTCGGATGTACCGAACTGACATTGCTGATCAGGATCTTATTGATCCCCATAGATACTGCAAGCTGATTAAGAACGTCTCTGTTAACGATTCTCGATCGGATCTTTGTAAGAAAACCCTCATTCGCATCAGGGAATTTTTCAAAAAGAAAATCTGAAAGAATTGCATCGAGAACTGCATCTCCAAGATATTCTAGTCTCTCATTATTCACTTTCTTGCCATTAGGCAGGATAAATGAAGCTGAGCGATGAATGAAAGCAATTTCGTATAGTTTGAGATTTCCGGGCCGGAAACCCAATAACTTTTTTAAACGGGAATTGAATTCCCGTTTATCCATTAAATATGTACCATTAATTCTATTATAGAATAATGCCACTAAGCTTCAGCTTTTTTTATAACAACGGAAGCATTATGACCACCGAACCCAAATGTATTGCTCATGGCTACATTAACCTTTCTGTGCTGTGCCTTATTTATTGTTAAGTTCAGGTTTTGATCGATATCAGGATCCGCAACGGAGTAGTTAATTGTTGGAGGTATGATATCGTGGACAACGGCCATGATAACAGCAATTGCTTCGATAGCGCCGGCGGCACCAAGCAGATGGCCGGTCATAGATTTTGTTGAACTGATATTGAGTTTGTAAGCATGTTCTCCAAATACACTTACAATAGCTTTTGTTTCAGATATATCACCAAGTGGAGTAGAAGTTCCATGTACATTGATGTAATCAATATCTTTAATGTTAAGACAAGCATCACCTACTGCCAGGTTCATTACATTCCGTGCACCCAGTCCTTCAGGATGGGGCGCGGTAAGATGGTAGGCATCTGCAGTTAAACCGGTTCCGACTAATTCAGCATAAATTTTCGCTCCCCTTGACTTAGCATGTTCGTACTCCTCAACAATAAGTGCACCGGCACCTTCGCCAAGTACAAATCCATCGCGGGTTTTATCAAATGGACGTGATGCAGATTGATATTCATTATTGTTTGTGGAAAGAGCCTGCAAAGCATTAAAGCCACCGATCCCGGGTTCATTAATTGAAGCTTCAGAGCCTCCTGTAACGAAAATATCAGCCTTTCCCCAACGTATATAATTGACAGCATCAATTATTGAATTGGTGGAAGATGCACATGCTGAAACAGTTGCAAAGTTTGGTCCCCGAAAGCCGTATTTTATTGAGATTGAACCGGCTGCAATATCCCCAATCATCTTGGGGATAAAGAATGGACTGAACCGGGGTGTTCCATCACCCAGTACATAATCTTTAATAGCCAGATAAAAAGTCTCAATTCCCCCGATACCGGAGGCCCATATGACACCAACTCTGTCTTTATCAACTTTTTCAAGGTTTAACCCGGAATCAACTATCGCTTCATCAACAGCAACCAGTGCAAATTGAGAATACAGATCCAGTTTGTTGGCTTCTTTTCTGTCAAAATATGTTTTAGAGTCGTAGCCTTTTAATTCACACGCAAATTTAGTTTTGAACTTTTCGGTATTAAACCGCGTAATTTGTACTGATCCGCTAACACCGTTCTTCAGTCCTTCCCAATAGTCATGCAAATTATTACCTAAAGGAGTTAAGGCTCCTAGTCCTGTTACTACAACTCTTCTCATAAATGGGTTTTTAACAATGCAATCTATTTTGCATTTTCCTCAATGTACTTGATTGCATCGCCAACAGTTCCGATGGTTTCTGCCTGATCGTCGGGAATTCCGATATTGAATTCTTTTTCGAATTCCATGATTAACTCAACAGTATCAAGAGAATCAGCACCTAAATCGTTGGTGAAACTGGCCTCTGGAGTTACTTCTGATTCGTCAACTCCAAGTTTGTCAACTATAATTTCCTTTACTCTTGTAGCAATGTCCGACATAATAATAAATTTTAATTAATATTAATTTTTGAACCATGCAAAGAAATATATTTGTACCATATTTTTCAAGTGATTTGATGTTTTTTTATTTATGGTACAGTTTAATGTGTTGATAATTAGAAAAATAATCTTATTTTCAGCAGTAATTATTATTAATAGACAAATATGCTAATTATCTAACAATGAGGAACATAGCAATTTTAGCTTCCGGCTCAGGTACCAATGCAGAAAATTTAATTCATTACTTTTCGAACAGAAATAGCGCTCAGGTAAGTCTTGTTTTATCAAATAAGCGTCAGGCAATGGTTCTAAAAAGGGCGGAAGCACATAATATAAGAACCGTTTTTTTCGAACATAAAGAATTTTATGTAACAGGAAAGGTACTCCGTTATCTTACACTATATAAAATAGACTTCATTGTTCTGGCTGGTTTTCTATGGCTCGTACCCGAAAACATTCTTGAACAGTACCCGGGACGCATCATTAATATACATCCTGCTTTATTACCTGCTTATGGTGGAAAGGGAATGTATGGTGATATTGTACATAAGACCGTGATAGGAAACCATGATGCTGAATCAGGGATAACAATACATTATGTAAATAAACAGTACGATAAAGGCGACATTATCTTTCAGGCTCGGTGTAAGGTAGATCCTGATGAAACACCTGATTCTCTGGCAGCTAAAGTTCATGCCCTTGAATATCTGCATTATCCAAAAGTTATTGAAGATCTGGTAGTAAAACTTCCTGACCTGTTAATTAAAAGTCCCGAGGAGGCTTAAATCAACCGTTTTAATCTTTTCAAACCTGGCTTTATTGGCCTCTGATACTGGTTCCACAGGCGGAGCATCGACTTTCAGTGGATCAACAGGCGAACCATTCCGGTAAAATCTAAAATCAAGATGAGGACCTGTTGAGAGGCCGCTGCTTCCAACATATCCTATTATATCACCCTGTTTAACAAATGCTCCGGCTCTGATCCCTTCTCCAAAGCGGCTGAGATGCATATATCCAGTCGCATAAACACTATTGTGCTGGATCTTTACCATCCTTCCTGCTCCGCCTTCATTTGTAGCTGAAATTATTCTCCCGTCTCCTATTGCATGAACAGGTGTTCCAATGGGAGCTGCATAATCAACTCCAAAGTGTGGGCGAACTATTCTCAGAATAGGATGCATTCTCGCAGAAGAAAAATGTGAGCTTATCCTCGAAAATTGCAAAGGAGCTTTCAGAAATGCTTTCCTGAGACTGTTGCCATCTGCATCAAAAAAAGTCTCTTTCCCATCCTGTATGAATGGGATTGCATCGATTATTGAACCTGACCTGTTAAACTGAGCTCCATAAATTTTCCCTGCACCTAATGATTTACCCTCAATGAAAAGTTCTTCATAAATAACTTTAAAATTGTCTCCTTTCTGTAATCCGAAGAAATCCACTGTCCAGGCAAAGATCTCAGATAATTCAATGGCAAGGGAAGGATGCAGACCACCATTCATCATGGCGTCCCAGAGAGAAGTTTCGATTGTCCCTGAAGCATATCTTATTTCACTTGATATTTTCTTTCTGAACGGGGTAATATTCAGTGAATCTTTAAAACTGAATACATAACAGGTAGTTGGATCATGTTCATAAACAAGGTATCTGGCTTTACCTGAACTGTCTCTGTCGCAGAAAAGTACATAGTTATTACCCGAACGGATTTTTCGTACATCAAAAACTGTCTTTGAGTTCTTTAATGTCTGATCAATCTCCTGCATAGTTACTCCATGCTGAAGAAGAATTTCAGAAAGGAATCCGTTTCGTTTTATATGCCCCGAAATCAGGTCGAATGAATCGGAAGGGATGCCGTACATAAATTCGGAGCTTTTAACTTGCTGAGCAGAAACTGTATCAGATACATCTTTGGGAATATCAGATTTAATATTATCTGAATTATTACACGAAACAAAAAGAAATATCAGCAATATTATTATCAGGGCTTTCCCTTGGTGGCTCATCAATTTTACTGATTAATTTTTAAAAACTATGTTAACAATCCTGTTCGGTACAACAATAATATTCGAAGGAGTAGCATTTCCCAGCCATTTTTTTGTTCTTTCATCAGCGAGAATAATTTTAATGATCTCATCCTTTGTCATGCTCACCGGAAGCTGAATATTAAATCTCATTTTACCATTAAACGATACCGGGTAATCAAAATTGTCTTCTTTCATATAATCTTCATTGAATTCCGGCCATGGCTCATATGCAAGAGATTTGGAATGACCCTGGAGCCGCCATAATTCTTCAGACATATGCGGTGCAAATGGCGAAAGGATCTTTGTAAATGTGCTTGCTGTTTCAGATGTAACTTTCCCTTTCTTTGTAGCAAGGTTGAGAAATATCATCATGGCAGATATAGCAGTATTAAAATGCAGGTTTTCAATATCCCATTCTACTTTTTTGATGGTCTGGTGAAGCCCTTTTAATATCTCTGTATCTTCTTCTCCGTTAATAATGTTATCGGTATTTGACAGGAACCTGAAAGCTCTGCCAAGGAACCCGAAAACTCCTTTAACACCTTTCTCATCCCATGGTTTTGTAACATCCAGGGGGCCCATGAACATTTCATACAATCTCAGCGAATCGGCACCATATTTTGAAACAACATCATCAGGGTTGACTACATTTTTAAGCGACTTCGACATTTTAGCTACTATCTGTCTGAGTTCAGCACCAGTATCTCTATGAAAATATTTGCCTTCGCGTTCTTCAATCAGGTCGGCCGACACTTTAGATCCTGATTCAGTTTCGTATGCAAAAGCCAGGATCATTCCCTGGTTGAACAACCTTTTATATGGTTCGTCAGTTGAGACAATGCCCAGGTCAAATAAAACTTTATGCCAGAACCGGCTGTAGAGCAGGTGGAGTACAGCATGTTCCGCACCTCCTATATACAGATCTACCGGCATCCAGTATTTTTCTTTTTCACGATCAACAAGTATGGTGTCGTTTCCGGGATCGATAAAACGCAGGTAATACCAGCATGAACCTGCCCATTGCGGCATTGTATTGGTTTCCCTTCTGCCCTTACGGCCGTTCTTATCGGTTACATTCAGCCACTCTTCCGAATTAGCAAGTGGTGATTCACCCGATTCGCTGGGAAGATACTTCTCGAGCTTTGGTAATTCAAGCGGAAGATCATTATCATTCATCACTGAAACTTCTCCATCTTCCCAGTGAATTACAGGGAAAGGTTCACCCCAGTATCTTTGTCTGCTGAACAGCCAGTCGCGAAGCTTATAATTAATCTTTGCTTTACCAAGGTTTTTAGATTCCAGCCATTTGGTTATCAGTGCAATGCCGGCTTCTTTATTCAATCCGTTTATGTCTGTGCCGGTTAATTTATCAGATGAATTTATATATTTCCCATCCTGAGTCCAGCACTCAGCCCCTTCAAGAATTCTTTTTTTCTGCACAGGATCTGAAACATCCGGATCTTGTATACATAGAACAGGAAGGTGAAATTTCTGGGCAAATTCAAAGTCCCTGGTGTCGTGTGCAGGGACGGCCATTATTGCCCCGGTGCCGTAACCTGTTAATACATAATCAGCTACCCAGATTGGAACTTGTTTCCTGTTAACTGGGTTTATAGCATATCTCCCGGTGAACACCCCGGTTTTTTCTTTTGCCAGGTCAGTGCGGTCGAGGTCGGATTTAAGTGATGTTGCCTTTATATATTCTTCTACACTCTTCTTTTTATCGTTTGTAGTGATAGTACCGACAAGAGGATGTTCAGGTGCTATTACCATATACGTGGCTCCGAACAAAGTATCAGGGCGGGTAGTGAAAACAGTCAGGGTTTCAATTAATCCCTCTATGCTGAAATCAACTTCAGCACCAGTGGAACGGCCAATCCAGTTCCGTTGCATATCTTTTATACCTTCCGGCCAGTTGAGGCTGTCAATTCCTTTCAGAAGCCGTTCAGCATATAGAGGAATACGCAGCATCCACTGCTTAAGATTTCTCTTCTCAACCTTATTCCCGCATTTCTCATGCGAGCCATCATTGAGCACCTCTTCATTTGCACATACTGTACAGCAGTGGGAGCACCACCATACCTGTGCATTGTCATAATATGCGAGTCTTTGAGAATCAATGTATTTAATTACTTCGATCGTGCCAAGTTTCTTTATATTTTCCGGAACAGGTAATTCGGAAACCGGTCTACCCTTCTGTAAATTATGATCGAACCATGTGTTATACAGGCGTATAAATATCCATTGGGTCCATTTGAAATAGCGGGGATCTGTAGTATTTATCTCCTTATCCCAGTCATAACTCAGGCCAAGATCTTTTATCTGTCTTCTGAAAGTATCGCAGTTATTCCTGGTAGTGATTGACGGATGTGTTCCGGTTTGAATCGCGTACTGTTCTGCAGGCAGGCCGAATGCATCCCATCCCATCGGGTGAAGAACATTAAATCCTCTCATTCGTTTGTACCTGCTGAAAATATCAGTTGCAGTATATCCCTCGGGGTGACCGACATGAAGTCCTGCACCTGACGGATAAGGAAACATGTCAAGAATATAGCACTTTTTGGGATTTGTTAAATCTTCCGGGGTTTTGAAGGTTTTATTATCCTCCCAGTATTTCTGCCATCTCTTTTCGATCTCGGGGAAAGTGTAATCCATCTTGTTCTGAAGTTGATTAGTAATGATCCTGATTTTAAGTTTGCAAAATTAGGAAATCTTTGGCAAATATTGTTAGTGATATATTGCAATAGGTGGCCTGGTAAGGTTATTTTAAGGAATAAGTTGTAAAAACGGGCTTTTGGTTATACTTTTGCAGTATTGATCCGGTCCCGTAGTTCAATGGATACCTGCCTGCCGGCAGGCAGGGAATGGAGGTTTGTAAAAAATTAAATCATGGGTTATGTTATTTACGCCATAAAGAGTAGTTTTGACGGCAGGATATATGTTGGATTTACATTAAACCTTGAAATGCGGATTAAGGAGCATAATCAAGGAAAAACTAAGTCAACAAAAGGATTCATGCCATGGGTTTTAATTTATTACGAGACTGTTGAAACCAGAATAGCAGCAAGAGAAAGGGAGAAATTTTTAAAAAGCGGTTGTGGTAAAGAATACTTGAAAAAACAAATACTGGCCCCATAGTTCAATGGATAGAATGGAGGTTTCCTAAACCTTAGATTCAGGTTCGATTCCTGGTGGGGCTACAAATAGTACTATAAATCAATAACTTACAGAATTTTGAACATGTTTTGAACATTTTGTAAGTTATTGCTGTTTCAGATGGTCATTTAACGTAGGAGTATCACTTCAACAACGAACGTTTCAATCAGACCTCATATAAAGCCGTTTAAAGCCACTTTGCTTCTGTTGGTAAGTTAGGGTTTCCCAGTCATTTTTATTAATTCTGGATCACTATATCATAGCGGTTGAAAGAAAACAGGTTGTATGATTCCCTGCGTGGCTAATTCAATAAAATATCTTCAATTGCTCTACTTGCTTGCATTAATGCTTCTTTCGTTCTGTCTTTAAGCAATTGTGCTTGTTGCTTTATCTCTGTGATATGGTTAGCAATTTCTATTTGCTTTTCGGGATTTGGGACAGGGATCAGTATATGTTTTATATCATCTGGTGCTAAATGACCATTGGTTGCTCCAGTAATATTTCTTTTAATTTCAGTTTGAATTATGCCACAACGCAGAAAATTATATACAAATGAATTGTTTGCCAAACCATTCGTTTGAAACTTTACAATATCTCCACCCAAATAGTATTGACCCATATAATCCCAGTATGCAAGTTTGCCAATTGTCGCTCCAGTTATGACAACTAATATGTCGCCCTTTTCTAACTTCTGGGGTTTACTGAAAATCTTCTTTGAAGTAACTAAATCATTGAGGTCAATTGTTCCATCAGCTTTTATCGAATTGATTTGAACTACTGAATATTCTCCACCTTTTTCGTCCTGTGTTGGCAAGTTTCCTTTAATTAAATTACCCGCAATAATTTCCCGAAGTGGTTTAACTGGATATTTCCCTTTAGCAATTACATCGAGATTGTCAGTAAATTTCTTTTGATGAAAATATGGATCAAATCTATTGTTTGCAATTTCTTTTAATGTCCGAGTAAATATCCGATTCTTCAGGGTGTTATCAATTGCATTAGGTAAAGTTATTCCCAGTTCTTTTAACAAATATTCATCAATACCTGAAAGAAGTTTTTCGGCTTCACTTTCATTCTTTTGCTTTTGATCTATGACGGTTTTCGTAATTTTAAATATCCGTTTGTCAGCAATGATCGGGATAGAGAGTAAAGCAGGATAATCTAACGCAGGTCTCGTCCCTCCTGTGCTTCTCCTGCTTGCCAATTTTTCCCCGATATCCGAATTAAGAAAAGCTGCTACAGTCTCACTAATCTCTTTACTTCCCGTTTTAATAACACAAACATGCTGATTGATATTACCAATAAAACCTTCAGGGGCTACTGATGCCACCGCCATGCGACCCACTCCTGTAATTTTTACTAATAAATCTCCTGCTGTCACTTGGCTACGTTTCAACATTCCAGCATGGGTTTCTGGATTAATATATTTACAGTCAGAAAACTCCAATACACCAGTAGGTGAAAGATTCTGTACTCGCAAAAATGGGATTCCATTTTCTTGATCTGTATAGTATTTTTCGCTTTCAGTTGTTTTTGGTGTTGCCCCGCTTGAAATTTTTATTACAAAATCACGTAATCTTTTAGGTCTCTTAGCTAAGATTTTCTTTTCCAGTTCCAATAATTCAGGGACATAGTAAAATGGGTCAAAACGTTTTTCAATTTCACTTTTGCGTAAAATAAAAACTCTTTGTGGGTTTAGAGTTGGTGATAATGTAAACTCATTCATTACCGTTCCGTATTGTTAATGTGTTCAATGAATTTTAAAAGTTCTGTACCAATTTCCGTCAATTCATTATTCGCTGTACTCCTTCCTGTTGCATCATAACCAATATCCTCTGCTATCGCCATAAAAATAGGATAATCATCCAAAGTGGCTTGTTTTGTTAAAAAATATTTCTCCGTCAATTCTTCCTTCAGTAAGTTCACTTTGTCGGTGAATGCTCCCAGTATTACTGACTTATCGGTTTGAATTATTTCGGATATCTCTTTTTTGTTTGCCTTTGGATTCGCCTTCTTTGCTTCACTTTCCAGCTTTTTAATTAAATCATTCTTTTCTTTCTCCCATTGCCCAATGGTACGGATATAATTATTTTCAGTTTTAACATGCTCTTTAAGTTTCTCCTTCTGATTATTGATTTTTTCCGTTTGTTTAAGTTTGTGCTTCCGCAGAAATAAAACTGAACTTTTTACACCTGCTCCAGTTGCAGAAAATGCTGTTTGTGGGATTGAAATGACTGCAACAATTCTATACATTTCCTCAATATTGTCTCTCACATATTGCAAACTGCTATTTGTTAAAATCCCGTCAGGGATCACAATTGCCAGATAACCATGTTCAACTAAGAAATTATGACACTGTTCCAGAAACATGACTTCAGTGCTTTGGCTGTCACGTATTGAAGTTTTGTTGCTTCCAGTGGTATTAAGCCAGTCAACTTCTTTAGCTGCCAAATTATATTGGTGCATGTATGCTTTTTCCGTCTGCTTAACTATGCTTCCAAAAGGTGGATTTGTAATTATAAAATCAAAAGTTCCGTACACAAATTCCTTATTCTTGGATTTTGTTTGTATATCCTTATCGCTTAAGAGTCCATCCAATGCAACCACGTTAGTATGTCCGTCATCATGAACTATCATGTTCATTTTAGCTGTTCTTGCTATCTGCTCATTTATTTCAATGCCAAAGAGATTCTTTTCAGCAAAGTCGTGCCAGTGACGAAAATGATCTTTTTCTTCTTTTTCTTTATTATAAAAATCATTCGCCTGTTCTCTGACTTTATCCAGAGCATGAAGTAGAAAACCGCCACTTCCACAACTTGAGTCTAACACCCGGGAGTTATTGCTAATTGGTAAGCTGTCTACAATGAACTTTACGATAGGTCTTGGAGTGAAGTACTGCCCGAAGTCACCACGAAAGAAACTTCCCATAAATGTTTCAAACGCTTTGCCTTTACTGTCAAGGTCAGTTTTGTTAAGATTAATGCGTTGAAAATATTTAACTATCGTCAGTGTCTCCTGAGCACTTAGGGTGATATTATCTTTAAAAACTTCTGGGTCTTTCTTCCTCCCGTTTTCGTAAAGTCCTTTAATACGTGTTAAAAGATCGTCTGGAGATTCATCACGAAAGAGTTGAAAATCGTATGGCTGACCAAATTTCCTTGGATGCTTTTCATCCCAAATTTTGCAGAAAATTAGTTTGTCCAGTTCATCAAATGCTACACTGGGATTTCGTTGTCCACCGCCCCAAAGTGCCTGATGTGATTGTAAGAATATCTTTGTGAGTTCACTTTCACTGACAACTTCAAGTTCAAAAAACTTTTGCTTTGGTTTCTGTTCAGGTTCTTTTACATCCTTACTTTCTGCTTCCCTTTCAGACGCCAATGAGCCACCCTTTACATATTTGTATGGTTCTAACTTGTTTACCCCATACTGTGGGATATCAGGGATCACGATTCTGCTTCGTGGTCTTGTTTTGGGTAATTCATAGTACTCATTAATTATCTTTGATGTTACCCAAACATAATTTCCGCCTTCCGCTACACAATAACTGTAGGCTTGGTCAACTGCTAATTTAAATTGTTGATCGGTAATATCCTCTTTCTTGCATTCAACTAAAATATGGGTTTCTTCACATTTATCGTCAGAATAAACAACAATATCAGCTTCCTTTGTTTCTGAACCCATTTGTACAGAAACATATAATTTAATCCTGTTCACAGGATAACCATAATCTAAGACCAGAGTTAAAAATGTTTCAGCCTGAACTTTCTATTCTGGGTTGTTATAATTACGCTTCTTATTTTGATGAATATAAGTTATAAGTTATGTTCATCATCAAATTTGATCAATCCTTTTTCTACACCTGCATCAATAAGATTCATGATTTTACTTTAAGATAATTTTTAAGCGGTTAAGTTAAGTCTTTATACTTTTATTCCATTCCGAAATGTTAAAATGTTCCAAAGAAAACTGGTCAGTCAAGTATTGTATTACTTTATATAATGGCTATATATATCTGTAATATAATTTATTATAAATATTGTGATGTCGTGCATTCCGTCTTTTCAACAATTTAAAGCTGAGGCAGCAATGTTAGGAGGGTTATAAATTTAAACAGGTAGCCACAATAGTAAACATGCTGATATTATGCAACATAGCATCTATAATAACTACGAAGGATCGCAAGAGGGGATAAAAGTAGTCAGGCATGGAGGATTAATAATTCCGAAGAAGGATCGGTTTCGAAAAAATGGGCATAGGCAATAGGGAGTTTTTCCCCTGATACTTCTTCTTTGCTTCTTTCTTCTTCAAATATTTAAATAATTAATAATTAAAAAAGTAAGTTAAGAAATACCAGTAAGTAGTAAGATCATAATCAACAACCATGTCCCCACATAGTCTACACCCTGTCAAATCGTATCAGTTGCCTGTTGACAACCCAAGTCAGCGCAGGTCTTTTCGGGTGTTTCATTTCACCGTGATTAGGATCAGTTACAAGTCTTTCGTTCGGATCAGATTTATACTGGGCAGAAAACAACCGCACCGTCATTCCCGTGCGCTTCATTGATTTCATTCAGCGTTGTAACTTTATTATGCCGATAGCAGTGTTAAAAATTTCAGTGGGGTCTTTATTAATGAAGGTGGGAGAACATCCGCATCATTTATCTTCAGTCTTTTAAGTTTTCATGTAATTGAAGTAGGTGAAGCAAACGCATCAATTACCATACAAATTTATCACAAATCTCCAGCAGATGCAAGGTTTTCTAAAAATTCTCCCTGTATCGCTCATTCTACAATATCAAGATCACTCAGAGTGTACCCATAACAGTCCAGCAATGAAAACAGACTAACCAACGTTATATTATTTCCGTACTCCGCACGTTGAATCTTCCTGCGGGTAATTCCTTCATCGACAAATCCATCCTGCTTCCTGCCTTCTGAAAACCGCATTTCCTTTAATGAGATTGCAAGACGGTCAAGGCGTTTTTGATGCTGAGGCGGATAACTACGTTTCTGTTTCTTCATGTTGTTTTTTTACGATAAATACTCAGTTCACGAAAATTGCAACGTATTTGGTGCATTATTATGTGAATTAATACCCATTTATAGTTCTTTCTGTATGTTGTAACAGGTGCTAATTGTCTCTTATGTGATTAAAAAATGGTTACAACAGCAATAAAAACGGCAAATAAGGCATGTTTGAAAAGAAAATGGGCACTTTGTGTGCCCAGCGCATGCATTCTTCTGGATCGGGACAGAAATTTCCTGTAACTTCAGTAAAACGGTTGGTTAAGCCTCCAACGTAATCAAGCCATACTTTTTAGCTATTCTCTTGACCTTAATAATGGTTTTGTTTGACGTGTTTGTGTACTTGCTGATTTCCCGAAAGGTACGCTGCTTATTTAAAAACTTAATTATCTCTTTACTCTTTTCCTTTTCTATGAATTTCTTTTCACTCTCTCCGCTTCCCTCTGGTCGTCCCAAAATACCACCCCGCTGAACATATACTGCTCTTCCCATCAAAGTTCTTTCACGAATATTTTCAAGCTCCATTTCGTACACACTTGACAAGACGCTGGAGATCATCTTCCATATTGGATTCTTCCTGCCATTTGGTCTACTCTGTAACCCGTTATTAAGAACGTTTACGTTGACTTCATGTTCTTCCAACCATTCTAAGGTTCGGATAACGTCCCCCGTATTCCTGCCCAACCTTGAAAATTCTTCGACTACGAGTTCGGTGATCTGTCCTGCCTCAACGAGATTAACCACTTCTTTTCCCTTTGGACGGTCGCTGAATGGTATGCTTCCACTAACTTTGTCAAGTAATGTAAGATCATATTTTTCATTATCATTTAAAAAACGGTCTCCTGTCTGTTGGATGGTCGAAACTCTGTTATACTTCACTTTCATAATTCCTGCGTTTTAGTTGCCTTTTTAATCACACATTAAAAGTACATCTTTTCACGGATAAAAACAAATAAATGAGCTATTATTTTGTTGTACTTTTAATTAAGAATAAATTTACACTTCGGGTGGCATGATTTATGTGGCAAATTGTTTTATAATTTTTGTAACCAAAGAAAGCGAGTTAGTTATGAAGAAGTTATTTGTTATAATTGTTGTGGCAATGTCATTTACACTTTGCACCAAAACTCCAGACAAACCATCTATGTACGATGGGATAGAGGGCAAAATAAAACTAATTGGCTGTTCCTATGGGTGTACCCAGTACTTAGTGTCTGTGCCGTCATCCCCAAACAACACGTTATACTATCCGATTAACTTACCGAATTCTTATAAACAAGGTAATATGGATGGAGTGAATATCACTTTGTCATTTGACGTTCTAAGCGATTCTACACAAATATATGCAGGTACTGAAACCGATGGTCAAATGCCACTCTTCAAAGTAGAAAATATTAATATTACTAAAATTAAAACGAGTAAATAAGAATTTATCGTCAAGTCAATTGTTGGATCATGTTTTCCTGAAGAGAGTATATGCGGAGTTTAAAGTCACCTGCTTCAAGAAGACCCCTACCCATCACCCACCACCCCCGCCATACCGCCCCCCCGATCATTAAAATGATTAAAGAAAGTATCCTGTGTTAAAATAAATCCTTAAAAATAAGGGGGTGTTTCTGAGGGGGTGTGCTACCTGACAAGGATCACGACCCTTCAAAAAAAATAAAAAAAAATTTGCGTTGAGGCAAATGAGGGATTAAAATCAAATGTTTATGCAGGTAAATCTCTCGGGTTATTCTAAAAAGGATATATGAATATTTGTCATTTAAGGTCATTCAATAGACTTACGAAGATTTTCTTAAACTTTATTCTTACTGTTTTACTTTTTGAGAAGCATTCGATAACATTCTTATAT
>JANYJP010000022.1 GCA_025358455.1 Bacteroidales bacterium
GTATAAGAAAGCCCTTGCATGGATTATGCTTATTTATGGTATTGTTCTCGGAATATATACAGGGATCTTATTATCAGCTTTTAATGCACGACCTCTATGGAATACATCAATACTGGGACCATTATTTCTTTCTTCCGGCCTTTCAGCAGGTGCAGCAGCAACATTGATTTTATCAAAGAATAAAGCAGAACGAAGGCAATTTGCAAGAATAGACCTGGTGTTAATAGGGATTGAATTATTCCTTATTATACACATGTTCATGGGTTTTCTGGCCAGTACACAAGTTCAGATTGAAGCAGCAAAACTGTTTCTTGGAGGACCCTATACTATGTCATTCTGGATCTTTGTCGTAATCATGGGAATGCTGATCCCTGCTTTGCTTGAATTTATGGAGTTGGGTAAATTTCATATTCCGGCAATTGTTCCGGCAGTTTTGGTAATTTTTGGTAGCCTTATGTTGCGTTTTATAATTGTCTATGCCGGACAGGTAAGCCGGTGGCTATATTAGGCTCAGGGCAAAGGGCGCAGGGCGCAGGGCAAAAATGTATTATGTATTATAGGCGATAAACGATTTTAACGATAAACACAAAACAATTATTAGAACTCGAACATAACATATTTAAATCAATGGAAGCAAAAAAGACAAAGTACTTGAACCCTTATGTTGGTGGTGTGTTGTTAGGAATCGTTCTTCTGGCCGCAAATTTTGTTTCAGGTCGAGGTTTGGGGGCTAGCGGTGCCATAAAAAGTTCTGTAGTAACTGCTGTTACTACAATTGCACCATCCGCATCCGAAAAATCAGGATTTGTAAAAGAGTACAGAGAAGAACATCCGGGTAACCCGATGAAAACCTGGCTCGTTTTTGAAATGACTGGTGTACTTGTCGGTGGATTTCTTTCAGGCGCATTTGCAGGACGACTGAAGCTAAAAGTGGAACATTCGCCAAATATTACCTCAAAAAAACGACTTCTTCTCGCTTTGACCGGAGGCGTACTTTTTGGCTTTGGATCGCAACTTGGCAGAGGATGTACAAGCGGTTCGGCCTTGAGCGGAATGGCAGTTTTGTCTCTGGGAGGATTCATAACAATGATGGCTATCTTCGGAACTGCATATGCTCTGGCTTATTTTTTCAGGAAGAACTGGATTTAAAACGGTGCAGGTCGCAGGGCGCAGGGCGCAGGGCAAAAATGACCGCAGGACCGCAAGACAATAAGACATTTAGACATTCAGACAAATAGACAAAAAATCATGGGACCATTATCAGTAAACGAATTAATATCAGCGAATACTAACCTTTTCCTGGCGTTTATAATTGGAATAGGCTTTGGCTTTGTTCTTGAACAGAGTGGATTTTCATCAAGCAGAAAACTTGCAGGTGTTTTTTACGGTTATGATACCGTAGTTCTGAAAGTGTTTTTTACTGCCGCAATTACAGCAATGCTTGGTTTGCTCTTTTTTAGCCTGTTCGGCTGGGTAGACCTGAATCTTGTATATGTTAATCCAACTTATCTGACATCAGCCATTATCGGTGGTATAATAATGGGTGCAGGATTTATTATCGGTGGGTACTGTCCGGGTACAAGTTTCTGTGGAGCGTCAATAGGTAAAATTGATGCCTTTGTCTTCATCGGTGGCCTCTTTCTGGGAGTTCTGATTTTCGGACTTGGATATAAAATATGGGATGGCATGTATATGGCTAAATTCCTGGGTTCACCAAAAATCAGTCAAACACTTGGACTTAGCGATGGCGTTTTTGCCTTCCTATTAATAATTGTTGCACTGGCAATGTTCTGGGTTGCAGAATGGGCTGAAAAGAAATTTCCGAGAAAAGAGTATTAGAATTATCAATATATAAAACACTCAATATGAAACCACTCAAACTTTTAGCATTGTTTGTAATTCCGATGGGACTAATAATTGCAGCTGTCCCGCAGAATAAAACAAAACCATACAAACTGACAGCAGATCAGTTGCTTGGTGAGGCAAACACACGCACTCAGTATATTGCTCCTGAGACAGTAGCCGACATGATTGTAAAAAAAGATCCTTCATTCAGGCTAATCGACGTAAGGAGTCAGGATGATTTTGAAAAATTCAGTCTTCCCGGAGCCATAAATATTCCTGTTTCTGACCTGCTTTCGGACAAATATGAAGATGTACTTAATCAGGATGTTAAAATGAACATATTCTATTCAAACGGTACTATTACAGCTAATGAGGCATGGATGGTAACAAGACAACTTGGATATAAAAACAATTTTGTGCTCGAAGGCGGATTGAACTATTGGTTTAATGCTATACTAAATCCTCAGAAACCGGCATCCACGAGTCCGGATGAAGAGTTTGCAAAATATGATTTTCGTCTTAGCGCCGGGAAGGCGCTGGGTGGAGGTATGACAGTTCAGACAACTCAAAGTCAAAGTTCTGGATCTGCCAAACCTGCTTTGCAGGCTGCTCCTAAAAAGAAGAAAGCATCAGGAGGTTGCTAATAATCGAAATCTACAAATGGCAAACAGAATTTCCGGAGTTGTGACTGGAGTACCGATAATGGCTTATTTACTGATTGGTGTTGCCCTGGGAGCTGCTATTTACGGATAAATGCCGCAGGATTTTGTTGTAAAGATTGCGGGACCTGATAACCCGCTGGCAATTCCTGTGGCTGCAATCATCGGGATCCCCCTCTATATTTAAGCTTAAACTAGTGGTTTGGATAGTTGCCGTAATATTCCTGACAGCAGTCATCAGCGGTTATGTCTTCAATATTTTTCTGATTATGGTTTAATTTTATCAAACAACCCGATCAATTTGGTTCTATAAATCTCAGCGATTTGTGCTTCATGCTCTCCAATTGGTTTAACAGGTATAAGATCCATTACTGCCTGAGGAGTCAGACCTGATTTGTACATCAGGTTTAATGAAGCAATCAAGGTGTCGTTTATCGAATCATTGCTTTCATCTTCAGACAGCCCAATTTTTTGCCCGATCGCTGCCAGCTCCTTCAACTGGAACCAGAAATATGTAGGCAGCATGGCCGACATTATGGCATAGCTTTCAAGTTTTTCTTCTGGTACCTCAAAAGTATTACCCATAAGCTTTAAAAGTTCAAAAACCTGTTTCTTTTCATTTCTGGAGAAATCAGAAGAAAAACATACGGGGTTGTAACCTTCATTAATGAATGAAGTTGCATTTGGAATTAACCTTGCAATGTTTTTAGTCTGGTTCAGTTTTGATGATATTTTCGCAATGGTGATCTTGGGGGCGAGAGATATCACTATAGTGTTGCTA
>JANYJP010000032.1 GCA_025358455.1 Bacteroidales bacterium
GATTATGAATCATGCGCTCTAACCAACTGAGCTATCTCGCCAACTATTTCTTTTATACTTTTTGCGGGTGCAAATATAATGAGTTTGTTACAATTTAACAATAAGGTTTTTTAGTTTCAATATTTTTTCTAAATTGCGGAAATAGTAAAGCATTAAGAATAAGTTCTTATCATGAGATTGAAGTTCGAATTGGAATATAATCTGAATTGTTCACCGAAAGTGCTCTTTTCCAGACTCTGCACTCCCGAGGGGCTGGGTGAGTGGTTCGCGGATCAGGTAAATGTGGATGGCGATCTCTTTTCATTTTATTGGAATAGTTCAGAATCAAAAGCGCGGTTATCGGCGCTTAAAGAGAATAAAATGGTCAGATTTGAATGGCTGGGTATGGAAAATGAAGAATCTAATTACTTCGAGTTCCGGATAAATATCGAAGAACTTACCAGCGACCTGGCTTTAATTATAACTGATTTCTCGGAGCCGGAGGAGAAAGAAGACTCTATCTATCTTTGGGATTCCCAAATCAATGATCTAAAAAGAATTTTAGGGATTTAATTGTTACTTTTTTCTCTTGATAGAAAAAAGTAACCAAAAAAGATCATGGCTGCAGAGGCCGTTTGAAATCCAAATGTCGAACTCAGAGTTTATTTTAATAAATATTCTAACCTAAATCGCCGCAAGGCGAGCAATGCCGTACAAAGGATAGCAAATCCTCGCCGGCTACGCGAATTTTGTGAAGCCAAATGAAAAGGCAAAAAGAACCTGCCAAAAATGAACAATCTGTAAAGATGATTTTTGATAAAAATCAACTAGTTTTGCACTTCAAATGCAATCAGATAGTGAAGAAAGTTGACAAGTTTGTATTAAAATCATTTATTGGCCCTCTGGTATTCACATTCTTCATCGTCCAGATCATCCTTATTTTACAGTTCCTCTGGATGTATGTTGATGAGCTTGCCGGAAAGGGGCTTGAAATTAAAGTGCTTGCGGAGCTTATATACCATTTTTCAATGACTTTTGTTCCGATGGCGCTTCCTCTGGCTATTCTTCTTGCTTCACTTATGACTTTTGGTAATATGGGAGAATTCAGTGAACTCACAGCTCTGAAAGCTTCAGGCATACCACTTCAGAGAATAATGAGACCCTTAGTTGTGATGCTCGGGATACTTGCATTAGTCTCCTTCTTCTTTTCAAATAATGTTCTCCCTTATTCGACTAACAAAGCACGAACTCTTCTCTGGGATATCCGTAAAAAGAAACCTGACATAAACATTCAGGCAGGAACATTTTATAACGGAGTACCTGATTTCAGCATTAAAATTGCGAAGAAAGATCCTCAATCAAATCGCCTGGAAAATCTGATTATTTATGATCACCGTGACAGAAGGGGTAATTCTACGGTTACCACTGCAGACTCAGGTTATATGAAACTTACCAGAGATGAAACAGGATTAAGTATGACTCTCTTTAACGGATCTACATTTAATGAGATGGAAGAGAGCAAAGTAGGATCTGCTGACAGATCATATCCGTCACGAAAAGATAAGTTCAAGGAAGAAACCATTGTAATTCCGCTTACTGGATTTGACCTGGAAAGAAGTGAGGAAGGCCTTTTCAAATCAAGTGCTGCAATGCAAAATATTTCTCAACTGACATTTACCATAGATTCCCTGAATAAAAGATATACTTCAAAAGAGGCTAATAAATACAATGAATTCAACAGTTTAAAAATCTATAATGAGAAAAACTTCATTCACGTTAATCCGACCAATATTGCTAATGGAGATAGTTTAAAGAAAATTTCCAGGTTTGATACCAGAGGTCTGTTCGACTCTCTCACAGTACTGGAAAAAAGGAGCGTTCTGGCAAGAGCAATTATGGATATAAAAGAAGGGACCAGCTTCCTTACACAAAAGGATCAATCGCTCCACAATGATATAAAAAACATCAAACGTTTTGAAGTGGAATGGAACAAAAAACTGACTATGTCATTCGCCTGTCTCGTTTTCTTCTTCATAGGAGCACCCCTGGGTGCAATCATCAGAAAAGGAGGACTAGGAACACCCGCGGTTATTTCGATATTTTTCTTCGTGGTATATTATGTAATTTCAATTTCCGGACAGAAAATGGCAGAAGAGGATGTAGTTGGTACTTTTGCCGGTATGTGGGCCGCATCATATATCTTATTACCTATTGGTGTTTTCCTGACATATAAAGCAACTACTGATTCGGTTATTATGAACATTGATACGTACGTTATGTTCTTTAAAAAGATCAAAGATTTTATATTCAGGATTTTCATGAAAAGAACTCCTGTAAAATCAGAATCTGACTAATAATTTTGTTAAAATGAATAATGTAAAACTGAATACAATTGAAGAGGCTATCGAAGATATTAAGAGGGGAAAACTTTTAATTGTGGTTGATGATGAAGATCGCGAAAATGAGGGTGATTTCATCTGTTCTGCAGAACTTATAACTCCTGAAATAGTCAATTTCATGGCCAAACATGGTCGTGGTCTCATCTGCGCTCCCCTGCCGGAAGAAAGATGCGAAGCTCTCGATCTTGATCTCATGGTAGGAAACAACACATCTTTACACGAAACACAATTTACTGTATCAGTAGATTTACTCAGCGATATAACATCCACAGGCATATCTGCGCAAGACAGAGCCCTTACAATTAAAGCACTGGTTGACCCTTCAACCAGGCCTTACAATCTTGGTCGTCCCGGACATATCTTCCCACTAAAAGCAAAAGCAAAAGGCGTACTTAGAAGAGCAGGTCATACAGAAGCAGTAGTCGATTTAACCCGAATGGCTGGCCTGCGACCAGGAGGCGCCCTGGTTGAAATAATGAATGATGATGGATCGATGGCAAGATTAGACGATCTTCAGAAAATCAGTCAAAAATTTAACATTAAAATTATAGCCATTAAGGATCTTATTACTTATACTCTTGAAAGAGATTCAATTATTGAAAAGGGCGTAAGAGTCTCTCTTCCAACTGATAAAGGTGATTTTGAATTCATACCCTTCCGTCAGATCAGCAATGGGCTGGAACATGCTGCACTGGTGAAGGGTTCCTGGACAAAAGACGAACCGGTTATGGTGAGATTACACTCATCATGTTTCACAGGTGATATATTTGGTTCTATGAGATGCGACTGCGGTCCTCAGCTGCAAAAAGCAATGGCTATGGTTGAAGCTGAAGGTAAGGGAGTTGTTATATATCTAAGTCAGGAAGGTAGAGGAATCGGGCTTTTGAACAAAATAAAAGCATATAAACTCCAGGACGAAGGGATGGACACCGTGCAGGCAAACCTGGAGCTCGGATTCGCGGAAGATGAAAGAGACTATGGTGTTGGCGCAAGTATAATGAGGGAACTTGGACTTGGAAAAGTTCGTCTGATATCAAATAACCCCGTAAAAAGAGCAGGACTGGAAGGTTATGGCATTAAAATAGTTGAGACAATTCCCCTGGTAATTGAGCCTAATCCTCATAATCGTTTTTATCTTGAAACCAAAGCAAATAAGATGGGACACAACCTCTCCTGTTATAAGCACATTGTTAAAGATTGAGATATTTATTAGCTTTGAATAATATTATTAATTAAAGTTCATGAAAAACCTCAGGATTGTATTTATGGGGACACCTGAGTTTGCAGTAGCGACACTTGGTTCACTGCTTATAAATGGTTTTAATATTGTAGCTGTCGTAACGACACCCGACAAACCTTCCGGAAGAGGAAGGAAGATTAAAAAATCGGCTGTTAAAGAATTTGCAGAAATCAGCTCACTTCCGATAATGCAACCGGCAAACCTAAAAGATCCGGGGTTTATTAATGAACTGAAAAATCTCAATGCAGACATCTTTATTGTTGTTGCTTTCCGAATGCTTCCGGAGATAATCTGGAAGATGCCATCAATTGGTACCATTAACCTTCACGCATCATTACTGCCTGACTACCGCGGGGCTGCTCCAATAAATCATGCCATTATAAACGGGGAATCAGTTACCGGGGTAACTACATTTTTTATCGATGATAAAATAGATACGGGATCTATTCTCATGAGAGAAGAGATCCAAATATTCCCATTTGAAAATGCAGGAGATCTTCATGACAGACTAATGAAACATGGAGCCAGGCTTGTTATCAGAACACTGGCAGACATTACAGATAATAATATAAAACCTCAGCCACAATCCAGGCTAATCATCCCCGGAAAGTCTTTGAAGCATGCTCCGAAAATCAACCCCGAATTCTGCATTATTGACTGGAATAAAGATGCATTGTCAATTCATAACTTTATAAGAGGGCTTGCACCTTACCCATGTGCAAAATCATTTTTCAAAAACGATTCCTCATCGCTGACATTTAAGGTTTTTGAGAGCCTGCCAAATATTACCAGCCACTCTTACGAACCCGGACAATTGATATCCGATGGTAAACATTTCTTAAGAGTTGCATGTAAAGATGGTTTTATAGGTATCGCCAACCTTCAGCTTGAAGGAAAAACCAGAATGAGTTCAGTGGAATTTCTAAGAGGGTTCCGAATTGACGATTATGCAGTTATGGTAAGTTAACCGGCTTATTGATTCTTAACCATATTTTTTCCCCCGTTTCAGGTTCAGCACCCTGTTCCATCCTGTTCATCTCATAGAGACTTTTAAGTTTAATTCCGAATTTTTGGGAGATAATATACATTGTATCTCCTTCCGCTGCTGTATAAGAATCTTTACCAGGTTCGGCCTTTTCCCTTTTAGGCTGAAGATATAGTATTTGCCCGGGAACAGGTGTAAAATCGCTTTTTAATTCATTATATTTCGACAATTCCCACTTTAACAACTGGAACTCGTTCTCAAGTTTCTCTTTTGTATCACCGTCTTTAACAATTATATATTGTATCCTGTTACTTTCCAATACCCGTGGAGGATGGGCTAAAACAGATGCATTCCTGTATGTAGTATTCACCGGCATCTTAACTTCATCTGAATCAGATAACATAACCGATTGAACTGGCCTTGTCGTATCTCTCTGCAGATTTGAGGAAGTATACCCACGATCGTAGATCATAAGATTACTCTCTTCTATTTTTCTGATAAGCATATTTGCGTAGTCAGAATTTGTAGCATACCCGGCCTTCTTCAATCCTCGTGCCCATCCTTTATAATCTGTTGGTGCAATATCAAAAAGAAAATTATAACGCGACCCTGATTTCAGAAAGTCAGAATGATCATAAAACGATTCTTCCGGTTTTCGGTATTTCCTGAAACATTCGTTCCTCCTGTCATCATTATGATGAATTGTTGGTCCGGTCCAGTCGTTATGACACTTTATTCCAAAATGATTATTTCCTTCTCTTGCAAGCCGGCTGTGTCCGTAATCTGACTCAATCATTCCCTGGGCGAGAGTAATACTGGCAGGAATACCGGTTCTCTTCATTTCACTAATTGCAATATCTTTATAAATATTGATATAATCTTCTTCCGATAATCCTGATCCTGAGGTCGAAACAATAGGTTTGTAAGCTTTACAGGAATATAGAACTGAAATTAAAGCAAGTTGAAGAAAGAAGAATAAACTGTTTCTCATTAGAATTTTATTTGCTTTAAAAATATATTAACGCTCACATAGTATATAAAGTACCCTGAGTGGCTAAAGTTATAAAAACAATTAACTTTTTATACTACGAACATTCGTCATTACAAATACAGGCCTCCTGACATTTATTACTAAATTTGTAACCCAAACTGAATAAGAGTGTTATGATAGAAACAAAAAATATATCATTTTCATACCAGGAATTTGAGTTGCCTGAGGAGCTTAATCCAGATGACAGTGAGTTGGTTCTGGCGGCCAGAGAAGCTGCTTCCAATGCTTATGCACCCTATTCAAAATTCAGAGTCGGGGCTGCAGTCAGACTAGAGAGTGGAATAATAGTACGGGGAGCAAATGTGGAAAACGCTGCTTTCCCATCAGGAATATGTGCAGAACGAAGTGCTCTTTCATACTCCATATCAAATCATCCTGATGATAAACCGATAGCTATTTGCATTGCGTCGATGAGGAAGGACGGCATTACTTATGAACCACCTTCCCCATGCGGAAATTGTCGTCAGGTGATTGCTGAAGAGGAGTCAAGAACCGGAAATAAAATCAGGATTATTCTGTCAGGCAAAAACAAAACAATTATTATTGATAGCATTATCTGCCTTTTGCCGTTACAGTTCAATAAGGAGAATCTGAAGGTTAATCTTCCCTGACAATAAGCTGGAAGCCTGCTCCGTGAATGTTTTTAATATTCAGGTCCGGATCATCCGATAAGAATTTTCTGAGTTTGGTTATATAAACATCCATGCTCCTTGCAGTAAAATAGTCATCTGAACCCCATATTTTTTTTAATGCCAGCTCTCTGCTTATCAATGCATTAGGATTGTTTGCGAGTAATTCAAGCAGTTGTGCTTCTTTAGGTGAAAGCTTTTTTTCGTCCTCACCAAATGTAAGAGTTCTAAGTTTGGAATTGAAGATAAACTTTCCAATCTCATAAATGTCTTTTTCGCCACTTTGAAAATCACGTCTAGACAGGATCGCACGTATTTTGGCCAGCAATATATCTGTATCAAAAGGCTTGGTAATATAATCATCCCCGCCCACTCCATAGCCTTTGAGTACATCCTCCTTCAGTTTTTTTGCAGTCAGAAAAATGATTGGGACTTCATTATTGATCTGCCTTATCTCATTTGCAATTGTAAATCCATCAACATGAGGAAGCATGATATCCAGGATACAGATATTAAAAGTACCTTTTCTGAAATGCTCCAATGCATACTTGCCATCATCGACCCACTCAACAGCGAAGTCGTTAATCTCGAGGTATGACTTTAGAACCGAACCAAAACTCAGGTCATCCTCTACAAGAAAAATCTTTACGGGTTTGTTACTCATTTTAGTTTTCCCAATTAAATGGTAAAAATATTTTGAACCGGCTTCCTTTACCGGGTTCACTGAAAACATTTATATTGCCCTTATGTGCATCGATTATAGCTCTTGAATAGTTTAAACCCAAACCGAAGCCCTTAACATCGTGCACGTTTCCTGAACTCTGCCTGTAAAATCTCTCGAAGATTTTGCTTTGAACCGTTTTTGTCATACCAATTCCTTTGTCTTCAAATGACAAAATTAATCCTTTTTCAATATTTTGGGTTGAAACTGTTATGTCGGGTGATTCAGTTGAATATTTAATTGCATTATCCAGGAAATTATTGACCAGATTGGTTAGATGGTCACTATCACCATAAATTACCGGCTCACCTGCATTCAAATTCAACCTGATTCTTCCGTTTCTCTGCTGCACCTGAATATCAATTGTCTCTACAGCATGTTCAATAATTGTATGTATGGAGACGTTTTCGAATCTGAATTCAATCTCCTTCTTATCGAGTGAGGCAATCTGCAGAATTGTTTCCACCTTTTTATTCATCCGGCTGTTCTCCTTTTTGATCATGCTGATAAAATGCCTGACACTTGCCTCATCTTTAATAACTTTCGGGTTGGTGATTGTGTCGGCAGCCAGAGAAATAGTAGCAATAGGAGTCTTAAATTCATGCGTCATGTTATTTATGAAATCTGATTTCATCTCCCCTATCTTCTTCTGTCTTATTAAAAAAAACAAACTCAGACCAAATGTAGCCAGTATAAAAAGCGAAAAGACCATTGATCCACCCAACATCCAGGTTAATGACCCCAACACGTAATTAGTACGTTCCGGAAATATTACAGATAATATAATGTTTTGGTTGACAGTGTTTTCAGGAAATAATTTTACCATATATTTGCTTTTCAGGAAATCACTTTTCTGTGATTTTTTAATAGTCCCCTCCTGAACAACCCCGTTTTTAATAATAGCAAATTCATATGGGGTTCCTATTCCGGAAAAAGCAAATGATTTCTGAAGCGAGTATGAAATCTCACTATTATCAAGCTCAAGTGTTTTTTCCCACTGATAAATTTCATTTACCTGCTGGTTGTTCAGATTCTGAAATTCATTTTCATGTTTTTTCAGCCAGGCCAGGAATTCATTTTGTTTGTTAAAAAATGCAAGGGTATTTGTGCCAGCATCGTTTCCTTTTTTTACAATTCGCATTCTGCCTGATTTGTCGGAAGCAGCCACAACATATGAAACCGAATCTGTGACAATATGATTATCCCCGCTAATTGTATATGATTTATTATATGTAGTTACCTTACTTGTATCCGAATTGCCGGTTACCGTCTGGTTGGTAATACGTACGCTAATCTCATCACCTGGATGCGAGGAATAACTGCCTATGCTCATAAAGCTGGTCAAATTACTCAGGGGATCATCAAATGAAATAGGATCAGAAACCATTAAGTTGTTGAATACGTTCATCTTTCGTGAGGATTCAATGTCATTTTTAGCATTATACAGACTTACAGTTACTGCATAATTAAAACCTTCATTCCGTATTGCAACTGCTTTATTTATCCAAACAATCTGAACCCATATTATTCCGACTATGGATAACAGCATCATAATGATCAGACCCGTGAATCTCATTCTGTTCATGCTACAAAATTAAAACATTAAGTCGTTCCAAAAGAAGTATTTAACTTTTCATTAACGCTAATTAACCTGACATTAACTGTAAGTAACTGGCATTAAAGTAATTTTGAATCATTATTAATCAAATAAACCTGTCATGAAAAGAGTATTTAATATCGTAATTGCCGCGCTTGCTATCTGTGTTACATCCAGTACATTGGTAGCAGGCCAAGACAAAAAGATCGAACAAAAGATTAAGATTATAAAAAATGAGTCCGGTCTTCCGGCTCATTTTTTTATTTAACTGAATTTATGAATACTGACCATATGTCCCCTTCCGGAAAGTGGGCAATAATAGTAAGGGGCTCTTTCTTAACAGGATGAATAAATTCAAGTTTTCGTGCAAACAAGCTGATACCACCATCTTCATTTGATCGGGGAAATCCATATTTCAGATCACCCTTTATAGGGCATCCGATTTTTGCCATCTGAGCCCGTATCTGGTGATGCCTCCCGGAATGAAGCTCAATTTCAATCATATAATATTTTTCTGATCTCCCTTTCAACCTGTATGTTAAACTAGCTTCCTTTGATCCCTTTACCTCAGTGTCATATACATAGCTTTTATTTTGCTTCTCATTCTTTTTAAGAAAATGGGTAATAGTTGCTTCATCTTCCGGTGGCCTTTCTTTAACAATAGCCAGGTAGGTCTTTTTTATCTGCTTCTCCCTAAACATCTCATTTAATCTTTCAAGCGCTTTTGAGGTACGCGCAAAAAGTATGACTCCGCTTACAGGACGATCGAGTCTGTGAACTACTCCAAGAAAAACCTCGCCCGTTTTTTTGTACTTTTCTGCAATGTATTTTTTTACTTCAGTGTCCAGGGAAACATCTCCGGTTTTATCGCCCTGAGTCAGGTCAGAAGATCTTTTATATACTGCAATTATATGATTGTCCTCGTAAATTATTTCAGCCATTTCTGTTTTTAATTAATACTGTTCTTTCTCATTAGGAAAGTCCTGCGATCTTACATCTGCAATGTAAGACTGCACTGCCCCTTTGATTTCTGCATAAAGGTTATGATATCTGCGGAGGAAACGAGGTGAGAATTCCTGCGTTATTCCCAGCATATCATGAAGGACAAGCACCTGTCCATCGGTTTTCCCACCTGCTCCTATTCCGATTACCGGTATTTTCAGGCTACCTGTTACCTCTTCTGCCAGTCTTGCGGGTATTTTTTCCAGAACGATTGCAAAACAACCGGTCTGCTCAAGTAATCGGGCATCTTCCATTAGCCTGCGTGCTTCTTCTTCTTCCCTTGCCCTCACAACATATGTTCCGAATTTATGAATTGCCTGAGGAGTAAGCCCGAGATGTCCCATAACCGGAATTCCTGCAGAGAGAATCCTCTCAATAGATTCAACAACCTGGAGACCTCCTTCAAGCTTAACAGCATGTGCCCCGGTCTCCTTCATTATTCTGATCGATGAAGCCAGTGCCTCCTTTGAATTACCCTGATATGTGCCAAAAGGAAGGTCAACTACAACCAGGGCTCTCTTTACTGCACGTACTACCGAAGCAGCATGATAGATCATATTATCGAGAGTTATCGGGAGTGTAGTATCGAATCCAGCCATTACATTAGATGCTGAATCGCCAACGAGTATAACATCTATCTCTGCTTCATCAAGAATCTTGGCAATGGAGTAGTCATAAGCGGTGAGCATAGCAATCTTTTCACCCTTGAGTTTCATCTCATTCAAAACATGGGTTGTGATTCTTTTTACAGATTTATGTATTGGCATAATTAAATAAGTGTTAATTACAATGTCAAAGTTACAGATTTGTATCGGATGATCTATATTCATGATTACAACTTTTTAAAATGGCAGTCTTTACCTGGTTCCCTGTCGTTTTGTCACATTTAAAGATTATTGCGAATTAAAAATTCAATTCTTTGGGGTTAGCCACCATCCACTCTGATTTTTGATAACCATCTGATTGATATTATCTATTTGATATAATGATAGTTATTGTCCATACTTATAAGGGAGGTGAGAGTTAAAAGCAGGCAGTAATCAAGGTTACCCAGACAACAAATCCCTGATGAGGGATTCACTTTCAACTATAGAAATTAAAAGTTGCCGATGCCATATTTACATAAAATATGCAAATTTCCTTAATGGCATAATCATTGCTTGATCATAATATCAAATTGAAATTATTAAAATAAATATAAAATGGGAAAAATAATTGGTATCGATCTGGGAACAACAAATTCCTGCGTTGCAGTAATGGAAGGCAATGAGCCTGTTGTAATCCCTAACAGTGAAGGAAAGAGAACCACCCCTTCCATAGTTGCTTTTGTAGAGAACGGAGAACGAAAAGTAGGTGATCCTGCAAAAAGGCAGGCAATTACGAATGCGAAAAAAACTGTTTTCTCTATAAAAAGGTTCATGGGAGAAACATATGACAAAGTCACAAAAGAAATAAAAAGGGTATCCTATACTGTTGTTAAAGGGGATAACAATACACCCAGAGTAAAAATCGATGACAGGATGTATTCTCCTCAGGAGATATCAGCTATGATTCTTCAGAAGATGAAGAAGACTGCTGAAGATTATCTGGGACAGGAGGTTACTGAGGCTGTTATTACCGTACCGGCATACTTCAGTGACTCGCAGCGGCAGGCTACAAAAGAGGCTGGCGAGATTGCCGGATTAAATGTAAAAAGAATAATTAATGAGCCTACAGCTGCCGCACTGGCTTATGGTCTCGACAAGAAATCAAAGGATCTTAAAATAGCTGTATTTGATCTTGGAGGCGGAACCTTCGATATCTCAGTTCTTGAACTTGGCGATGGCGTTTTTGAAGTTAAATCCACTAACGGAGATACCCATCTTGGGGGTGATGACTTTGATCACCTTATCATAGACTGGATGGCTGATGAGTTTCTCAAGGAAGAAGGTATTGATCTGAGAAAAGATCCGATGGCATTACAGCGTCTGAAAGAAGCTGCTGAAAAAGCCAAGGTTGAACTTTCTAGCGCAACAACTACAGAGATCAATCTACCTTACATAATGCCTGTTGATGGAATTCCAAAACATCTCGTAAAAACACTTACACGTGCCAACTTTGAAAAGATTTGTGATAAATTGATTCAGTCATGTATTGAGCCTTGCAAAATTGCTCTTAAAGATTCCGGTCTTTCAGTGACTGATATCGACGAAGTTCTGCTTGTGGGTGGTTCTACACGTATTCCTGCAATACAACAGCTGGTTGAAAAATTCTTCGGACGTGTTCCTTCAAAAGGAGTTAATCCCGACGAAGTTGTAGCTGTTGGAGCAGCAATACAGGGAGGCGTACTTACAGGAGAGGTAAAAGATGTTCTCCTTCTTGATGTTACACCATTATCGCTTGGTATCGAAACAATGGGCGGTGTTATGACCAAACTGATTGAATCAAATACCACTATACCTACAAAGAAGACAGAAGTATTCACAACTGCTGCAGACAGTCAACCATCGGTTGAGATACACGTCCTCCAGGGAGAAAGACCAATGGCCGTCGGAAACAAGACCATAGGACGTTTCCATCTTGATGGCCTTCCTCCTGCCCCAAGAGGTGTCCCTCAGATTGAAGTAAGTTTTGACATCGATGCAAACGGTATCCTGCACGCATCAGCTAAAGACAGAGGAACAGGCAAAGAGCAGAGAATCAGAATCGAAGCATCTTCAGGATTGAGTGATGAAGAGATCAGAAAGATGAGAGATGAAGCTAAAGCCAATGCTGAAGCTGATAGTAAAGCAAAAGAAAAAGTTGAAAAGATAAATACCGCCGACAGTATGATCTTTACAACTGAAAAACAGCTTAAAGAATTTGGCGACAAACTCCCTCCTGACAAGAAGCCTGCAATTGAAACTGCTCTTGCTAAATTAAAGGAAGCATATAAGTCTCAGGATGTTGATGCAATTGATAAAGCCCTTGCTGAACTAAATTCAGTATGGCAGGTTGCTTCAGAAGAGATGTATAAAACTGCCCAGAATACAAATCAGGCAACATCACAACCAGGCCCGGAACAACAAGGACCCGGACCCAATAATACCAAATCAGGGAATGAAGAAGTAACAGATGTTGATTTTGAAGAGGTTAAGTAATTTTACGATAATTAATTTCAGGAAGAGGTTGAATAATTCAACCTCTTTTTTTTATATCATCTGACCTTTTAATTTTGTACTTTTATATGATTTTTTGCGTTTTCTAAGTATGAATCTTAAATTTTCAATACTTGTATCATTCTTAGCAATTTCAGCTGGTGCTTTCTGCCAGACTGAAGCAAACATAAATAGTACAGATGCGATGGGACTTAAACAGGGCCATTGGATTAAGAAATATCCGAATCTGAATATCATGTACGATGGAGTATTTAAAGATGATCATCCTGTTGGTGAATTCAGAAGGTATTTTGAGGATAACATTTTAAAGTCTATTCTTATATACGGCCCCGATGGCAACGAAGCAGAAGCCACCATGTATCACCCAAATGGTAGTTTATCTTCTATGGGAAAATATATCGACCAGAAGAAGGAAGGGAAATGGCAATTCTTTTCATCAATAAGTGAAGGATATAAGATCAGTGAGGAACTATATTCAAAAAACGTCAGAAACGGTCTTTCGATCAAACTCTATCCCGATAGCACAATAGCAGAAAGAGTTAATTATATTAATGATGTGAGGTCCGGAGAATGGATACAATACTATCCGAATGGAACTGTTTGCCTGAAATCTAATTATCTGAATGGCAAAATCAATGGCAGATTTGATGTTTGGTTCGAGAACGGGAACATAGAATTTTCAGGTCAGTACAAAAATGATACAAGAGATGGTAAATGGCTTATTTACAATAACGACGGATCAGTTAAATACCAGATAGAATATCAGTCAGGCGTTACAACAAACCGTCAATTGGATATTGATGAATCTGACAATTTAGACCTCATGGAGAAAAACAAGGGGAAAATTGCCGACCCGGAAAAGACCGGTATAATAAAATAATGAAAGTCTTTTGTCATTCGGTACGTACCGGAGTTATGTGCGGTTTACAAAAACACGGGAATGCCGTTTAAAAAGCTGTCAAGCTAAAAAACTGATTATGACTGAGAAATTGTCTTTGACAGAATTACAGCATATTATAAGAGATTCCCTATATATGGCTCTGCCTGAAATGTACTGGGTAATTGCTGAAATATCAGAAATAAAGGAGAATTACGCAGGTCATTGCTATCTGGAACTCATCGAAAAAAATCCGGATGAAAAGAATGTTCAGGCACGTGTTAAAGCAATAATCTGGGGTAACAGATATCGATTTCTCAAGTCATTTTTTGAAAATATTACAGGAGAGTCGCTGAGAGAAGGGTTAAAAGTCCTCGTGAAAACTAAAGTGGAATATCATGAATTATATGGACTAAGCCTTATAATTTCTGATATCGATCCCTCTTTTACAATTGGAGATATGGCAATGAAACGCCAGCTTGTAATAAAACGACTCGAACAGGAAGGGATATTTACCATGAATAAGGAACTTGAATTCCCTCTCCTGCCCCAGAGAATTGCAATCATTTCATCCAAAAATGCAGCTGGTTATTCAGATTTTATTAACCATCTTAATGGGAATAGCTATGGGTATGTTTTTTATACTGCATTGATTGAGAGCGCCATGCAAGGCTCGGAGACTGAACAGGATGTAATAAATGCTCTTGACAGAATTGCAGAATACTCCCACCTATTCGACCTGGTAGTGATCATCAGGGGTGGTGGATCACAGGTTGATCTAAGCTGGTTCGACAGTTACAATATTGCATATCATGTTACTCAATTCCCATTGCCCGTTATAACCGGGATCGGGCACGATAAGGATATGTCAGTTACCGATTTGGTAGCAAACAAAGCACTGAAAACCCCAACTGCAGTTGCGGATTTTATCATTGAATGCACAGCCGGAATTGAAAACCATCTTTTTGAACTCTCTTTGGGTATCAGAGATATTTCCAGGGCAATTATTGATAAAAACCGGAACCGGATAGAAGCTTCCGGCATAAAACTATTACCTCTTTCACGTATAATGATTTCGGAAATAAAGGATAAACTATCAGAAAAAATAATTGATATCATAAATATTGGTAAAGAATCGACATATAAAGCAGGGTTGATTCCGGCAAATCAGCTATCAAGACTCGGTTCCGAAATCAAATCTTTTATGAATGTTAAAGAGGCAAACCTTGAAAGGATTTCCATAAGTCTGAAAAGTTTAACCATAAAATCATTTAAGGTAAAATCTGAAAGAGTTGAAGTTCTCGGTAACAATCTGAATATATTAAAACCTGAAAATGTATTACGAAGAGGCTATACAATAACTTCATTTAATGGCAAAATCTTAAAAAGCAGTCAAAGTCTTAAAATAGATGATATTATTAATACACAATTTAGTGATGGGTTGGTGAACAGCAAGATTATGGGAAAGAAGGGAGGTTGAGGAGCGTAGCAACTAAATTCCGCAAAGCGGAAATGGAAGATTTTCAAGATAAAAGACAAAAGACTAAACTTATATTTATAAATATTGGTTAATATTTTAATACCATGGCAAAAAAGGAATTTTCATTCAACGAAGCGGTTATTAAAATCGAAGAGATTCTCCGGAATATTGAAAGTGGTGATCTCGATGTTGACAGACTTGCTATTGAGGTAAAAAATGCTTCAGAGCTGATAAAACAATGTCAAAAGAAACTAAAAACTACTGAAGAAGAGATCAATAGCATTTTTAAAGATTTGGTATAAAAAAGTAAATCAGGACTTAAGTCCTGATTTGCTTCTTTTATACCCTAAACCTAAATCCATGAAAAAAAAACTCTGTTACCTTATTACTACCTTCTAAACTGTTAAACGCTAATGGAATAATTTTTGTTTCGTATTCACTATGATTTTTGACGAACAGCTTATTTTTCTATACCAAGTACGTCTTTGAATGCTTTAATGAAGGTTTCCCTGGGTAAGGCACCCATTGCCATTTGTGGTTGGCCCTCAGCCGGAACGAACAAAAAGGAAGGAATACTTCTGATTCCAAAGGCGGAGGCAAGTTCCTGTTCCTCTTCTGTATTAACCTTATAAACATTTATTTTACCGTCAAAATCAGTTGCCAGTTCTTCAAGAACCGGAGCAACCACTTTGCATGGTCCGCACCAATCTGCATAAAAATCAATTATGCAAGGTTTTTCTCCTTCAAATTTCCACTCTTTGTTTTTTTCGTAATTGAAAACTCTATTCAAAAACGTTTCTTTTGTTAAATGTTCTATCATTGGATTTTTTATTTAATAAATAAACATACGGAATTAAAGTTTGTTTAGATATCTGACAAGCTTTGTACCAAATAGCCCCAATTATCATAAGTTACAAAAAGTTGAGTATTAATTGTAACTTTGTCACAAATTAATAACAAATTGTCATATCTAAATATGAACATATGTCTAAATGACAAAATATTCGAAGTACTATGCAATGTTGTGACATCTGAGAATGTAAGGGCATATGTAATAGGTGGATGGGTAAGGGATTGCCTTCTAAAGAGAAATCATGCTGACAAAGATATTGATATTGTAGTAATTGGAAGCGGTATTAATATTGCCCGAAAAGCAGCCAGGAAAATAGATCCAAAAATTAAAGTCAGTGTATTCAAGAATTTTGGAACTGCAATGTTCAAGAATGCTGAATATGAAATTGAGTTTGTCGGAGCCCGAAAAGAATCATATGACAGAACTTCAAGAAAACCGGTTGTGGAGGACGGAACACTGGAAGACGATCAGAAAAGGAGGGACTTCACAATTAATGCACTTGCAATAAGCATAAATAAAGAAACATTTGGTGAATTTCTGGATCCATTCGGGGGTGTTGAAGACCTTAAAAAGAAAATTATAAAAACTCCCCTTGAACCTGACAAAACATTCTCAGATGATCCTTTAAGGATGATGAGAGCCATTCGTTTCGCCACACAGCTTAATTTCACAATTGAAGAGAATACTTTTAAATCAATAACAGAAAACGTTGAGAGGATTAAAATTGTATCTCCGGAAAGAATTGTCACCGAACTGAATAAAATACTTATGTGTGAACATCCTTCAAAAGGATTTATTCTCCTTGAAAAATCCGGTCTTCTTAAAATTATTCTTCCTGAACTTGAAAATCTGCGAGGTATAGAAACCAAAGAGGGAAAAACACATAAGGATAATTTTCTTCATTCTATTAAAGTCCTTGATAATATAAGTAAGAATACTGACAATCTTTGGCTCAGATGGGCAGCACTTCTTCACGATATAGCCAAACCTGTAACAAAAAAGTATTTGCCTGAAACAGGGTGGTCATTCCATGGCCATGAATATGTTGGTTCGAAAATGATTCCTGATATATTCAGAAAGCTCAAACTTCCTCTTAATGAAAAGATGAAGTATGTTCAGAAAATTATCGATTTACATCTGCGTCCGATTGTATTATCCCAGGAACTTGTAACTGACTCCGCGGTAAGAAGATTACTATTTGAAGCAGGAGATGATATTGATGATCTGATGATTCTGTGTGAAGCAGATATAACTTCAAAGAATGAAGCAAAGAAGACTAAACATCTGGAAAACTTCAAGCTTGTAAGGATTAAACTTAAAGAGATTGAGGAGAAGGATGCCGTAAGAAATTTTCAGCCCCCTGTTGATGGAAGTGAAATAATCGAAGCGTTCGGTATAAAACCCGGAAAGGAGGTTGGAATAATAAAGAATGCAATCAGGGAAGCCATACTTGACGGAATAATCCCCAACGAACATGACGCTGCCAGAAAGCTTATGATGGATAAAGGGAAAGAGCTCGGACTCATCCCCGCGGTTACTGATGCCTTAAGTTAAGATTCAGGAGCACAGGCAAATGATCGCTGAAGCCTCCCTGATAAAGGTATCCTTTGTATGTTGACAAGGTAGTAAAACCCGGATATTTCAGATCTTTTGTAAGAAGAAAATCAGGTCTGAATATTCTCAGGTTTTTGGCATCAGTATAAAGACCATTTTTACAGGACAGAAGTTTTTCTGATACTATCACCTGGTCAATCATTTCCCAGGTACCCACATATCGATAAGTTCCTAATCCCGCAGCTGCCTGATTTTCAGATAGGTTTATAAGAAATTTGTCAGGGGCATCTTCAGAAACCAAGACTTTAATTTCCTGATCATCCGGGGTACAGTTAAAATCTCCTAAAATAATGATCTTAGCCCCATTGCTGGCTTTTTCATTTATTGAATCAGCTTTCTCCCTGATCATCATTGCAATTTTATTCCTGAGTTTTTCGGCGTGAAGAACCCCGCCCCTTCTTGAAGGCCAGTGATTTATAAATAAGTGAATTGTGTCAGAATCATAAGTAAGTTTCGTATAAAGGATACTTCTCGAAGTGAATGATTCTTTTTTTATACCTGCCGGTATCCAGTATCTGGATTCAATAATCTTAATACAGTCTCTCCGGTATATCATACATACATCAATTCCTCTCTGGTCGGGGGATTCCTCGTGAATAATTCCATAATTATACTTTGACAGATAAGTGCCGTAAATCAGATTTTCAAGTACTTCTCTGTTTTCCACTTCACAGAAAGCAACAATCTCAGGGGGACTCCACTCTCCTGCTGCAATTATTGTCTTGTATAAAGCTTTGATTTTCTTCTCATACCGGGTTTTGGTCCATCGCATGGTCCCTTCAGGGAGGAAATCGTCATCATCTTTAGTAGTGTCGTTATACGTATCAAACAGGTTTTCGACATTATAAAACATTATCCTGACAGGTGATGAAATACTATCCTGCAAGTTACCCCTGCTTAATATTAGAGTCAGCAGCATCAGGCTTCCGGATAATAAGGATGAGATAATATTAATCATATTCCCGGGTTGTTTTACTTGTTGAATTTTCTATTAGCGCTTGTAAGACCCACTAAAGTTATTACTCCCCGGGGCCATATTCAATCGTTCACATAAAAAAAGGCTGATTTAAAATCAGCCTTAAATTGTTTAAAAATCATTTTAGAACGGTGTAATCCACCTGTATCTTCTTGCGCTTTCACCAAATTTAACCGCGAGAGTAAGTTCATGAGTACCCAGAGTAGTAACTTTCCGGACATCTGTTAATGCGAGGTCCGCTGCATATGCTAAATAGAACCTGTCATATTTAACTCCAAATAAAAGTATAATCGCATCCCCGGTACGATATGACAATCCTGCCCAATAATCATCTTTGTAAAAGATACGCGAGGTAAGATCCATTTGAATTGATTTGAATAACATATCCGATGCTTTAATAAAAGCTGAGGGTTCAAGTACCCAATCGCTGCTCAAAGGAAATTTAATACCTCCAGTAAGAAAATACTCTCCAAGTTCTGCTCTTTTGTTGTTTGAAGTGTTAGCAAATGTTAATGAGCCTCTGAGCAGATTGGTCATAGCTAATCCGACATAATACTTTGAAGTAGTAAAGCTTGCCCCAAAATTAAAATCCGGGATAAAGACTGACCTGTCATAAGAATTCAGCAAGGGATCATCAATATTATAAATAAGTCCATTGGTGTTTACAGCAAACTGATAAGCAGTGAAAGCCAGCCCGAATGAAAGGTCATTGGGAAAACCTCCGGTCTGACCCATTCCAATGTGATAGGCATATGCCGCCTGAATTCCGGTACGTCGCATAATACCGTTGTTATCATTGAAGATATATCCTCCAAGACCTACCTTACCTCCCTTTGTTGGCTTAGTTAACTTCTTCCTTACAGAAGTGGATTTTGAAATGTAACTGTTTTTAAGGATACGCGTTTGAAAACTAGCAGCAAAAGTGTTAGGAGCCCCTGTCATTCCAATCCATTGTTCCCTAACTGTAAGGTTAACAGTAGTATAACCATCACGACCTGCAAATGAGGGGTTGACTAAAAACCCATTCATAATGTACTGGCTGTACAACGGGGCCGGCTGAGCGATTGCAGCTCCAAACATGAAACTGAGAACAATTACCGGAAATATTCTTCTTAAATACCTCATATATTTTATATTCAAACTTTTACAATATTTATCTGATTATACTTATAACTCCTGATCTAGCCTTAGATCCATCATGCAGATCGAGAACATAATGATATGAGTCCGTTGGTAAGAGCTGCCCGCCAAATGTACCATTCCATGGATTTGCGGAAATGTTCTTAGAACTATAGACAAGTTTGCCCCATCTTGTGAAAACGAATACTTCAGCATTCGGGAACAGGTCGATATTCTTAATAATCCAGGTATCATTATATCCATCATTGTTTGGCGTAATAATCTCTGGAATTTCAAGACATTTCTCAGACCCAACTACCACAACCTCAATAATTACTGAAGTTGCACAAGCATTAACATCGGTAATAACTGCGCTATATGTACCGTCAGGGATATCTATACGATTTGATGTCGATACACCGTCGGCCCAAATTACATTATAAGGTTGCGTTCCACCTGTAACAGTAAGGGTTATTGAGCCGTCAGGAACGCCAGGACAGGAAGCTTCAGTTTTGGAAGACTCAACAGAAAGTACTGCTGGTTCAGTTATGGTAACAGGTACATTAACTGAACAAAGATTTGCATCCCTTACAGCAATAGTATAATTACCAGCTGCAAGTCCGCTGAATGTCCCTGAAACCTGGAACGCTCCTCCATTCAAACTATACTGATATGGTGATATTCCTCCAGCTCCCGAAATATTAACGGATCCATTTGCAGATGTTGTGCATAAAGCATTAGTTTGACTAATTATGCTTCCTGTTAAAGTAATTGCAGGCTGAGTAATTGTAAATGGCAAGTCGAATGTACAAAGATTTGCATCCTGAATTTTAATGCTATAAGCACCTGCTGGCAATGTTCCAAATATATCTGAAACCTGATACGAGCCAGTGCCAAGTTTATAAAGGTAAGGAGAAACTCCTCCAGATCCGCCTACCGTAATACTACCCGTACTGCTTCCAACGCACAGAACATTTGTCTGGGCGGAAATAAATCCTCCCAAACCTGAAGAAGGGTGAGAAATTGTAATATTCAACCCAACTGTGTAAGGTGCTGCATCGGTGATAGAAACAGTGTAAGTTCCGGCTGCTAAATTAATCTGATCTTCAGACCCAACGACAACACCTGTCCCTGTCCATGCATAAGTATAAGGAAGCGTACCACCTGTAACTGTAATATCAATAGCTCCTGTAGCAGATCCGTAACATAGCACCGGAGTCGAAACAAATGTTGTTGACATTACTGAACTAACTGTTACTGTTGTAGTTACCAAACAGCCTGTTGGTAATGAATATGTAATAACTGAGGTTCCTGAAGATACCCCTGTCACAACCCCAGCTGCAGTAATTGTGGCTACCGCGGGAGTAGCAGTTGACCATGTACCTCCGGTACTAACATCACTAAGTGTAATTGTTGCACCAACATTCACGTTTGTTTTTCCTGTAATGGCGGCTGGTAATGGACTGACAGTAACAGTGAGTGGTGCGGAAGTTGCAGGATTTCCTGAAGTACAAACTGCATCCGAAGTAATAATCACTGATACAACATCAGCATTCAAAGGAATATATGAAAAGAGGTTACTGTTTGTACCTGCTGCTAAACTATTAACCTTCCATTGGTAAGATGGTGCTGCTCCTCCATTGGTCGGAGTTGCTGTAAAGTTAACTGTCGTTCCAGAGCAGACAGGATTAGCGTCTGCCATAATAGAGACGGTAACTGGTAATACAGGATTGACCGTAACCGCAAGTGTGTTGGTTGAGGAACAACCTGTGGCTGTGATAGTCTCAACTACTGACAGGGTTCCGCTGGTTGCGTTACCTGCAAAATCTATGGTTATTGCATTGCCGATGAGTGAACTAAGGGTTGCATTGGCGCCACTGTAGCTCCATGCATAGGTAGCTGTTGCACTGTTATTTGTCGTCACTGTATAGGCTACTCCGTTTGTTCCTGCACATATAGATGCTAATCCTGTTATGGCATTTGCTGCCGGTAACGGATTGACTGTTATTGCAAGTGTGTTGGTTATTGAACAGCCTGTTGCTGTGATAGTCTCAATAACTGTCAGTGTTCCGCTGGTTGCATTACCTGCAAAGTCTATCGTGATTGCATTCCCTGTGAGTGAACTCAGAGTTGCATTGGCGCCGCTGTAGCTCCATGCATAAGTAGCTGTTGTGCTATTGTCTGTTGTGACTGCATAAGCAACTCCATTTGTTCCTGCACACTGGGTTGCTAATCCTGTTATGACATTAGCTGCCGGTAATGGATTGACTGTGATAACCTGGGTATTGGTTGTGGAACATCCTGTGGCTGTGATAGTCTCAATGACTGTCAGTGTTCCGCTCGTTGCTCCTGCTGTAAAGTCTATCGTTATTGACTTGCCGGTTAACGAACTCAAGGTTGCTGTTCCACTGTATGACCATGCATAAGTTGCTATGGCACTATTGTCCGTGGTAACTCCATATGCGACTCCTGTCGCGCCTGAACATACTGATGCCAGTCCGGTGATAGGATTCGCTACAGGGGCTGCAGTGACTGTGACTGATGTGGTTGTTGCACTACATCCTGTAAGAGTATTTGTAAAGGTAAAGGTCACACTCCCTGCCGCTACTCCGGTTACTACACCTGCATTGGTGACTGTAGCTTTAGTATTATCGCTGCTTACCCACGTGCCTCCCGTGGTTGGTGATAATGTAATAGTGCTTCCAACACAAACTGATGACCCTGCAGTTACTGCTGGTAATGCATTGATTGTTACACTCTGATCCGTGGCCGCTGCTGCTGTACATCCACTTAGGTTCGTGTAGTTCACCATGACATGACCTGTCCCGGCTGCGCCCCAGGTGACTGTAACTGTATTATCCGTACCT
>JANYJP010000062.1 GCA_025358455.1 Bacteroidales bacterium
ATTTTTGAATACTTTATAAAAGGGGACAGTCTCACTTTCAGATGGAATAATTGTGTCCCCGGATTTAACATGCCACTGAAAATTTATGTATCAGGAAAAGAGATGAATATTAATCCAAATACAGGATTCACCTCAGTTCAGGTCGATACTGAAAATGCAGTTATCAAAGTCGATAAGGGGTATTATGTGGCTACGTTGAATATGAACGGCAATTAGTAAAGACTAAGGGACTTAGGGACATAATCTTTTGATCTCATTGTCTCTTCGTATCTCAGTCTCTTCGTCACTTCGTCTCTTCGTCACTTCGTCACTTCGTCACTTCGTCACTCAGTCTCTTCGTCACTTGACAGGTAATGGCGGAGGATTAGGAATATTCTTGCCTTTGGTTTTCAGATCTTCCAGAATAACCTCAACTGCTTTATTTAGTTGCTGATCTGTTCCTGTATATTCAAGATACGGATCATTATCAACCATAATATCAGGCTCAACTCCAACACCTTCGATTATCCATTCCCTGCCCTCAAGATCATACCTCGAAAATTCAGGTTTGTTTAAAATACCTCCGTCAACAAATGGCAAAGAACCTCGTATTCCGGTTACGCCTCCCCATGTCCTTTTTCCGACTACTGTACCGAGTTTGTACGACTTGAACCGGTAAGTGACAATGTCTCCGTCCGAAGCTGAAAACTCATCGCACAACAAAACCAAAGGTCCGTTCATTGTTCCTGATGGATCAATATCAGGTTTGGAATATCTTGAAGTAGTGATTTGTGAAGCAGCTCTTCTGAGTCGTTCGATAATTATCGGAGAAACAAATCCGCCGCCATTACCTCTGACATCGATCACCAATGCTTTTTTATTCAACTGTGGAAAATAGTATTTTATAAACTTGTTCAATCCTTCAACCCCCATATCAGGAATATGGATATACCCGACTTTTCCATTGGTCGCTTTATTTACTTTTTCAATGTTCCCGTTTACCCATTTCAGATAATACAACTGAGATTCATCAGCGATCGGGATAACTGTCACTTCATGCTTCCCTTGTTCCTGCGGAGTAGAGTTAAGTACAAGTTTTACCTGTTTACCAGACTTATTTAGGAGCGCTTCGTAAATATTATTTATACTTTTGGCCGATTTTCCGTCAATTGCCAGAATAAAATCACCTTCTTTTGCATTTACTCCAATCTCAGTTAATGGTGATTTAACCTGTTCACTCCAGTTCTGACCACTCAGAATTTTATCTATTCTGAAATAGCCGCTTGATTTGTCTTTTGATATTTCGGCACCCAGAAGTCCGGTTTTAATGCGCTCTGGCTGAGGCTTTTCTCCTCCTCCTGTGTAGGCATGACCAATATTCAATTCGCCTATTAATTCACCAATCAGATAGGTAAGGTCATTCCTGTTATTCACATATTTCACCAGTTCCCCATATTTATTACCCTGGGCTTTCCAGTCTACACCATGCATGTTAGGTACATAGAAAAACTCCCTCATCTGTCGCCACGCTTCATTGTAAATCTGTTGCCATTCTTCGTGTTTATTTATGTAAATCTGCAGACCGGACAATGATAGTTTGTCACTTATTTTGACCTCGGCTGAAGGCAGATTAATGATCCCATATGCTGCATTCTGAGAAACAAGCATTTTTTTCTTATTTGCAGAAATTTCGTATCCATCTATTGAACCCAGGTTTTTCTCAGTTCTTTCATCAAAATCATAAAGGCACAAAGTTGGCTTTGTGTTATCGCGTCCCCTGCGCATGTAATAAAGTTTGTTTTCAACCGAATTCAGGTCAGAATAATTAGATGCAGGAATGGGTAATTTCCCGATACGGTCCTGAATACCATCAATATCAATATGCATATCGACAGTTTTTACAGGTGTTTTGGCTTCAGCCTTTTTTTCAGTATCTCCACTTTTAATTTCAGTTTTCACATCTGGTTTTGACATTTCAACCTCATCGCTTTTAGGAACGAATAATGATGGCGCTTCTTTTGTCAGACTTACAAAATATATCGAACTCATATCTGAGTAGCTGATTGTTGGTTCAAGATCGCTGAACAGGGGGTTGAAATCACGTAATGAAACGAAAAATAAATACTTTCCGTCACTACTGAATGTCCCATTATAAGCATGATACCAATTTTCAGTTATAGTGTACGATTTTGACTGATCAGGTGAATATAGCATTACCTGAAGTAACCGGTTATCACCGGCTTTTGAATATGTAATCCATTTGCTATCGGGCGACCATGAATAGTCCTGAACTTCAAAAATACTGTCGGTATCAACGTGTTTTATTGCTTTAGAAGTGATGTCAGCATAAAATAATCTTTGAGTGTTATCGGCCCAGAGCAGTTTTTTACTGTCAGGCGACCAAACAGGCTGATATTTATAGGTATCACCTCCGGAAGTGATTTGTACAGGTGGCTGACTTCCATCCTGGTCCTGAATATAAATTTCATCTTCTCCGGTTTTATCGGAAATAAATGATATCCATTTTCCGTCATCTGACCATTTTGAGTTTCTTTCATGGATTCCTGATGTCTGTGTAAGATTTCTAGTTTCGCCATATTTTTCTGGAACGGTAAATATATCACCATGTGCCCCAAACAGAGCCCGTTTGCCATCGGGAGAAATTTCAAAATTGGTTATGTTCTTGCTTACATCAGTCAAAACAGACCTTCCGGAAACCATGTCATCTGCGATAATAATTTTTACCTTCTCTGATTTTTCCGTAGCCAGATCCATCTTATAAATGTATCCGCCGTTTTCGTAGGCAATCGCTTTATTGCCGAGGGAAGGAAACTTGATATCAAAATCTTTATAATCAGTAAGTTCTTTTGTTTCTTTTGAAGTTAAATCATATACATAAAGATTCATCCTTTTATTTTCACCTCTGTCGGATAAAAAGTAGATCTTATTTCCGTTCCACATAGGAATAATATCCTGGGCCGGGTTTTTGGTTATGTTTTCAATCTTATTGGTTTTAAAATCGAAGATCCAGATATCATCAGCCATACCTCCCCTGTATCTTTTCCAGGTTCTGAATTCTCTGAATACCCTGTTATAAGCCATTTTCTGATCATCAGGAGAATAAGAACAAAATCCACCTCTGGGAACAGGTAATTCCTGCGACAATGATCCATCAATATTAACTGTATTGAGAGAACCATTAAAGTCATTATATGATTTTTTTCTTGAGCGGAAAATAATGCTGGCATTATCATGTTTCCAGCCAATAACAATATTGTTCGGCCCCATTCTGTCCGATATATCATCCCTTCCCAAAGTTGCTGTATATGTGATCCTTTTTGGAATACCGCCCTGGGAATTCATTGTAAATACCTCTGTATTACCGTCATATTGGCCTGTGAAAGCAATAGTTTTCCCATCGGGCGAAAATCTTGGAAACATTTCATAGCCAATGTGATTTGTAAGCTTTCTTGCAAAGCCACTTTCATCGGATACAGTGTATAAGTCACCTGCATACGTAAAAACAATCTGATTGTTATAAATAGCAGGAAACCTAAGCAATCTTGCTTCATCCTGGGCTAAAAGATATGTATGAGCCACGAATAATAATACCGCGGCAGTTAAGAATGTTTTTTTCATTGTACAAGTGTTTATAGAATAACCGATTTCATTCAAATTTAAATTAAATTTATTAACAATTGGATATCCCTATAAATGAATTTTTATTTGCTCTGTAAAACCCCGGATTAAGTCTTTGTTATTCTTCCTTTTAAAACCTTTTGTGATTATCTTCGGGTGCTTATTAAACATATCCCGATATGAAAAGAAGACTTATTTCCACTCTGTTCTTAACTGCCGTATTATCAGCATTTGCGCAGGATAAAGGTTTTCTGTCGCGTATTTATGATTACCTTGAAAATACATCTGTATTTGAACTTAATCAGGTTGAAGGCCATATACCGCTTGTTCCATATTCAACCGTTGAGGAGGCTTTAAAGAATAACAGGTCCGGAGCGGAAAGCATCCTTTCACTTAACGGGACATGGAAATTTCATTTTGCAAATACCCCGGAAGGTACTCCGGTTAATTTCTTTACTGAAAATTTTAACGACAAAAAGTGGGATACAATTCATGTTCCGTCTAACTGGGAAATGCAGGGTTTCGGCGATCCTCTCTTCCGTAATGTAACAACTCCATTCCCTCCCAATCCGCCTAACGTTCCGAGAGAATATAACCCAACCGGCTCATACAGAAAGTCTTTTAATGTTCCGGGTACCTGGAAAAATAAAGAGATTTTTCTCCGTATGGAAAAGACTGCCTCTGCATCATTTGTCTGGATAAATGGCGTTGAGGTCGGATATAATGAAGGTGCCCAGGAACCGGCTGAATATAATATCACAAAATATCTGAAACCAGGAAGGAACACAATTGCCGTAAACGTATATAAATATTCGGATGGGTATTATCTTGAGGATCAGGATTATTGGCGCCTTGCCGGGATATTTGACAATGTGTGGCTGTTTGCAACCCCTGAAACACATATTTTCGACTGGTATGCAAAAACAGATCTTGATGAAACTTACACTGATGCGAAGCTCGGTCTTTCAATAGATGTAAGCAATTTTTCGCGTGCTCCCATAAAGGATTTCGTCGTCAGATCTACACTTTATGATCAGAACAGGAAGGTTGTAAAAACAATGATTTCGGAAAAAATTTCGGTTCCGGCAGGACAAAAGCAAACTGTAAAAGTGTCGGATAATATTAAAAATCCGGCTAAGTGGTCGGCCGAATATCCAAATCTGTATACCCTGACGTTTGAACTGATAAATTCAGCAGGAAATACCGTTGAGGTTATAAACGGGAGGATTGGATTTAAGGAAACTGAAATAAGAAAGCAGGTCTTTTATCTGAACGGAGTGCCTGTAAAACTTAATGGAATTAACAGCCACATGCAGCATCCTGTCCTTGGTCACACAATGAATGAAGAGACCATCAGAAAAGATATGAGACTCTTAAAGCAATTCAATATTAATTGTGTAAGAACTTCACATTATCCCCCGGTAAGCAGGTATCTCGAACTTGCTGATGAATATGGAATTTATATTGTTGATGAAACAGGTGATGAATCACATGCCACTGAATATTTATCTGAAAGAAAAGAATGGGAACAAATGTATCGTGAAAGAGCCCGCAAGATGGTTCTGCGCGACAGGAATCACCCGTCAGTTCTATTTTGGAGTGCTGGAAATGAAAGCGGTGAAGGGGACAATATATGTGCTGTAATTGATGAGGGTAAAAAATATGACCAGTCAAGATTCTGGATGTATGGAGGAAATGCATTTTCGCATAAATGCGAGGAGATCATAGGTCCGCGTTATCCTCATATTTACACTCTGATTACCGATGTGTTCCTGGTGCCTGATTCAGTTGACCCCAGGCCTTCATTTCTGGATGAATACCTTGCGGTTACCGGTAACGGCGGTGGTGGCCTTGATGATTACTGGGAAGTTTTTTATAATCATCCCCGAAGCATGGGAGGGGCAATCTGGGATTTTGTAAGTACCGGCTTAACTGAAAAGATAAAATCGCTTAAAGATGGTTCCGGAAATAATGTCCAGGTAAATGTTATGGGGCGTGCCAGGATTGTTAATGGAGTTACCGGTAATGGGCTTGATCTGAATGGCCACGATCAATGGGTAGAGGTATACCGTGATGAAGGTTTGGAAATAAGTGGAAATCAGCTTACTCTGTCACTCAATGTATTTCCGCGAGCTCTCAGCTATTCCGCAGGAACACTTATAACCAAAGGAAACTGGCAATTCGGAATACATCAGATAAGAAAAGATTCTCTGGAATTTTATCTTACCACAGACCGGAAACACAAAGTGCAGATATTGCTTCCTGAAAACTGGACGAACAGCTGGCATAGTGTGGTAGCAAGATACAACGGCAAAGTAATTCTGTTGTCAATTGACGGTAAAGAAAGCAAACCGGTTTCTGTATCAGGAAATATCCGGAATACGCCTTTCCCTGTAAATATTGGCCGGAATGCTGAAATACATGGTCAGGAAACGTCAGTTTATATAAGTGATGCAGTAATTGATCAGGTCGGGATCTTCAGGAAGGATGTGTCTCAGGATCTTCTCCGTAATCCTACCGATGAACTTAAGAAGCAGGCTGCCCTTTGGCTCGATTTTGAAGAGATTACCGAAGCCGGGGAGTTTTTCAGTTATGGCATTGGAGCACGGACTTATGGCTCCATCTGGCCTGACCGTCGTCCTCAGCCCGAGATGTGGCAGATAAAGAAGTCAGCTCAGCCGGTTACGGTAAAACTGAATTCTGCTGACAGAGGTGAGGTTGAAATTAATAACAGGTATCTTTTTTCAAACCTTAATGAGCTGGAAACTAAATGGACATTGCAAGCTGATGGTGAGGTACTTGAGAGTGGTGTTCTCCCTGTGTCACTTGCGCCTCAAACAAAGAAGGTATTTACCGTACCGTTTAAAAAGCCTGAACTTAAAGAAGGTGTGGAGTATCGTTTATTAGTAAGTTTTCATCAGAAGATAAGGACAGACTGGGCTGAACCCGGATTTGAAATTGCATGGGATCAGATGGCTCTGCCTTGGTTCAGGGCATTGAGCGAAATCCCAAAAACTCAATCTTTAACTCCTGACATTAAGGATGATATTAACAAACTAATTGTTTCAGGCAGGGAGTTTGAATATGTATTTGAAAAGAAAACCGGGACGCTTACTTCAATGAAGGCTTATGGCAAGGAGCTTATTAAACAGGGAGCGAGGCTTAATGTATGGAGGGCTCCGCTTGCCAATGAGACCGATGAATGGGGATTCGGCTATTCAAATAGCAAACACTATACTGATGGTTATGGACGAATGGCGTCAACAGAGTGGTATTCTGCCGGACTGGATAGAATGACATTAATAAATGAGTTGTTTAACGTAAGTCCGAATGATAATCATGATGTTGTTGTAGAGGTAAAAAATGTTGTGCAACTGTCAACAATGCGGGGTGCATTTCTTGATCATTACATATATAAGATTTCCGGCATTGGTGAAATGACCATTGACCATTCTGTGATTCCGGATGGAGACATGCCATCATGGCTGCCAAGAGTGGGAGTGAACTGGATTATTGATAAAAGCCTTGATAATGTTCAATGGTATGGCAGGGGACCCCAGGAGAATTATCCTGACAGAAAATCGGGATATAAGACCGGGATTTATAAATCGACAGTAAATGAAATGTACGAGCCATACCTTATTCCACAGGATTATGGATTAAGGTGCGATAACAGGTGGGTGAGAATGACGGATAAAGATGGTACTGGTATTGAATTCAGTGGTGATAAGTTCTTTAATTTCAGTGCACATCCATATTCCACAGAAAATCTTACAAAGGCTTTATATACATACCAGTTGCATCCATTTGACGGTATTACATTTAATTTCGATTATGCCACAAGTGGTGTGGGATGTACTGCTCTTTCAGTTTTCCCTGCTTACCAGGTAATGCCTCAGAGATATGACTTCAGAATAAAATTGAGACTGATCGCGAGGTAAGATCAATCTGCTTTAAGAATAATCTTTTCGATAACCCTAAGTAAGAAAGAAAATATGAAGTCCACTGGTTCTTCTTAAAACGATTTATGAACAAATTGTCAGTTTTGTAGTTAGTATCATACAGGTTTTATTAAACAAAATGGATTTTTATTTAACTGATTCTGACTTAAAGCAGACAAACATAATAAATCATAAGAGATGAAAATATCAATTATCGGAACAGGAGCTGTTGGCCGGATCTTAGCTTCGAAGCTTGTGGAACTGGGCCATGAGGTAAAGATCGGGACCCGTAATGTTTCAGATACACTAGCCAATAATGCGAAAGACACATATGGAAATCCTGCTTTCAAAGACTGGCATGCTGCAAACAGTAAAGTCGGGTTAGGAACTTTTACGGAAACTGCTGCCTTTGGTGAACTTGTAATAAATGCAACTAACGGGGGCAATTCATTAACGGCCCTAAAACTTGCAGGCGATAAAAACCTTGCAGGAAAAGTACTCATCGACATTGCAAATCCTCTGGATTTCAGTAAAGGAATGCCACCCAGTTTACTCCAGGGACTTAATAATACGCATTCTCTTGGAGAAGAGATTCAGGATGCTTTCCCGAAAACCAAGGTTGTCAAAACGCTTAATACTATGTCGTGTGGTTTAATGGTTAATCCAAATATGATCGGAGGTGGTGATCATATTAATTTTATTTCAGGCAATGATAATGAAGCTAAAAGTAAAGTCAGAAAACTATTAAAAGAATTTGGATGGCGTGACGAAAATTTATTGGACATTGGTGATATTACAGGAGCCAGGGCAACTGAATCAGTTCTTCCAATATGGTTAAAGGTGATGGGTGTTATAAAAACCGGCGCCTTTAATTTTAAACTTGTGAAATAGTTTTTGATAATATTAACTTCGTCGGGACCGTGGTGAACCCGGCGAAGTTAAATCCAAATGCGAAACAGTGGTATTCTGAAATTAAAACTAACCCTGTTTACCCATGTTATAATAGAATCTTTCATGTATGATCTGATCGCCTTTCCACTTCTGAACGGCAACTTCTTCCATCATACTTCTTTTTCCATCCTTCATAGTTAAATCCATCCATGATTCAACCATGGTTGTTCCATCTTTTTCATTAGATGTGATAGCGCGGACCCCTGAACCATGAGTCTCTTTTACCATACCAATGAAATCTTCCTGGAATTTGCGTCCAAAGTGCAGGCAGCTGGTGGGGATGGAATTTGGTGTCTGCTGGAATTGCGAGGCAGAGATTCCCGAGGTAGTTGAACATCCTGATACTGAGGAAATAATAAAGGAAGTTGAATTAAGTAAAACATTCAGTCCTGTAAAAACAGGGTTTTATCTGTTAGTAGCCGGGATATCAATGGCCGTGCTTGATCAGTGGTGGGGTTATAGTTATTATCATAAGGATAGTCTTTTTATCGGAAATGGGATTCACATCGGAGGCATTATTTTTGGAGGAATAATTGCCTTAATTGGTGTCTTTTTTATAGGTTACGGTCTCTTACACAGATCAGAGTTTAAAGAACCCTCCTGATCTAAATAGTACAAAACTTAATTTTTTTCTCCCATTCTCCCCCTCACCCTGTCTCCATGTCTCTCCGTCCCTTAGTCCTTCCTCTTCCTCCCAAGCCACAACAGTCCGTCAATTATGAATTTATTCTGAATCTCATTCGTAAAAGTGAAGGAGAGTTCTTTATTTGTCTTATTCTCATAATCAATGTCATTATGACCCATGTTAATATACAGCATCCGGAAATTCTTGTTTGTCCATACTACAGGGTAATAACCACTATGCCATATTTCATAAAGTTTTGGCCCGGTCCCAAGCGGAAAGCAGGCAGAATCTATTGACAGAAGGATCTTTATATCAGCGTTTTTACGTAAGTCATTTTTCCAGCTATACCACTCATTTGGTGAGGCAGTGAATGTTTGAGGAAGATTTTTGGTAGCCGGGTGTTTTCTGTCCTCGACGCGTAATATTGCAGACGTCGGCCTCCATGTGTTTCCCTTATATTCACCTGCACCTAAAAACTGGTTATGATACCAGTCCCAATTCTGAGGTACTCCTGATGATGTAAGTGCAAAAGCTGCAAAATGAAATCCCATCCATGCACCACCCGTCTCCATAAATTGCCTGAATGCTGCTCTCTGATCTGCAGCTTCAGGACGTGTATCCAAAAAAATGACTACCTGGTATCCTGAAAGAAATTTACTGTTTAAGTTATTCCAGTTACTTGTTGTGTCGTACGAAAAATTATAAGTTACCGCCTGAAGTGCGAACCATTTGTTTGCCTCATGAACAAAACTGATATGACCCATATCCTCCCGGGCAGTAAAAAAAGCTACCACTTTAAAATCAGAAGCTTTACTCTGAAATGTACATGATGAAACAAAAAAACAATTTAATGTGAGAAACAGAACAACCAGAATTACTGGCTTAGTTATAATTTGAACATTGGATTTCATTATAATTAAAAATTTATTTATACGATTATCTTATTAATTTCTGAGCAGCTAATTTCATGTCACTAATTCTTCCTTAGCCGTTACTCCGTTGAGCCTTAAGCCATTTTTAGTATGACCAGTAGGAGGGACCGCTTCTGATATAATTCACAGGGATATCTTTTATTAATCCCTTTAGCCAGCCGGCGCAAAAATCCATGCCGGCCTCTTCTGAGGAAATATGTCCAAGGAAAATTACAGCTTTCTTTTTTCCCTGTGCCACAGCATCACGCATATATTCATATGTTTCCCATTGTTGGGATTCGCCCCCGATAACAACATCAACATTATTATCCTCCAGCAATTTAATATGGTATGCACTTCCGGGTGCGCCTGGCGCCAGTCTTACTTTTGACAATTTCATATCAGGATTACCAACAACATAAAACGCATTTTCAGGGAAGACCTTTTTAAGGGTTCCGAGCAATTCATTAAGAGTAGTTTCAGGTAATGAATATTGATCAGGATGACCATTAACTTCATATTCTTTCCAGCCAAGTTTAATTACCATTCCTGAAAGGATGCCATCAGGCTTCATGCTATGGATGTAATCGTGAAACCGCCATATGACAAGTTTGTTATCAGTAATGAAACCTCTTTTTTCAAGAAAGACCTGATCATTGTGAAACTGTTTTGTTTCGTCGGTATGATTATAATATAAAGGTTCATGTACAATGATGAGATTACAATTTTTAGCAACAGCCTGTTTGAGAACATCCATTGTTGCAAACATGCATGTCACAATTCCTGTAACAATTGTTTCAGGATCGCCCTCTTTAATGACATCCACAGTATTAGGGATCAATGCACTTCCCGTGTTTTTAATAATTGATGCTATCACCTGTGAAGCTGTGATTTTTTTATCAGTCACGGAGTTCTGTCCATCCAGTGATACAGTAAAAATACTTATGATTATAAACAAGGAGATGGCAGATAAAGCTTTCATTATATTGTAATATTAGGTTATACAGATCAAATGTATTAATTCTAAGTGTTTGACGTAAAAGTAAAAGAAATTATGTAAAATTTATCTTTCATTTTTTATAATTTTCCCCTAAGGATCTTTTCTAACCACTGAGTTACACGGAGTTTGCATGATGTTACTCCCTTCGTCTCTTCGTCACTTGAGTATCTCAGTCCTCCGTTGCGCCATTGCGTCATTTATATATTTTTTATCGCTTTCTTTCAATTTCTTCCGATACTTTCTATATTTACAATTATTGGCATTCAGTGAGTTAAATTTCTAAACATTTATTTCATCTGGAAGGGAATGGAAAAAGAAGAAATTGATTTAATAATCAGATCTCAAAGGAAGTTTTTTGCTACAGGTAAAACATTTGATATTTCATTCAGGATTACTATATTGAAGCAATTACGAACACTTATCACTGAACATGAAAAAGAGATTGTGGACGCATTATGGCATGATTTTCATAAACCGGAGTTTGAAGTTATGGCTACCGAGACCGGCTTTGTTATAAAGGAGCTTAACTATATAATCAGCAAACTTCAAAGGTGGACACGATCAAAAAGGGTGAGGACTCCTCTTGTTCATTTTCTGTCGCACAGTTATGTTGCTCCGCAACCGTATGGACAAGTACTCATATTGTCGCCTTGGAACTTTCCATTTCAGCTTGCTTTTATGCCGCTTCTGGGAGCTCTTGCTGCAGGGAACTGTGTCATTTTAAAAGCTTCAGGAAAAGTGCCAAATGTTGCTTCTGTTATGGGAAAGATACTTGGTAACCTGCCTTCGGAGATTGTTGCAATGATAAAAGGTGATCATTTTACAAATGAGTATCTTCTTGATCAAAAATTTGACTATATTTTTTTTACTGGCAGCCCCGGAGTCGGGAAACATGTTATGAAGAAGGCAGCTGAAAACCTTACCCCTGTTTCTCTTGAACTTGGAGGGAAAAATCCATGTGTTGTCGCAGCTGATGCCAGGCTTGATTACGCTGCAAAGAGAATTGCCTGGGGAAAACTCATAAACTGCGGACAAACATGTGTGAGTCCTGATTACGTATTGATTGATAAAAGCATAAAGGATAAGTTTCTTGAACTTATAACCCGGGAGATAAATTTGTTTTATGGTGATAATCCTGAAAAAAGCAATGATTTTGCCCGTATAATAAATTCTGAAAATGTCAGCCGGCTCTCCGCGCTAATGAAGAATGGTCAAATTGTGACTGGCGGAATTACTGATCCGGTAAACAGATATGTTGCTCCCACAATTATTAAGGATGTGAAACCTGGCGACCCGATAATGCGCGAAGAAATTTTCGGCCCGTTGCTTCCTGTTATTGACTTTGAAAAATTTGAGGAGGTATATGGGATCATTGAACAGAATCCTAAACCTTTGGCTACCTATATTTTCAGTACGAATAAAAAACTGGTGCGTGAGTTTATGATGAAAACTCAGTCGGGAAGTGCAGCTGTGAACGAGACTGTGATGCAAATAGCTTCTCAGTATTTGCCTTACGGTGGAATCGGATCAAGTGGCATCGGCAGATATCATGGAAAGAAGTCATTTGAAACATTTTCAAACATGCGGTCGGTATTGGTAAAATCGAATCTTCTGGATGTATGGTTAAGGTATCCGCCTTATTCAAAACTTAAAACAAAAATTGTAAGGTTTCTGATGAACTAATAATTGCCGTGATTTCAATCCATCCTTTGAATGAAAGATCTGTCACAGCCAATTTTCTATTATAAATTCAGAACTCTTTTACTTGTAATTGTAAAGAGAGATTTTCTGGATATTTACTTTATCATTTGTGAGTTTAAGTCCTGTACCTGACCAGGTGCTGGCATGTGTTTCATCACCGTTAAGCCTTCTTTCAGATACCCATGATCCTGCTTCAAAAGTTCCTTCATCCACTGCATCAATTGCAACCCGCATCGAATCATCTTTTGAGATAAAGAAAATATCCAGTGACTTACCTGCAACTATGAATTCCTGAGGACCGGTCTGAATAATGAGGCAGCTGCCAGCAGGTGTCTTTTCTCCTCCTGCCAGCCTGGCTTCAATAATATAATTGCCCAATTCAATTTTTTGAACTGGGGAAATTGCATCTGTGAGCATCCCTCTCATGGTTCCCTTTCCCTGATTTTCAAGTATCAGAGGTGACATCATTTGCAGCACAGAATAACTTTCATCCAGAGGGTCATTATTCCTGTACATCTCATTATCAATACCAAACGGTGCAAAAAGTCCGGCCTGGAATTCTCCGAATGCATAGAATGCCCGAATTGCAGCTATTTCTCCACCACGTGTTTCAGGTATAAACAAAGGATTTGCGCCTGCGGTAAATTTTTCACATATACTCTTAAAATCATCTATATAAATATCAGGAGCAATGAAATCAATTGAAGGAGCTGCAGCACGGTAAATATCAATTACCTGTGGTAATGGACCCCCAGCAGGATATCTTCCGGGCCATGCCGTTGACTGTTGCTTGAGCCATGCATTCACGAACATTGGCAATGGGTACTCTTTTTTGCCTTCTTCGGCCACTTTCCCAATATATTTTGCATAATTCCATGCCATAAATATCTCTTCTGTATAGTATGAATAAAATTGCCAGTCTTTTGGATCGGATTTGAGTTCACTTTTGCCAAATATTTCCTCCCAGGTACCTGAAGTTTTAAAACCATTTTTCTCCCATACTTTATAAAGCTCAGGGAATAGGTTACTCTTATTTTTAATAAGATAATTCATTAATTCCTGCGGAACAGGATTATTAAAGGCAATATTAGCCTGTTCGCTGAAGTCCCTCCTTGCATTTCCCGGGGTCTTTCCCATATTGTCGAGTAATCCTGCTTCATTTTCTACCTGCATCATAACCACAGTATGTTCCACACGATCTTTTTCCCCGATATGACGCATAAGTGCTCCAAATGCTTTTGCATCAGCCACTGCCGAGGCTTCTCCAAGAGTCGAAAGTATTTCAAGCGGTTTACCACTATCATCTTTGGCACGGGGATATTTTTCATAGTTTTTCTTCACCCATGACGGAATATAAATAGAACCTCCATTCTTCCAGCTTCCAAACCAGATCAGAATCAGTTTAAGATCGGCTTTTCTTGCACCCGCAATAACGCTGTCAACCAGGGAGAAATCAAATTTCCCCTCTTCAGGTTCGATAAGTTCCCATGAGACTGAGGCAATGACTGAGTTCAGGTTTTTTTCTTTTAACCGTTTCCAAACTGGCCTCATATACTTAAATCCTCCGGCAGTTGAATTATGTAATTCTCCTGAGATGAGAAGGAATGGTTTCCCATCCACCACGAGCCTTGCAGCAGTCCCTTGTTTTTCAAGATGAGGCATCCCCTCCGGAGTTATTTGTGATTCCTGTCTGAATGATCCCTTATTATCAGGTTCCTGTTTGCATCCGTAAACCAGCAGAGTATAAAGAACAGGGAGAATTAGTAGTGGTAAATTCAAAGCTTTTTTCATGAGGTTCATTAATTAAGATAAAAGGAAAAAGTTGAAGAGAGAATCGGCCATGCGATTTTTGCACTGACTATTTATAGGTTATCCGGGTTATAGGCAACCGATGCCTGTCCATACTTGCATAACTGAGCTTTTCCTGCGAATGTTTCATATGGTTCGGATACACATGTGTGATTGAGAATTGACTTTACGCATTCAACCTGGTCAAGGATAAAGTCATTTTTCTTTGGAATACCATGACCGGGTAGCAGGAGATCAAATTCCGAAAGTCGTCCGGACAGCTTCTGCAGAGTTTTGTAATAAACAGACAAAGGTGTGCAGTCTGGTAAGAAAAGCCAGACGGCGGTATTATCATTGTCGCCCGAGAAAAGTAGCTTTTTCCCCTTGTCAAGTAAACAAATGCTACCAGGAGTGTGTCCCGGAGTTTCAATAACCTGGATATGACGATCTCCCAGATCAAATATATATCCATCTTTTACAGCTACAAACTTTGGATGTATCTCCTTTTTTTTGTAAGTATCTGCTGGTTGCGGAACTGCACTCCTTAGCATGTTCTTAGCTGCATTAGCCCTGGATTCAGGAAGGTTACAGGCTCTGGCATCGGAGGAATCAGCAGCATGAATATAAATTTTACTGAACTGATAGTCGGCACCGGCATGGTCACCATGACCGTGTGTGTTAACAACAATCAGAGGTTTGGCTGTTAGTTTTCTTACCTGGGTAAACAGATCGGCTGCACCCATTCCGGTATCAATTAGAAGAGCGCTATCGGTACCAATTACAAGGTATATGTTTACTGCCTTGTGATCATCTATAACCCAAACCCTTGGCAATACTTCGTTAACTGTAAACCAGGGAGATGGTGATTGAATGTCTTGTCCTGACAGATTGTGAAATGAACAACAGAAAAGCAGTGCAAGGATCAATTTATTTTTCATATTCAGAAAATTTTGCAAGTAATATGGAGCAATAAATATAACTCAATCTTTACAACTTTAATAAGTGATCTGAAAGACTTTTCAACAAACCCATTATACAGCCTTGCGGCCTTTCCATAGGTAATAAGTATTTTTAGCGAGGAATCTCCTGATCCCGAAACAGAACTATCAAAAAACAGATCTTCAAAGAGCATTCTTCAAGTATCACATAGTCTGGTATATATAAAATATTGTCATTAGCAGTCGATATAAAAATATGCACACCAAACAATATGACATTTTGTTTTTGATTCCCACAATGACATGTCATCCAGAGCGTTAGCGATGGATCTCCTGATCACATGACTGTATAACTTCTTAGTCTTTCGAAGTATCACCTGATCACCTTACTGTATAACTTCTTAAGATTCATAACCAGCTGCAAACCATTTTAGTGCTTTGTATTTGGGAAATCACATACATCAGATAATGTTGTACTTATGATATGTTGTCATTAGCAGTCAATAAATCTGATTTTGGTAATCATTATGTTTAAGGTTAAATCTACAGCCTGGTTGACAGACCAGAGATAGTGTCTGTCAGTTCAATACCTGTTCCTGGAATCTGGCACTGTCATTTTGTTAGAAAGCAGTTTTGGAGGTTCTTATTTTAATTTTCCAAAATCGACATTTAAACCTATAAAATAACGTCTCCCGGGAGAAATGAAATTAATATTCTCAGGGATTGTTATGTTGAAAATATTATCAACACCGGTTGAAATTCTCAGCCATTTGTATTCCTGGGAAATTGTCAGTTTCCATGTACTGAAAGGCCGGTCGCGGGAAATACCCTGGTCAGTAATTTCATAAAACTTTTCACCCATCAGTTTGCAATAGAGTTGTGCTGTGAAGGAATATTTCTTTTTTCTGAAAGAATAATCTACTGCAATATTTCCTGAATGTTTTGTTGTCCCATACAATTGCAGACCGCTTTGATTATCATGAGACTGCACAAAACTATAACCGGTAGTGAGCCAAAACGAATATCCGATCTTTTGTTTCGAAATAAAATCAACTCCATTAACAGAAGCGCTTGCTATATTCTGATACTGTCGTGTCCGAACCGTATCAGGTAGCCAGCGATCTGTAATCATATTTGAAAGTTCGTTATGATATATTGTAACTGATGAATTGTTCAAGGGTTTTGAATATTCAACAGACCCGGAAATGTACCTTGATGATTCAGGCTTTAGCTGGGTATTACCTATTATATACCACTCACCGAAATGGTCAAAATTCATATAAAGCTCTTTCAGTGAAGGCGAACGGAATCCTGTTCCGGCAGATGCTCTGAAATTCAGTGGTCCTTGTTTATACAATACTGAGATTTTCGGTGCAGCATTAAATCCATAACTGCTGTGCTTGCTTGTTCTTACTCCGGCAATAAGGTTCCACTTTTCACCCAGATGAATATCTTCCTGTGCATAAAATACAGCCTCTCCTTCACCTTTTATGCCGCCGTCTATCCTTGATGAGTATAGATTTTCATAATTGTATTCCAGTCCTGTGATAAGGTTGTTCTTTTCTGAAAGGTGAAAGTTCCCCTGAACTCTTACTGTTTGAATGATATCCCAGGAAACGAGGTTCTTGTTGTTATTCATAAGTTCAAGTACATCATATGTGTTGTAACGATCGCGGTAGTAAGAAAAGGCAATGGAATGTTTTCCGGTATAATACTGACCTTTCAATCCGGCATTCATATCCTGGTAAAAATTATGAGCAGGACGGGCGCTCACATTTCCCCGTTCAAACTGATAATATCCGAGGTAAGGCATAATGGAAAGATGGGAGGAAGGTGTAATCTCGAATTTCTGTTTTACATTGAATGATTTATACGGATTCTGTGTCCAGTCATGAGAACTTTCAGGAGTAATATCATAACCATCTGTACTACTGTAATTTAAGCTTGTCCGCGAACCAAAAATTCCTTTTTTCAAACCAATACTCCCTCCTGAGTAAAGTTCATTATATTTTGAATACCGCGAATAAAGCTTTGCATCAAAAGGTTCTGTAATTTTCTTTGTGATGATATTAATCACACCACCTATTGCATTTGATCCATAGAGAGATGAAGCGGCCCCCTTTATTACTTCAATACGGTCGATATTCTCAAGATTGAGCATCGAATAATCGATATCCCCGTTAATTTCTCCTGCAATCCTTTCTCCGTCAATGAGAAATAAAACATACTTTGCATCCATCCCCTGCATAGTAATGGAAGCTCTGGTACCAAACTGGCTCATATTCAGCCCCGGAACCATATTTACAAGGGCATCAGCTACATTGGTGATACCCAGATCGATCATTTTACGTGCACTGATCACCTGGGTAAGGACGGGAACATTTTTAAGCGTTTTTTCTGATTTTGTACCCGTAATGACGACTTCATTTAAATCAATGTTCGATTCTTTAAGAATAAAATCAGTTATGTTGCTTTCTGCAGGAATCTCGATGGTCTTTTCCTGCGTCTCATACCCGACAAACGAAACACGGATTGTATATGTTCCTGATATTATTTTGTTTATATCATAAAATCCCTTTTTGTCAGTTACTGTCCCTAAAGTTGTACCTGTTATTGTAATAGTAGCACCGGCAACTGAACTGCTGTCTGTTCCTGTTACATGCCCCGATATACTTACACCCTGCGAAAACATAAGTGAGGGAATAAAGGCTAATAATACGAACAGGTATTGTTTCATAATTTTATGACCAGGTGAAGGCGGAAGTTCACCGGACTTCATAATAATTTTAACATCTTATTCAAGATTTTTTGATCCGTCAGGCTGATATTTATACTGAAATGTAACAAAACCTGAAAGATTGGCTGCACTGTAATAGCTTTTAAACCAGACCTTTGCGAATTTGCCTGTACCCGTTTTAACATAATATATATAATCTGTTGGCACAATCTGGGTGCCGGCAGGGGCAAGTTCAATTGAAAACCATGTATAAATTTCAGGGTTAACTATATAAGTTGCATAGCCTTGTTGTACAGCTATCTGTATTGATTCATCAGGTGTAAAAGTTGCCGTATCAGAAACAACTTTCAGATCATCAAATCCGGTTTGGGTTTTCTTAAAAGAGTTGGCAGCGCTTCCCTGTCCTTTACCCGACAAACCTCCATTGGTTTTTATGCGGTAGCGCTGGAAAGCCAGATCCCAATTTGTTGAAGTCATTGGATCTGCGACTGTTATGGTATCGTTTTTTTCAAAACTAAAATATTTCCACTTAGTGGAATTAGTCGAATTAATTTCAAATGTCCGGGCCAGAATAGAGACTTTGGTTTCGTCTTTCTTACATGCTGTAAACAAAACAGTCACTGCTGCTATTAAATAAATTATCTTCTTCATACTCGTTGTAAATTTTTTATTGTACAAAAATAAATTCACAGGATTATGGAAAACGGTAATATTCAGAGTTTTTACGGTATTAATTTCTTGTGCATGTCGCGGAATCTCTTTGGAGTAAGACCTGTGCTGTTCTTAAAAACTTTAGTGAAATATGAATTATCCTCAAAATTCAGTTTATAAGCAATCTCTGAAACTGACAGCTCAGATGATAACAGAAGTTTTCTGCTTTCCTGCATGAGCCGGTCCTGTAATATTTTTTTTAATCCGCAGTTAAAATGCCTGTTACAGATATCATTTAAATGCTTTTCGGAGATATTAAAAGAAGAGGTATAGAACCCTAATTTCTGTTCCTGAATAAAGTATGATTCCACAAGGTGCGACAGCGAATGGATAAGTGTATTATCATTAATGTTCGGTTTGCCGGATCCGGTTTCGTACAAACCGGTAAGTTTCAGAAGCATAATATTCAGCAAGGAACGTATAATTACAGCAGCATTGTTGTCAGGGGCAGATGTATCATATTCCTGTTGAACGGATTTTAAAATGGTTATCAGCGGATCAAAATCCTTACCGGATAGTTTAATGCATGGCTGGCCGGTATTGTTACCTATAGAAGAGGTATATGAAAATATATTTAATAATCGGATAAAGCTGAATTCTTCCACATAATAGTCCTGACAAAAGAAAAAAACCTCTCCTTCCACATCGCAGGCTCCCTCAAACGAGTGCATCTGGTTGGGAGCTATAAGGCAGATAGTTTGCGCATTGACCTCATAAGAATCGTTATTAATTCTTATGTTGCTTTGACCTTTGGTAAAAAGAAGAATGGTATAAAAATCATGGAAATGCTCTTTTCTCATAAAAGGATACAGACTTAAATACCTGGTAAATGAATTGTAATAAATACCATGTACTTTAATATCCCTCAGGAAGCTAAAGTGATAAAGTGATCTTTCAATATTTTCGTGCGGATGCAATATGAAACATATTTAAGTAGCCAAAAATACAAAAAAGTAAATAGGACTTGCCGGAACTATAATATATATCATATTTAATTCCGGTGTTTAGACTCTGAATTTTTCTTAGCCGGTAAAATATAAATTCCATTTTTTTGTTTAAGGCTATAAAGACAAAAAGTGTTTCCTGTTCAGAAATCTGGTTAGTCCACTGACATGTACATCACACCATATTTCATGAACTTTCCTGATATTTCGATGTTATATTTAATAAGTTAATTTTGCAATGGACAAATTAACAATAAACTGACTAATGAACAAAACGGCATTAATTACCGGGTCATCGAACGGAATCGGATATGAATTAGCAAAAGTGCATGCAGAAAAAGGGGGTAATCTGGTACTTGTTTCCAGAAGTAAAAACAAACTTGATGAATTGAAGAAGGAACTTGAGGAAAAACATAACATTAAGGTTTATACAATTGGAAAAGATCTTTCTGTTCAGGGTTCCGCTAAAGAGGTTTATGATGAATTGGAGCAGCAAAAAATACAGGTCAATTATCTTATCAACGATGCAGGAGTTGGATGTATCGGACTTTTTGCAGAGAGTGAATGGGAGAGACAGGAGAAAATGATTAATCTGAATATTATTTCACTTACTCACCTTACAAGACTCTATTTGACTGATATGATAAAACAGGGAAGCGGAAAAATTATGAACGTTGCTTCAACAGCTTCTTTTCAGCCTGGCCCGACAATGGCAGTTTACTTTGCAACCAAAGCCTATGTCTTAAGTTTTTCTGAGGCTTTATATAATGAAGTGAAAGATAGTGGAATAACAGTCACAGCGCTATGCCCCGGATCGACCGAGAGTGGTTTTCATGTAGCTGCAATAAGCGATAACAGACAGCTCAAAAGCCGAAAGTTACCTTCTTCAAGACATATCGCTGAATATGGTTACCGGGCTATGATGGAAGGCAAATCTGTGGCAATTCCCGGACTGAAAAACCAAATTTTGACAACCTCCATCAGATTTTTACCCAGGTCTTTTGTTGTTAAAGCTGCCAGAAAAATTCAGGAAAATAAACATTGATACTTAAAAATATGCAAACAATTTTAGGAGCTAATGGAACGATTGGTTCTGTCCTCGCTAAGGAATTAAGAAGTTATACAGACAAAATCCGGCTTGTCAGCAGAAATCCAAAGAAGGTGAACGAATCCGACGAGTTATTCCCTGCCGATCTTTTTATTCCGGGAATGGTTGATAAAGCTGTTGAAGGTTCTGAAGTCGTTTATCTTGTTGTTGGACTGGACTATAAGCTGGATGTATGGCAGGATAAATGGCCTAAACTTATGAGAGCAACAGTCGATGCTTGTATAAAACATAGGGCCCGTCTGGTCTTTTTTGACAATGTCTATATGTATGATATCAATGCGATCCATCACATGACAGAGGAATCTCCGATAAACCCACCGGCAAGGAAGGGTGTGGTACGACGACAGCTTGTAAAAATAATCATGGATGATGTTAAATCGGGCAGACTGATGGCCCTTATTGCCCGCTCGGCTGATTTCTATGGGCCCGGCAATGAGAAAAGTTTTGTGAATGAAATGGTTTATAAAAACTTTCTGAAAAAGAGAACTGCAAACTGGTTTATTAATGCAGACAAAAAACACTCATTTACGTTTACTCCCGATGCTGCAAAAGCAACTGCACTTCTGGGAAATACTGATGATGCATTCAACCAGGTCTGGCATCTTCCAACCGATGAAGACACTCTTACCGGAAGAGAATTTATTGACCTTTTTGCAAAAGAGATGAAAACAAAAAGTAAAGTATTTGTACTGCCTTTGTGGCTGATTAAGTTTATGGGATTATTTATCCCGATCCTGAAGGAGATGCCTGAAATGATGTATCAGTATGACCAGGATTATTTCTTTGATTCATCGAAGTTCATGAAAAGGTTTGATTTTAAAGTAACAACATATCAGGAAGGAGTAAGGCTTACGGTTAAAGGGTAGGCAGTAGGCAGTAGGCAGTAGGCAGTAAGCAGTAGGCGGAAAGTTAATATCTCACAATACATTATATATCAAGCTATTATCACTTAGTTCAGAGAAGTCGACTAATAAGACTATCTTTGACCTGATTTTATTCAGGAATAATCCCCGCCATTTCCGGCAGTTTTTATTTCACTTTTTTTAATTAATAAACTATTTATGCAATTTGAATCATTGAACATTATTGAACCAATTCTCAGATCATTAAAAGAAGAGGGCTACACAATACCAACACCTATACAGGTACAGGCTATTCCGATAGTTCTCAAGGGAATCGATCTCATAGGTTGCGCCCAGACGGGAACAGGAAAAACAGCCGCTTTCGCGGTGCCAATTCTACAACATTTAAGCATTAACAAATCATTCGATAAAAAGAGAAAAATAAGAAGCCTTATTGTAACTCCAACCAGAGAACTGGCAATTCAAATCGAGGAGAGTTTTAAAGCATACGGACGTTATACAGGATTAACCTGCACCGTTGTTTTTGGTGGAGTTAACCAGAATCCACAGACCAATGCATTAAGAGGCGGAGTTGATATCCTTGTAGCTACACCCGGCAGACTTCTGGATCTCATGAACCAGGGTTTTATTTCGTTGAAGGAGGTTGAAATATTTGTTCTCGACGAAGCTGACCGTATGCTCGATATGGGATTTATTCATGATGTGCGGAAAATCATTTCTGCCCTTCCCAAGAAGAGGCAATCATTATTTTTCTCAGCTACAATGCCTCCTGAGATTGTAAAACTTGCCGGATCAATAGTTTATAAACCCGTAAAAGTTGAGGTCACACCTTCGGCATCAACAGTCGATATAGTAAACCAGTTTGTCTATTTCATTGATAAAGGCAATAAAAATTCATTGCTGCTTGAAATCCTGAAGGACGAAAAGATTAAAACTGCACTTGTTTTCACCAGGACTAAATTTGGTGCCGACAAGGTTGTGAAAGTGCTTAAAAATAAAAATATCAGTGCTGAAGCGATACATGGAAATAAGGCGCAAAATGCAAGGCAAAGGGCCCTGTCAGGGTTTAAGGCACAAACAACCCGCGTTCTGGTAGCAACTGATATAGCTGCACGTGGGATAGATGTTGATGACCTGGAATATGTAATTAATTACGAGATTCCAAATATCTCTGAAACATACGTTCATAGGATCGGAAGGACAGGAAGGGCAGGGGCGAACGGAACTGCAATCTCTTTCTGTGATGCTGAGGAAAAGGCATATCTTAAGGATATTGAAAAGCTGATAACAAAAAAAATTCAGGTTATTGATGATCATCCATTTCCTCTTATCGACAATAACCCGGTGAAACCTGTGAAACAGCAACGCGGTAATCATAATCGTCCAAGGCTTAATACTCCTAAAAGCAAAAGCTCCGGTAACAGAAGTTGGAAACGATAAACTCAATCGGTACGCCTCGCTGCTTTATTATTTAGAACAATTCTGAACAATCTGCATAACAAATTGTTGGATTTTATGAATCTAGTCCTTTAATAAAAATGCAGAACACAAAAGCTTTAACTCTAAACCGTAATAATCTTGATAAGTCATCATCCCCATATCTTCTTCAGCATACTGAAAATCCGGTTTGGTGGCAGGAGTGGAATGATGATCTCATCAGGTACGCTGTTAAAATAAACAAACCACTGTTTGTTTCCGTCGGTTATGCCACCTGCCACTGGTGTCATGTTATGGCTGCCGAAGCTTTTTCTGATAAAAATACTGCTGCATATCTTAACGACCATTTTATTTGCATAAAGGTCGACCGGGAACAACGACCTGATATTGACCAGTATATGATGGATTTTATTAACCAGCAGAATGGCCGGGGCGGCTGGCCCCTCAATGTTTTCCTCACACCATCGCTTCATCCTGTTTTTGCACTGACTTATGCGCCTCTGGCCTCAAGGGATTCTATGAATTCGCTACTGGCAGTTGCAGAAAAAGTTTTCGAGTATTTCGAAAATAATACTGGTAAAATCCCTCCGTTTGAATCTGTCGGGAACCAATCTCCTGTAGCAGATGAAAAGACTCTAATAAAGAAGCTATCAGAGTATTATGATCCTGAAAATGGAGGTTTCGGATCCGGACAAAAATTTCCTTCTCACTCTACAATTCTATATCTTCTTTATCAGCTAAGCATTGGAGATAGTCCTTCAATAAAAACCATCTGTACGAAAACACTTGATGCAATTCGACTTAAGGGACTTAATGATCATCTGCAGGGAGGTATTTTCAGATATTGCGTTGACAATGAATGGACAATACCACATTTTGAAAAGATGCTTTACGATCAGGCTATGGCATTATGGGTTTATTCCCTTGCATATAAGGTTATAGGCGATCCTGAGTATAAAATAATGGCTGAAAAGATATCAAAATGTCTTGAGGAGAGCTTTAAAGTTGACGGATTTTACATATCAGCACACGATGCTGATACCGGACATAAAGAAGGAGCAACTTATCTCTGGAGTTACGAACAGCTTATTGATGAGCTTAATCCTGACGAGTTTGCCAGATTTTCAGAGACATTTTTTATAAATAAATCCGGCAATTTTGAGGGATTAATTCACCTTATTAAACAAAAAGATACTGTTCTGGATACCATTGAAAGCAAGCTTCTTCTTATTCGGAAGTCCAGAATACAACCATCGAGTGATGATAAAATTCTGTGCGGAATCAATTCTCTCCTGGCTGTGTGCATGATCCAATCAGGCAGATTGATCGGGAACCATGCACTCGAAGAAAGCGCTTCCATCCTGGTACATAATATCATTAGCAGGTTCTGGGATGGTAAATCCTTAAGTCATTCATTTTTTAAGGGAATTCTTCAGAAACAAGGATTCCTGTTTGACGCTGCAGCTCTTCTCACATCTATCAGTTTGCTTTATGAGAGTAATACAGGCTGGAGAAGTAATATGGATGCTTTGGTTCATTATGTTGAGTCTTTCAGAGTGGGCGAAAAGTGGGTAGAATCACATGCTGAAGATTTCCAGGCAGTTTATGCATCATGGTTTGATCAGCCGATTCCTTCAAGTGTGAGTCTTGCAACAATGGGATTAGCAAGGGCTGCCTTGCTTACCGGGAAAGAAATTATGCCTTTGGAATACAGACACCCCTTTCAATCAGATTTTTATAACCTGGCTGCAATGATTCACAATGGATCGTTTCATATCTATACATCAAAAAAAATATTGGCATGGGATCTTCTTCCCGGAAATTCAATTCAGTTGCCCGGTGAGCATGAACAGGACTGCTATATGGGTACATGCAGTCCGTTGGTTGACTAAATATTTTCCCTTTTAACCATTTATTTGGAATGATTACTACGTAGTTACTATTCAACCATTTCAACTGCCGGTTGTTTCCTCTGATATGATTGCTCCCGGTCCCATACTCCTGTTCGATGGATTCTGTAACTTATGTAACAATCTTGTACGGTTTGTTATAAAACAGGACCGTGAGAAAGTGATCCGTTTTGCATCTTTACAATCTCCTCCAGGGAATCAATTACTTAGAAACTTCGGACTGGACCCGGATGACTTTGATACCGTCGTTTACGTTTCAGGGGAAAGATATTATCTTAAATCATCCGCAGTTCTCCATATTTTAAAAGATCTTGGCCATGGCTGGCGCCTGGTTTATGGTTTTATCATTATTCCGAAATTTATACGCGATTTTTTGTATGATATTATTTCAAAAAGCAGGTACAGAATATTTGGAAAAACTGATGCATGCATGGTTCCCTCAAAGGATATTAAAGAAAGATTTTTATAGATAATTAAGACAATACTGAACATATTCCAAAGCGTTTTGTTTAATGAAAAAACTAAGATCATGAATATTTTTATCGTTATTATCATTGTACTTTCTGGCATTCTTGCGCTGTTGTTATTAATCGGATTATTTGTAAAAAAGAGCTATGCTGTTAAGAGGGAAGTTATAATCCAAAAACCCTTAACAACAGTTTTTGGGTATATAAAGTTGCTGAAAAACCAGGACGACTTCAGTGTATGGGCTAAATTAGATCCGGACATGAAAAAAGAATTTAAAGGCATTGACGGCACTCCGGGATTTTTATCGGCATGGGACAGCCAGAACAAAAATGCAGGAAAAGGTGAACAGGAGATTTTGAAAGTTGTTGAGGGTGAAAGGGTCGATTATGGAAAAAATGATTGGAAATGATCTTCAGAATGGTTTGCAGAATTTAAAAGCATTGCTCGAAAAGTAGCTGCAATGGAACCAGGGTGAACGGTACTGCCATGGAAAACCAGCTTAACCTGAACCGTACCTATATACAATTGCGTAACCCTCCCGAGATTTCAGGAAGGTTATATTTTTAGAATATGCTTATCTGTTTCTAAGTTCCTATTTAACTAAACAAACACTTTATCTGGTTTGTTTAATATTGGTTAAATGATTATGAAACAACTTTTCATGAATTGGGTTCATCAGAAACCAGCTGTTAAGAACTATGAAAATAACTTATTTATTATGAAAACAACTAATAGATTCATATCATTTATCCTTAGTTCCGTAAATGACAACAGAGTAATATTGATCAGGATAATAGTCGGATTAGTATTCCTGACGGAAGGAATACAGAAATTCTTATTCCCGGTGACTCTTGGAACTGGCCGTTTTGAGAAAATTGGCTTTTCAGACCCGGCATTCTGGGCAGGTTTCACAGCTACATTTGAAATAATTTGCGGAACACTTGTCTTACTAGGGCTTCTGACAAAGTTTGCCTCTATCCCTCTTCTCATTATTATGATAACTGCTTTTATCACAACAAAATGGCCATTACTTGCCGATAAGGGATTCTGGCCGTTTGCCCATGAATACCGTACCGATTTTGCCATGACCCTTCTGTTAATTTATTTATTGATTTATGGCGCAGGTAAATGGTCAGCTGATTCAAAACTCTTTCAACGTTAAATTAATATGAACTCCTGATGGACAGATTAATACAGAAAGTATTTGTTGTTGGAATTTTAGGATTGATCATTATAAACGGGTGCAAACAGGCTGCTTTGGTTTCTGTAAAACCCGGCCATTCAAAAATTCCGGTAACAGTATCGCCGGTACGAAAAGGGCAAATGGTTACATATATGGAACTTAACGCAACATCGGCATTTCTGTTTAAGGCAGACATAAAATCGCCTGTTACAGGTTTTATCAGCGATATTAAGGTTAACCAGGGTGATGCAGTTGATAAAAACCAGTTATTATTCAGGATTAAGACGAAGGAAGCTGCAGCACTGATTGGTGATTCTCTGGATAACTTAAAATTCAGCGGTGTATTAGATGTAAAAGCTGCCACAGCAGGTATAATATCTTCAATTGATCACTCTTACGGAGACTATGTAACTGAAAGTGACCAGTTGTGCCAGATTTCAATCCGGGAAAGTTTTGTATTTATCCTGGACGTGCCATTTGAGTTGTCGGGAGCTGTTAATCTGAATACTGTCTGTGAGGTTATTCTGCCCGACAGCCAGGTTGTCAAAGGAATAATTAAATCTCGTTTGCCATCAATGATCGGCAGTTCGCAAACCCAGCGATATATAGTAAGGTTGGCCCCATCAAAAAATCTGCCTGAGAACCTTTCAGGTAAAATAAGAATAGTAAAAGAATCAGTTAAAGAAGCTACCAGTCTGCCAAAATCTTCTATTCTTACCAATGAGACAATGCAAAGTTACTGGGTGATGAAACTTATTAACGATTCCATGGCAGTCAAAGTACCGGTTAGCCCGGGCATAGCTTCAAACGGATATTTTCAGATAACCAGTCCTGAATTTAATACAACAGACTTATTTCTGACTTCCGGCAATTATGGTCTTGGTGATACAGTATATATAAAGGTTCAAAAAACCTCCGGAAATGGACAATAAAAGTAATTACAGGTTTTTATTTAAACCAATATTGTTTGTTCTGCTGGCGTTTCTCATCTGGGGAATCAATTCATACCTTAACATGCCGACTTCGCTTTTCCCCGATGTTACTTTCCCGAAAATAACAATTATTGCCGATAATGGGGAACAGCCGGTAGACAAGATGATGATAACTGTTACAAAACCTCTGGAAATAGCAATTAAAAGGGTAAACGGTATTACAACAGTCAGAAGTTCAACTAACAGAGGAAGCTGTACAATTGATGCTTTTTTTGACTGGAATTCTGACATTAATCTGGCAAAAACACAATTGAATGAACGCATAAATGAGATAAAAAATCAGCTGCCTTCTACAGTAAACATTGTAGTTGAAGCCATGAGTCAGGCCATCTATCCTGTAATTGGATATACCATTGAAAGCGAAAAGTATGGTCAGATCGAACTTAAAAATACCGCACTCTTTACAGTACGACCTCAATTTTCGCAGGTACCGGGCATTTCGAATGTAATTATCAGAGGAGGGAAGACCAAAGAATTTGTAATTGCACCTGTCCCTCAAAGGCTTATATCACTGGGACTGACACCACAGGACATTATTACAGCATTGGGAAATACCAATTTTATTGAATCAAGCGGATTGCTGTCAAATTACAGGCGTTTATACCTTTCTCTCACTGACACCCGTTTTAAAAATATCGATGAGTTAAAAAATGTTGTCATAAAAAATGATGGCCACAGGATAACGCGCCTTGAAGATATTGCAATAATTGATTTGCAGGAAAAGCCGGAGTTTATAAGGATTAATGCCAATGGTCATGATGCAGTAATCATTGACCTGGTTAAACAGAAAGGCATTAATCTGATCGAGTTTGCAAAAAACGTAAACATAAGGGTTAAGGAAATACAGAAACAATTGCCATCGGGAATGGTGCTGAAACCTTACTATAACCAGTCAACGTTTGTAACAAGCTCAATTGACAGTGTACTTAGAAGCATTTACGAAGGATTGTTCCTTGCTATAATAGTTGTAATACTGTTCCTGCGCTCTCTGAGGGCAAGTCTTAATATAATCTTTATCATCCCGCTTACACTTGCGCTTACATTCATTGTGCTTCATTTTGTGCATGTCACACTCAATATCATGTCGTTGGGAGCTATTGCTGCATCCATCGGACTTATAATCGACGATGCCATTGTTATAATCGAGCAGTTGCACCGGATGCATGAGGAAAACCCTGAAAAAGACAAATATTCTGTTGTCAGTGAAACAATGAAAATGTTTCTGCCTGCAATGGTAGGTTCTTCATTGAGTACAATTGTTATTTTCCTTCCATTTGTTATGATGAGTGGTGTGGCAGGCAGCTTTTTTAAAGAGCTTACGCTTACAATGGAAATTACACTTATTTGTTCCTTCTTCGCCACGTGGATAGGATTGCCTGTTCTTCATATGTTATTTGGATATAAACCTTACAGGAAAAGTCTTAAAAAATCCTCAGCAGCTGCAAATCCTGAAAGGCAGAATTTATGGTGGCTCGTATGGTTTTTTAATAAACCCTGGTATGCAATTGGCTTTGTTATTCTTCTTGTCCTGTCCTCCATTATATTGGTTAACAAGCTCGAGACAGGTTTTTTACCTGAGCTTGATGAAGGCTCCATTGTTCTTGATTATATTGCACCTTCGGGAACTACACTCGATGCATCAGATGAAATATTGAGAGAAGTAGATAAAGTTGTGCTTGGGCACCCTGATGTTGCAACTTACATGAGACGTACCGGAACAAACATGATTTCAGGTATCAGCATGGCTTCCGGCATAATTCCTCCGAATTACGGTGATTATCTTATTCAACTAAAACAGGATACGAAAAGAAAAACGCAGGATGTCATATCCGAACTCCGCGATAAGGCAACATCTGTAGCACCGGCCCTGGAGATTGAATTTGGCCAGAGGATAGCCGATTTGCTTGGTGATTTAATTGGCCGGCCTCAACCGATAGTGATTAAAATTTTTGGCGATGACAGGTCAAAACTCCAGGAGTTAGCACTTGAAGTACAGGATAATCTTAATAAAATAAACGGAGTTGCCGATGTTATGAATGGTATTATTTATGACGGACCATCAGTTACAATTATTCCCGACCAGGATAAACTCTCACAGTATAAAATTACACCCGCTGATTTTCAAACTCAACTTACAGTATATAATGAAGGATTTCCAGTTGGTGAAGTACAGGAGGGAGAGCAGATGTTGGTAATTATGCTTCGGAATACAATTTTTAAAAACAATAATATCGGGTTAATAAAATCTCAGCCTATCTATACACCGGATGGTTCATTCAAACCTTTGGAATACTTCGCAAAAGTGGTATTATCTGCAGGTGACCCGGAGATAACCCGTGAGGACTTCAAATCGAATATTGAGGTTACTGCGCGTCTGGAGAACCGTGATATGGGGAGTGCAATCGATGAAATAAAAACAATCATAGCCAGGAATATATTATTGCCCCCTGGTTTTTATATCGGATATGGAGGAACTTACGAACAACAGCAGGCATCATTCAGGGAGCTTTTACTGATACTTATAACGGCTATTGTGCTGGTATTTACTGTCCTGTTGTTCCTTTTCAGGAATCTTCGGATTGCCCTGCTCATTATATTTATTTCAATTCTTGGAATAAGCGGATGTATTTGGGCTTTGTACCTGACTGGAATACAGCTCAATGTTGGCAGCTATACAGGCATAATAATGATTGTGGGGATCATTGCCGAAAATGCAATTTTTACAGTTAACCAGTTTCTTACAACTTATCAAACCACCTCAGATATAGACAAATCTATCAATTATGCTATCTCATTGAGGATAAGGCCTAAACTTATGACAGCCATCGGAGCTATTCTTGCACTGACACCTTTGGCCCTGGGGATAGGAGTGGGCGCCCAGATGCAGCAGCCTCTTGCAATCGCAGTGATAGGAGGCTTTATCATTGCAATGCCCCTGCTTCTGTTTGTTTTTCCAACACTTCTGAGATTAGTATTCAAACCAACTGCAAATGAAAGTTAATAAGGAGGTGATAAAAAAATCACAGGTTTAAAATTCTCCTGCATAACCTTATTTCTTCTGGATCTCCTGTTGATTTACCGGGGTCATCGGATAACTTGATTGTAGGGTGATAACTATCGCTGTATTGTTGTTTAGAAAATACCATTTTAATAACAATGTTAAGAGGATGAACGCCTGCATCATTTGACAAAAAGGTACCTATTCCGTATACATCATGAATCCTGGCATTGATATATCTCCTGATTTCTCCTATACGTTCAATGTTAAGTGAATCACTGAATACAATTGTTTTTGTTTTGGGATCAGTACGGTTATTATTATAAAATTCAACAGCTTTGTCAGTAAATGCCAACGGATCACCGCTGTCCTGACGTATACCATCGAAGAGCTTTGCATGCAATGTCGAAAAGCTGGAAAAAAAATTATCGGCGGTAAATGTATCGCTTAAGGCTGTCCCAAGATCCCCCTTATAAACTTCGACCCAGGCATCGAGGGCTCTCGCATTTGCAGACCGGTATCCATAATGTGAAGCATGGAACATAAACCATTCATGAGGATGGGTTCCGATAGGAATGAGGTTGTGTTTCATTGCAAGATATACATTGCTTGTTCCCTTGAAGAAGTCACCTGAGTTTTCTTTTAAAGTTTTAATCACTCTGTCGTGTACACTGAACGAAAAACGACGTCTGGTCCCGAAATCTGAATATTCGGCTCCAAGTTCTTTCAGCTTCTTTGCTTTATTGGCAGCACGTTCTTCCACTTCCCAGGGAATCTCCCTGTTCATTAAATAGAAAAGCTCAGATACAATTGCCAGGAGTGGCACTTCCCATAAAACTGTACGGTACCATAAACCTTCAATCTCTATGCTCAGATGCCCGTTCTTCTGGTCTATTTTAACTTCATCAGGATTATATCGATATCCTTTTAACAGGTCGATAAAAACCGGATCAAAATAATAACAACGGGAAATCATGAATTTCTCTTCCTCTTTACTCATGACAAGCTCAGCCATATTATTAATCTCATTTCGCAATCTGCCGTCAAATCCTGCAGGGAAAAGTGTATTACCCCTGTTAATAAAGCTGTATTTTACCATAGCCTTGGGATATAGTTTCTGGATGGCATTCATGGCAGTAAACTTGTACAGATCGTTATCGGTGAAGTATTTCAGGATCATATTTTGATATAATTAAAAACGATTCAAAAAGTTTTTGTTATAACCTGTCAGTACTCAGTAGAAATTTTGCTCCTTTTTCTTTAGCTTTCCTGAAGATTGGTAAAGCGATAGTTTCAAATCCGGTAACATCCGACATACAATCTTCAAGAATAATTAGTTTTGGGGCAAGACCCCCGATGTTGAGCATCTGTTTAACAGTAGTTGCAACACAATGACTTTTAGCCTCCCCGGCTATAACAATCTGATTGTAACTCATGAGCTTGCTTACCAAGTCTGTATTCAGCTGGGTTTCAGGAGAATCTTCAAGCGCTATATTTGCCATTAATGCTCCAAAATGCTCTGTGAGCGGATTGGTTCCTTTAACAACAACCTCAAAAAAATATCCTCTTCTTGCCCATGCTTTGACAGGTTCCATAATTTCATCAGCTATTGCTGCTCCTTGAGACCCGATGATACAATGTTCAGGCCAGATAACATGCGGAAACTCACCCTGGCTTTCTAGTTTAAGAATATATTCAACTGCTTTTTCTTTTTCAAAACGAGGTCGCCAATCACCCCCGAAGACATTCTTAAGGCTAATTTCCGTAAAAGGTGCCGGCTGATTGCCATTCCGATCCTCCCAGTAAACCGGATGCGAAATATCAATAACATTATGATTATCCAGGGTAAGGATTATATGATCTATTTCTGATTCATTACCTGAAATAAACTTTCCCAGCTTCCTGATATCCTTTTCCGCTCCCTTAACATACAATGCTCCATTTGGAGAACAGAAATCATTTTGAGTGTCAATTATCAACAGTAGTCTGTTCTTATTCATGATTATTTTTCCAAGTCAAATAATCAACAAATTAGATTCATACTTGTTTACTTGTTACTAATTAGATTTAAAATGAAAGCAATAAAGAAATTATTATCCAAGTCGGTTTTTACGATCTCCATTCAGATATTAATTATCGTTCTGCTTACCGGTTGTTCCAAGTCGTCAACATCAGGAACAGGCCCCGGGCCAAACGAGGTATTTATTCAGGGTATGGCATTCGATCGTGCTACACTCACAGTGTCCGTAAATACCACAGTTACCTGGACCAATAAAGACGATGTAACACATAATGTTACAAGCAATAATGGAACATTCAGCAGCGGTTCACTTACCAAGGGAAGTACTTATAGTTTTACTTTTACAACCGCCGGAACATATAATTATATATGTACCATACATCCATCGATGACAGGGAAGATTATAGTTCAATAGTGATCATTTCCCGATAATATTGAATCAGGCTAAAACCATAACATTCAATTATAATGAAATTTAACCAATTAGGAAAAACAGGGGTTCTGGTTTCGGAATTGTGTTTAGGAGCAATGACTTTTGGAGGAAAGGGTTATTGGGAATCCATAGGGAAACTGCCTGAAGATGAAGTTACACTCTTAATTAAAACAGCACTTGAGAAAGGCATCAATTTTATCGACACAGCAAATGCTTATTCTGAAGGATTATCTGAGATATTATTAGGTAAAGCATTAAGGAATCTTGGCATTTCCAGACAAACAGTGGTTATTGCAACCAAGGTGCGATTACGAATGGGAGCAGGGGCAAATCAGGTTGGCCTTTCAAGACTTCATATCAGCGATTCAGTTAATGATAGTCTGCAGCGTCTGAATGTATCGCATATTGACCTTCTTTATCTTCACGGTGTTGATCCACTGACTCCCCTTGAAGAAACTATGCGCGGTCTTGAAGATGTTGTAAGGTCGGGAAAAGTAAGGTATATAGGCATAAGCAACCACCCGGCCTGGATGGTTATGAAAGCAAACAGCCTTGCTGAAAAGAAGGGTTGGACAAAATTTGTTGCATCACAGAATTATTACAGCATAGCCAGCCGCGATGTTGAACGCGAAATTGTACCCATGGCTCTTAGCGAAGGCGTTGGAATAATGCCATGGAGTCCGCTGGCCGGGGGATTCTTATCCGGTAAATTTAAAAGAGACAAAGAAATTGCCGGGGACAGCCGACGGGATACATTTGACTTTCCGCCAATTAACAAGGCGAAAGCTTTTGATATAATTAATGTTATGGCTAAAATCGCTGAAAATCGCAATGTTACAGTTGCAAGAGTTGCATTGGCATGGTTATTAACCAAACCGGGAGTTACAAGTATAATTATCGGAGCAAAAAAGCAGGATCAGTTGCTTGATAATATGGAATGTACCAACTTACAGCTTTCGCATGAGGAACTTGCAGAATTGGAAACGATCAGCTGCCTTGTGCCCGAATATCCGGCATGGATGGTAAACCGACAGTTGAACGGAAGATTTCCGGAACAGACTTAAGTAGGTGAAGCCTCAGACTCTTTTAATAACTGAAATATATAAGTCCTCAACTTTTTTCCTTGCCCATGGTGTTTTGCGTAAAAATTTAAGGCTCGATTGTATGCTCGGATTATTTGTGAAGCATTTTATAATTATATGAGTACCCAGTTGTTCCCATCCGTAATAATTAACCAGGAAAGTAACTATAAATTCAAGTGTTTTCCCATGTAACGGGTCATTGCCTGATTGTGCCATAATGATTCTACCTGTGAATCTCCTTAATCGTTATCCCAAGTTCCCGTTCAATATCTCTGAGTGCGCCCTGTTCTTTGGTAGTAATCATCGTAAGTGAAAATCCTTTATTACCGGCCCTTCCGGTACGCCCGCTGCGATGGGTATAATACTCGGTTTTTTCAGGAAGCTGATAATGAACTACAAACGCAAGCTCTTTGACATCAATTCCTCTGGCAGCCAGGTCTGTGGCAACTAATATCTGAAGTTTTCCGTTTTTAAATGCCCGCATTACCTTATCGCGCTCTTTCTGCAACATATCACCATGCAGGGCATCAGCATTTATCTTTTTGGCCAGCAGTCTTTTGGTTACAGTCTGAGCCTCTGCCTTGGTTCTGCAGAAGACAAGACCCCGGTCAGCGCCCTGAGTTTTTAAAAACTGAAATAAGATATCAGGTTTTTCATCCTTTGCGCAGATCAGGAATTTATGTTCAATATCCTTGTTAACAATATCATTCTTGTTTACCTCAATCTTCATTGCATTTGATGACATATAACTTGCAATTATCGTTTTGATTTCCTGAGGCATTGTGGCAGAAAACAACCATGTATGACGTTTACCAGCCGTAAACTTAAGAATCGAATCAAGTTCTTTTTTAAACCCCATGCTCAGCATTTCGTCAGCCTCGTCAAGAACAAGAGTTTTGATATGGGAAAGATCAATTGCTTTACGTTCAAGCAGATCTACGAGTCGCCCCGGAGTGGCAACAACGATATGAGTCGGACGCCTGAGTGAACGGATCTGCTCATCGATATGTGCTCCGCCGTAGACCGACTCTATAAAGATCTTAACTGGAACGTATTTGGTAAACTTAAAAAGTTGTTTAGCTATTTGCTGTCCAAGTTCACGGGTGGGTGATAATATCAGAGCCTGAACATTTGGTTTATCGGGATTTATTGACTGCAGAATCGGCAACCCGTAGGCTGCTGTCTTTCCTGTTCCGGTTTGAGCCTGACCAATAAAATCAGTTCCTTTTTCAATTAAAAAAGGTATTGCTTTAACCTGAATTTCAGTTGGAGTTAAAATATTTATTTCCTCCAATGCTTGAATGAATTGGGTGGAAACACCTAAATCAGAGAACGTTTTCAAATTTATCGTATTAATGGGACGCAAATATATACTAAAAACCGGCTTAAAGCTATTTAAGGCAATGTTTCAAGTTACATGTCTGGTGGCAAATGAAATTAAAACCTACAGATTCCGATATTATTTTAATTAATAATAGAGGGCGATAACCATTTATTACATTAAACTATTATTTTTGACTGGCAAACTGGCAGAAAAAACCAGATTACCTGAGAAATATGAAAGGAACAATTTATAGCGTGATAACCGGAACAGGAAGTTACATCCCTACGAGACATATAAGGAATGTGGATTTTCTTGAAAACGAGTTTTATGATTTAGACGGGAATAAGCTCGAAAAACCCAACCAGGAAATAATTGATAAGTTTTTTGAAATAACAACTATTGAAGAAAGACGGTATGTTACTGACAATCTTGTAACATCTGATATTGCATTCCATGCAGCCGCTGAAGCTATAAACTCTTCAAAAATTGATAAAGAAGAACTGGATTACATTATTGTTGCGCATAATTTTGGCGATGTAAAAAATGACAATAACCGTAAAGATATTGTTCCCAGTTTAGCCGCGAGGGTAAAACATAAACTGGGAATAAAGAATCCTGATACTGTTGCTTATGATATTCTTTTTGGTTGTCCTGGCTGGTTACAGGCCTCAATTCAGGCTGATTATTTTATTAAATCAGGTGAGGCATCTAAAATTCTTGTAATCGGGGCTGATATATTATCAAGGGTTTCCGATCCGAGTGACAGAGACAGCATGCTATATGCCGACGGAGCCGGTGCCGCTGTTTTTGAAGCCAGGATAAGTGAAGATCCTATCGGAATTATTGCACATAAAACACGGTCTGATACCCTGTTGTATTCTAAAATGTTATATATGGGCAAATCATTCAAGCCTGGTGATGATAAGAATGATGATATCTATTTAAAAATGAACGGGAGGAAGCTTTATCAGTATGCAATCGAAAACGTACCTAAAACAATTAAGGAATGTCTCGATAAAAGCAATACTCATCTCAGTGACATTAAAAAAGCGCTGATCCACCAGGCTAACGGAAAGATGGATGATGCAATACTAAAAAGACTTTTTACTCTTTATGATATTGCCGAGTTACCGGATAACATAATGCCTATGACAATCGGATGGCTGGGTAACTCTTCCGTTGCAACTATCCCGACTTTACTTGACCTTATATTAAAAAATAACCTGCAACCGCACGAAATAAACAAAGGCGATACACTTATCATGGCTTCCGTCGGAGCAGGAATGAATATCAATGCTTTGATATATAAGGTGTAACAAACTGAATGCGGGCCTGTTTTTATTTTTTAAATGCACCGCGCACAACGCACAGCACAAAACGCAGCCATTCAACCCCCGTTCTCAAAAGATTTTATTGACTTTAATAAGTTTATTTATTAAATTTGATTGTATTTTGTTTAATATTGTGAACTTGTTGCAGTACAATTCTTTTTTTTAAAATTTGTTGAACGTGATTTCGTCATCATGGGATGCTATCCCCTGATATCAACACTCAACATTAAATAGCAGATTATAAAGAAGTTACGTTTTGCACAAGGTTATATTAGCATTAAACTTATCCATTTGAATGAATGAGTTTAGGTTAGATAAAGACTACATGAAAGGTGATTTCGGACCCTATGTTTGGATCATTCAGGAGTGGCTATGTCTTCACGGTATCAATATCGTGATTGACGGATCATTTGGTCCGGCCACGGAAGCCGCCGTTAAAAAATTTCAACTCATAAATATTTTGAAATCAACCGGAGCTGTTGAGGGTGTTACTTTTGGCAAACTCATTGAACCATTGATAAGTGCTCTGAAACCAATTCCTGTAAACGGACAGTCATTGCGTGAGCTCATTGTTGCATATGCTCAACAGCATTTAAAGCAGCACCCAATGCAGATTGGGAGCCGGAACATGGGTCCATGGATCCGGTATTATATGGAAGGCTATAAAGGATCCAAACTGTCGTGGAGCGCCTGTTTTGTAAGCAGCCTTGTTAAACAGGCCTCTTTGAGTCTTGGGATTGAGCCTCCCCTTAAAACTTCTTATCACCATTCTGAATTAGCCAATAATGCTAAAAAAAGCGGTTTGTTTTTATCTGAAAGAGCCGTACTGGCCGACAAATCCAAACTAAGATCAGGATTTATCTTTTTGAGCCGTGAATTTCCAGGATACTGGACGCATTCCGGAATTGTGATTGAAATTGACGATGAGATAATTCTAACTATTGAAGCAAACACAAATGATGAGGGAAGTGTGGAAGGTTATGAAGTTTGTCAGAGAATCAGAAATTATGATAGCAAGGATTTTATAATAGTCTGATATATAGGTATTTTGCAAAATTTTGTTTTATAGTTTTTAAATTATCCGGAACAAGTGAAAGGGGTATAATAGTCGCTGATGTTATATAAGTTCCGGTGTGCATTTTGTGTCTGTGGCTTTATATTATAATCTGATAATGAGATAATTATAATGTTCTGCATTTATTAACTAAATCCATTCTTATGAAGAAACAGGCTTTATTAGTAGGTATTAATAATTATCAGGGTGTCTTTAATCTGCAGGGCTGCATTAACGATGTAACCAATGTCAGAAATATTCTTAAAACCTATTTCGGTTTTACAAACAAAGATATCAGGGTTTTAATTGATGAACGGGCGACTAAAACTAATATCCTCACAAGGTTGGGGAAAATGGTAAAGGAGGCCAAAAAAGGAGATTTTCTTGTCTTTCATTTCTCAGGTCACGGATCAAGTATCCGCGACAGACACAATGATGAATTATCTGATCATATGGATGAACTCATTTGTCCTTTCGATATGAACTGGGATAATGGTTTCATTACTGACGATATGTTGAAAGAGATCCTTATACAGCTTAAAAAAGGTGTTAATATGGAGATAATTCTTGACAGTTGTCACTCCGGCACAGGAACAAGAGATTTTATACCAGGTTCTATGGAAGGTGATTTAATTACCCGATGTGTGAATAACCGTTTCCTTCGTCCTCCTGTCGACATCGAGTGCAGATCAGATGGCGATGAGGATAAATTAAGTCCGGCAAAAACATTCCGGACTGACAGTGAGATAGTACTCAACCATATTTTATGGGCTGCATGCAAAGATAACCAGACATCTGCCGATGCCTTAATTGATGGACAATATAACGGAGCATTCAGCTATTATTTCTGTAAGCATATAAGGGAAAACGCAGGTGAAATCACCCGTGAAGACCTTCATACCCGGATCAAAAATTCACTGAAATACAACAATTTCTCTCAGGTTCCTCAGCTGGAATGCCGTAACGATCTGAAATCAGAAAATATATTTAAACATGAAGCGGTCTATGATCGCTGAGGTTTGTATATCTGTCTTTTAAACTCTGTTCAGTCATAAATAATATGAAATAAAACCAAAATCATCTATTATGTACTACCTGGTAATTAAAAATCTGGGAATTGAAAAATGTATTAATGTAAACGAAGAAGATATTTACATTAATAACAATTCCTACAATTGTCAGCAGTCCTTTCCGCTCATAAAAAAAGTGTTTGTAAGGAAGATAAAAATCAACTGCACCGGATTTCCCGAAAGCGTTTTAAACGCTAAAATTTACAAAGACTGAAAGCGCTTTTTAAACTCAGACCTGAAATTTAATCTTGCTGAGCTCATTTTGAATACAATAGAAACATAAACAGAAAAATTTTATGGGAACACGTTTTATTATTTTAATATTCTTATCAGGCATAGTGTTTACTATGGGATGTACTACTCTCAGACGTTATAGTTCTCTTGCTGTGCCAGAGACAAATAACTCAATTGCCGATATTGATCTATTCGGATTAGACCTTTCAGTGCCGGAACCCGGAATGAACATTAAAAGCCTTTGGGATCTGAGCGCTGACGCGCAGTCACAGTTCATTAAAATATTGAATACCAGATACTCTGATAATGAAGAATTCCTTAACACTTTTAATATTTCCTATATGAATGAAGTGAATAAAGTTTCAATTGACAACTACACAAACAGAGACCTCCGGCTTGTATTTTCAGTCAGTAAAAAACGGAAATTCTTAAACGATAAAGGCGTTTCAGGTATAAATATTTCTCCGGCAGACCGGTTGGAATACCTTAGGATTTCTCTGAAGATCCCGGATGATTCGGTGCTCAGTTTTAAAAGCTGGAAAATGTTCGCTACCGAATATGGATCGGTTGATATAGGTGATGTGAGTTTCAGCAAAACTCTGCAGCTTAATACAGCAGGATCTTTATCAATTGATAAAGGAAAGACCGGAGGTGATATGTCAACCAGCGGAACTGCCTTGTTAAGCCGGAAGGAAGATCAGTCAGTAAAATACCGGTACCTGCTGCTTAACGGCAGAATAAATAGCCGGAAAATAGAGATGGAGGAGGAGGGAACCAGGGAAATTGACCTGACCGGTAATATTATTGCTGACGTTACTCTTGCTTTTAATGCATTTCCTGAGACACTTACCATGTTAACAGGTTTGTTGAACAGTACTGGTCAGTTTAATGACCCTGAAAGGATAATGATAGATTATCAGGTAGTAAATGTTCCCGGAATGAGAGAAATAAAAGACACAGTAAAAGCAGATCTTCAGATGGATTATGTTTACCGGAATGTTGTTCATGGAAGCAAGACCTTTCCCGAGTGGGATGATCGCGTTAAGTATTACACAGGTACTGTAAAGAAAACAATACCGCTTTTTACCGCTGGTGACTATGTGCCTGATTTATATTGCATTGGCTTGAATGAAAACAGGAGGGAATTGTTGAAAGTTAAGGCGCCAAATAATTTTGTTTATGAATTGAAATTCAGATCTCATGTAGAGGCATCAGCTTTTTATTCATGGCTGATTCAATATTTCAGCAATAATGAAAATCAGGAAACTGGTCTTAAAATAGGAGGGCAACAACTGATTTTTAAAGATGAAAATTTAACATTCGGACAGATTAAGGGGAACTCCCGTTTCGGAGTTCTGCCATATTATAAATAACTAAAATCATAAAAAATGGAAAACAATGCACCTTTAGAAATTCCTGATACTGCAAAGATCATGAATGCGAATTATATTATTTCAGATAACCTTCAGGGTTTAATGGATGAAACCGGGGAGGAATTCAGAAGACTCAGGTTAAAACTAAATATCACCTATTGGATCATAATAAGTCTGGCTATAGTAATGTTTGTTTTAGGAATAGTACTCCTGCTGGTTCCTCTTATAGCCGCTTTTAATCAAGAAATAGATAAGCTTCAGTCAATCATTTCAGCCGGTTTTGGACTTGCTGATCTGGCTGCTCTTTTCCTTTATGGACCTATTGAAAAAATTCATAAAAATATGGGCGATATGAGCCAGATATTTTTAGCACTTAACAGTTACCGATCGCAGGTTGATCTGCGGCTTATGGAAATGGATGTTACCAACAACCGTTCGTCTATTGGTAGTGCGGCTGACAAAATTAATTCAGCAGCTGAGACAAGTATAAAACTTATTCAGGATTATTTTGAGGCTACAGAAACCCCGAAACAGGTAGTTTTACACAATTAGAGACTCAATACTTTTTTAAAATATTGAAGTATAACATCGTCAAAGGCAGGTCTGTCATAATCTTATTATCTTTATGAAATTCACTTCATACTATAATTTATGCACATTCCTGACGGCTATTTAAGCCCGCAAACATATGTTCCACTATATGGAGTATTCATCGTTTCAGCTGCTGCAGCCGTAAAAAAAATCGAAAAGAAAATGGATAAGAAATTGATTCCTTATCTCGGCATGGCAGCAGCCTTTTCATTTCTTATCATGATGTTTAATATACCTATACCTGGCGGTACAACCGGTCATGCTGTAGGAGCGGCAATAATTGCCTTGTTATTGGGGCCATGGGTTACATTTATTGCAGTTTCGGTTGCGCTTATAATTCAGGCGTTGGTATTCGGGGATGGAGGTATAACTGCAATTGGTGCCAACTGTGTGAATATGGCCCTGGTAATACCATTTGTTTCCTGGGCGGTTTTTAAACTCATTGCCGGTAAAAGTGAATCTCCGGGGAGATTGAACATCGCTGCTTTCATGGCAGGTTACATAAGTTTAAATATTGCTGCTCTTGTAACAAGTATAGAATTAGGGATACAGCCTCTTATCGCCAGCGGTTCGGACGGGAATCCTTTGTATGCTCCTTATCCCCTCAAAGTTGCGATTCCGGCAATGGCCATTGAGCATCTGCTTCTTTTCGGAATAGTTGAGGGAATTGTAACATTCCTGGTATTCCGCTATTTCTTAAAAAATAATAAGGAGATGATAGGAGTCATTAAGTAAAATACTATATACCAGTAAGCTAATGATTATGCAGCCTTATAGAAAATACCTTATATTTCTTGCCATTCTGATATTATTATCTCCTCTGGGTCTCTTACTTCCGCATAGTTTTAAAGCAGGAGATGCCTGGGGAGAATGGTCAGTTAAATTGGTAAAAGAAAAAACCGGAACAGAACCATCAGGAATGAAAAAAGGTGCCGCTATATACAAGGCGCCGGTTCCGGAATACCAGCTTGGTAAAGAAGATGGTTCACTCCCCGGGCGTTCTGTGAGCTATATTATTTCCGGACTGATTGGTACAGGCATTATATTAATCCTTACATTTGGAGCTGTTAAATTCACATCCCGTAAGAAAACAGAATGATTCCTTCATTCCTTTTAGAAAAAGAGCGAATTCAATTTAAGGATGTTGCCAGAAGCAGAAAGTTGTCATTTATTGACGAAACAATAAAAAATGCCGCATCATTTGTTTCTACAACCTTTTCACATTGGCAATCAGCAAAACAAAATGGATTTTTCCAATTGCTGGACGGTCGTATTAAAGTAGTATTCTTAATAATTTATGTACTGATTGTCAGTTTAACATCTTCAATTGAATTTCATATATTAACCTGCTTTCTTCTTCTTCTTTTATTTCTTTTTTCAAAGCTTAATATATTTCATATTTACAAGAGGGTACTGGCTGTTGGATTTGTTTTTGGTTTTCTTATATTTATTCCGGCCTCACTGAACATCTTTACAAAAGGGGAGAATGCATTTACCATAATTCGTTTCTCACATCCGCATAACTGGTGGATATATAATGTTCCACAGGAGATTTCAGTCACATATGAAGGTATACAGACAGTACTCAGATTAACTCTGAAAGTAATAAATTCGGTTTCTATTGTGTTGCTTGTTATATATACAACTACCTTTGAAAGGATAGTAAAATCGCTTGCTTATTTCGGGATACCGGATATCTTCCTTCTTACTCTTACACTAACCTATAAGTTTGTTTTCATTCTTACAAATACCACCGTTGAAATATATTATGCAATCAAAATGCGATGGTGGAATAAGGGTTCGGTAAAAGAAGCAGAAGAGATAGTTGCCGGCAGAATAGGTTACCTGTTCCGTAAATCATGGGAACGATACGAGTTAGTTTACCAATCAATGATCGCGAGAGGATTTAACGGCAGGGTGAACTTTTACTCTTTTGATAAACTTAAACTCATCGATTATCTTTTCATTACAGGATTTTTGTTAATATTCAGCTCGCTTATTTTAATAAATTACTTCAATGCCCGGACTATTTGAATTAAAAAACATTGGGTATAGCTATATTAATGGTCAGCCAGCATTGTCTGATATTAACCTTGTAGTAAACGAAGGTGAAATAGTATCTGTTATCGGTTCAAATGGAAGCGGCAAATCTACTCTGCTGAACATTTTGTGCGGTTTGGCATTTCCTAATAAAGGTACTATCTCATTTAAAGGGGAAATTTTTAATGAGAAATCATTTAAAAATGACCAGTTTAGCAGAAAGTTCAGGTCGTCAATTGCATATGTATTTCAGAATTCCGATGCTCAGTTATTCTGCCCGACTGTTTTTGATGAACTTATATTCGGACCGTTACAGTTGGAAATACCCAGAGAAAATGCCTTTCATCGGGCTGAAGAGGTAATGCAGATGCTTAATATCACGGATCTGAAGGATCGCCCAGTTTATATGCTATCCTCGGGTGAAAAGAAACGGGTTGCAATCGGAGCTGTTTTAACATCAAATCCAGAAGTTCTAATTATTGATGAACCTATGAGCGGGCTTGATCCCAAGACCCGTTCATTTCTTATTGAATTGATTTTTACGCTTAACAAGGTTGGCAAAACAATAATAATTGCAACCCATCACCTGGAACTTGTTGACCATTTACAATCGGGTGTGGTTGTTTTATCGGAGAAACATAATATTGAAAAAACAGGTAACAGCTCTGATATATTATCAGATACCGATTTGTTAATCAAAACAAATCTTATAAGTGAATATCCGCATCGGCACGATGGTAAAATTCATAAACACTTATCGTCAGGATTCTTAGATCATAGTCATAAAAAGAATCAGAATAATTCACAGGGTACCCTATAGAATATATTACTGAGCAGTTACAGTTGCGGTCATAGAAGGATGAATTGCACAGTAATAATCGTAAGTTCCTGCTGTGGCAAATGTAAAGGTAAATACTCCGCCGTTTGCAATACTCCCGCTGTTGAATAAGTTTGTATTGCTTGTTACAGTATGGGCTACAGCATCTTTGTTAGTCCATTTAATTGTAGTGCCAGCCACAACTGTTATACTTGCAGGAGTAAAAGCCATCCCCTGAATCCAAACTTCATTAGCACCAGGGCCGGTTGCACCCTTGGTGCCTGTGCCACCTGCAGCAGGTGCATTATAAGCTGTAGTTTTTGTACAACTGTATGACACGGAAAGAATTGCGATCATAATTGCTGCAATCATTAAAAACCTGCTTTTAGAATCAATTACATTTTTCATTGCAAGATTATGTGTTAATTTAGACTAATTAAACATAGTATAACTTATTTTGTTTCCGAAAAAATGTTAAAGTATCCTTAAAATCCTGTCTTATAATAAGTCTCGGGACTTTATTTTTCTGCCTCACGCCTCAGGCCTCAGATCTGACACCTGACACCTGTTTTCCTTATTATTATTATCTTTACTTTACCATATTATCAGGCCGGAATCAACTATGAAAGCAGTAACAGTTAAAGAACTTAACCAGGAATTAAGTTTGCATTCTCCCAAAGAACTGAGGGAACTCTGTCTTCGTCTGGCAAGATTCAAGAAGGAAAATAAGGAATTATTGACTTATCTTTTGTTTGAATCATCTGACGAAGAGTCATACATAGAAAGTGTAAAGAGAAATATTGATGAACAATTTGAACAGATAAACAAAAAGAGTTACTACTTAATTAAAAAAAGTGTAAGAAAAATTCTGCAGCATACAAGGAAGTTTATAAGATATTCGCAGAACAAACAGACAGAAGTTGATCTGCTGATATATTTTTGTTCAAGTTTGAAAAAGTTCTCCCCCTCAATTCAAAAAAATCAGGGATTACTAAACCTTTATAACCGTCAGATAGACTTCATAATAAAGAAGATAAAACTATTACATGAAGATCTTCAGTTTGATTATGGGATAATACTTAGTGAATTAAATAAATAACCTTACACAATATTTCAACTTTGCTTGGCCTTATAATCAGTTAAACAATGCCCATCTTTTTAGCAATAGCTGGCGGAATTGCGTTCTTATTCACCATGCAGTTTGTTGTCCTTAGCCTGACAAAAGGTTTGGATACATAGATAAATCCATCATACTTGCCCGTTACTCCCCAGGAATTTTTCACCTTATAGAAAGCGTTTCCTGACTGGTCAACTGCCAGGCCTATTATATGCATACCATGATCATCGGTGGTTGTGTAGTTATCAAATTCTTTCTGCCGGAGGGCTTGTGTGATTATCTTTTCAGGATGAGGGCCGTTAAATATTTTCCCCGACTCTTCTTCAGTCATATCATTCCAGTTTTTTTCCGGTACGATAGCAACACCTTGTTTCATAGAAAAGCCTTTGTCGCTCATATCACTTGCCCAGGCAACAGAATAGCCGGTCGATACAGCATTATCAATTACCTGAATAAATTCATCAAGCGGAAGGTTATAGCATGAGCAAGCAGCCCAGTTATCAGGTACCTCAAGTACGAATTGTTTATAATATGGATGATGGCTGAATGAAGTGAAAACAACATAATCATCCAGATTTATCCCAAGCTCTTTCATAAAGCTTTGAGGAGTATATGATTTGCCTTCATATTGAAAATTTTCAGGTACTTTTCCAAGGTATGCATCCAGAATGCCATTAAGTCCTGATAGCCATGCAGTTGAAAGCTTGTTGCTTTTTAGTATGCCATCCATATATCCTTTGAGGGCATTATCCATCTCAAAATGATTATGCTTTGTTTCTCCATAATTCAGACCCGGATATGCCTCATCTGGTACAAGTCCTGCTTCACGGATTCCATTGATCAAATCCCAGTATTCCCCTCCGCCTGCAAATGAGCAGCTACCATGCATTCTGGCATATTCTTCACCTTTTTTCTCATAGGTATGCCGTACAATGTGCATCACTGAAAGATCAATGGTTTTCTTTCCCATATGTATAAGTTCCGACTCAAGAAATGAAATTCCTGAAAAACACCAACAGGTTGATGTCGCATTCTGATTTTTCACAGATGTGCAGGCAATTTCTTTTTTCATTGTAAAGGTATAGCCGGTTTCCTGGCTGAATGCTACTGTACTGAACAACAGGAGGGTTAAAACTATTTTGAAAATGTTTTTCATGATACTGAAGATTTTATGATTATAAACGGGATTAGTCAGACCGATAATAATGATTATGACAAAGAAATAATAAAATAATTCATTGAAATCATTTGTGCATTAAAATATTCAAACAAAATGTCAATACTTAAAATGGGTTCAGAGATCAAGCTTAAACTTAAGTCTGATCCGAATCTTTTTAAGTTAATATCTGGGAAAAGATGTCTTATTTTACTTATTAGACAATCCATAGTTTTAAAAATTAGTTAAAATAGTGTTAAAAAGAAGGTCAGCTGATAATATTAATTCAGACTTTGAATCATTTGATTAAACCTTTTCAACATTTAAGCATCTAACTATTCGATTGAACAAAGATTTTTCGGGGATGTTATTTTAATCATGTTATACTTCAAATTATGAAAAAGATGAAAACAAAATTTCTCTTTGTTATTATTGCAACTTTCGGATTGTTAATTGCCGGTTGCAAAAAGGAGGACAATTCAAAGGCATCTGTAAAACTTACGAGCCAACAAATTGCCCAGGTAGAAAATTCCGATGCTCAGGATGCAATTGCTGAAAAGACGGACCAGGACATAGACAAAACAATCGATCAGCTTCAGGTATCAAATTATCAGGTTCCAATAATTAAGTCCTTATCCACTTCAGGAAGTCTGGTCATAACAATTAATCATCCTGACAGCACTACTTTTCCAAAAGTAGTTACCCTTGTTTACACGAATTTTCAGGACAGTACTGCCTTTGAAAGTTTTGTAAAGAATGGCGAAATAGATATTATCATTTCTGCCGCCGGTTCTGACAAGCAGTTAGTGACCAGGGCTCTGACATTCAGACATTTTTCTGTTTCAACCGACAGTACCACTTTTACAGTCAATGGAAGCAGAACTCTTGTAAGAACGGGTCGTTCCTTTAAATTTATGGGTCTGCAAGGCTCACGGTTTACTACAACAGATAATATTGCAGCAAATCTGAGTTATGCAATAACAAAGACAGGGGTATCAGACACTCTGAAGTTTACAAGAGTAGTAGCCAGAGTAAGAAAAGCTTTTCTTCATTATGATAATTTTGGTGGAATGCTCTGGCGAAATGCGAGGTTTAGATTTAATCTTGCAAAGGATACTATCACGTATTCGGGAACTGTAACAGGTATAAACGAAAAGGGAGAAGCATATTCAAAAACAGTTAGCGCTAACAATCCACTTATAGTAACTTTTTACAAGGGAACACCTGTAATTAGTTCGGGTATAGTTGACTATTCAGTTACCGGTGCTACGGCTGCTTCATTCACTATTATTTTTAAAGAAGATCCGGATCATCCAAAGAATACTCTGGTTACTGTTACCAACAATACAACAATGAATACCTATAGTTTTGACCGCAGATTCGGAAGAAAATTCAGAAGATGGTGGTAATACCCTGTATTTTGAAATAGTGATAAAAAGCTGGATAATTGAATCCGGCTTTTTTTTAGTGGCAAATCCCTCATAATCAATTATCTGACGGATTTAGTAATTATTGAGGTCCCTTATTTCAGGACTTTTCTTTACTATTAGCCCTTGAGAATCTTTTATTATTGGAGAATTTCCTTTTCTTTAATGACTTAATATGCTGTTCTTCCCACGACGGAACCTCACCGAAATGATCGGGCAGCTGAATCTTTGGGATTGAAGCTTTAATTAATCTTTCAATATTTTTCAGCTTATACATCTCCTTTTGAGTCACCAGAGTAATAGCTTCACCTTTGGCATTTACACGTGCAGTTCTTCCAACCCTGTGAACATAATCTTCAGCATCATGCGGAACATCATAATTGATCACCAGATTAATTTCTTTAACATCTATACCCCGGCTCATTACATCTGTTGCCACCAGGATTCTGATTTTTTTCGATTTGAAGTTCCGTAAAACTTCCTCGCGTTTAGCCTGGTCCAGATTAGAAGAAATTCCATGAGCAGGGAGTCCGTTTCTGTTAAGTGATCTGACAATCTCGGATATTTTGCTCTTTGTAGAAGTAAAAATAATGATACTGTCGTAATGTTTATGTTCAGCTAAGATATGGATTAGTACTTTTTCTTTTTGCTCATCAAAGATTAAATATGCCTTCTGATCAATACCATCGGCAGGGGTAGACATTGATAAGGATATTTCTTCAGGATTGTGTAGAATTTTCTGAGCAAGCAGGCGTATGCTTTTAGGCATTGTTGCACTGAACATTAAAGTTTGATGCTGCTTTGGAAGATAGGAAATGATTTTTTGAATGTCATCAATAAATCCCATATCTAACATCCTGTCAGCCTCATCTAAAATTAAATGTTTAAGATTCTTAAATTTGACATTACCCAGGTTCAGGTGAGAAAGCAATCTGCCCGGAGTGGCAATTATTATATCAGCTCCATTTTTAAAAGCCTGTAATTCCGATTCCCAGTCATTTCCGTTACCTCCCCCGTATACTGCTGCTGATTCAGCCGGAACAAAATAGGAGAATCCCTGAATCTGTTGTTCTATCTGAATTGCTAATTCTCTAGTTGGCACTATAATCAGTGTGTCAATACCGCTGTCTTTCTTTCCGATTAATTTATTGAGAATGGGTAAAACAAAAGCCCCCGTTTTACCTGTTCCTGTTTGCGCACAGGCAATTAAATCTTTGTTTTCGAGGATTATCGGAATAACTATTTCCTGAATCGGGGTGGGTGTTTCAAAGCCCATATATGATATTGCGTCAAGCAATTTATCCTTAAGTTTGAGTTCTGTAAAATTCATTTGTATTTGAAGGTAACTAATTTTTATGTGTCAGTTTATAATATTTATATGATTGTATTAATCAGTAAACGATCGACAAAAGTACCATAATTAAACAGGTATACCTATTTACTATGAGTTATTTCAGGATACTACAGACTTCTGATATATGGATAACGTTATGCAGAAAACAACAAAAGGCACGCTGCAAATGTGATGCTATGTGCCTTTTGAAGTAGGTATGTGAAATCGTCCTGATTACTTCCTTCGTTCTGAATTACCGGAATCTGTTTCTTTGGTCTTAACAGTTCTTTTAACGGCTGTTCCCGATGTTGTTACCTTATTATTACTTCGGTTTGGAGAGCTGGCGCTGCTTGACTGTTTTGAGGCTGCCCTGACTTCTCCCCTTTGACCAGATGGTGGATTGGAAGTCGCCTTATTGGAAACTGAGGTGGATGACCTGCGGGTGACATTAGCATTCTGACCCGGAGCATTATTAGAGCTGCGTTTTTCTGTCACTGTTGATGTTGACCTGGTTGTGTTCCGGGCATTTTGACCGGGAGCAGGTCTTGTTGCTGATCTTTCAGTAGCTGTGTTGGTTGACCTCCTGTTAGCATTAGTGTTCTGACCTGCAGATGGATTTCCGGATGATTTGCTGGCATTAGTGCCTGAGGCCCTGCGGTCAGTGCCGGAATTTGTACCTGAAGGAGTCAGCACTCTTGTTGACTGTGATTCGGATCTTCTTCCCTGACTGCTAGTTGTGTTCTTACCTGTTGTTGTTGAACTCCTGTCCGAATGTAGTTTAGTATACAGAACTTCACCATCTCTTCTCTGTTCAGGGTGTGAATAGGTTTTTTTATAGTGACCATCCTTTATTCTGACACTTACTTCCGGAGAATGTGAGCGGATTCCTTCATAATAAAAGTCGTGATATCCTGTATATCTGGGTTGTTCCCAGTGGCGGTATTGTTTATAGTATTCAGGATACCAGTTGTGCTGATAACCGTAATAGTAATCCCAGGAAAACGAATTCCATGGATGCCAGTAGGTTGGGTAATAACCCCAGTACCAGGAAGAATGCCAAACAGTGTAGTTTGGACGATATATAAATCTGATCATTGGCCAGGTAGCAACCTGGATAGGTGAAGTCCTTATCACGGTAATATTCTCTCTGTTTTCACTATATCCCGGATTTGGTGTTTCATTGACATTATCAGCATATATTGGTTCAATTATGTAGTTCCTGCCATATAATTCTTCATCGCCAATAAGTTGAATCTGGGCTGTTCCGTCGTTAAAGCGCTGTACTGTAAAAACTGCGACATCCTGTTTCTCATTACGGCTTATTGCGTCCTGCAAAACAATAGTATGAACTTCGCCATCGACATGATCAGTAACGGTAATGTAATCAATAAGGTTATCGCCATTAAGATCGAGGTTGTTTAGCCTGGAATCTTTATCATTAAGGCTTCTTTCGAAACCTTCAAGAGTTTCAGATTTCTGAAAGAGGTCCATTACTGCATACAGGTTAAGATTATCTCCCGGCAGACCCAGGTACTCTTTTTGTGTCTGTGCCTTTATTATGGTACAGGTGGCAAACATTGCCAGTAGGATTGTGGTGGTTAAAATTTTTTTCATGACATGTATATTAATAAAATCGAATGTTAACTATTTAACATATGCAAATCCCATACCAAGATTTCCATAAACCGTTATTACCTGTATTTCTACCGGGAATGTTTCTTGAAGAATTCCCATATTACTTCGTTGGCATCTATATCCCTGCTGGTTTTCCCGATAATCAATGCAGGCAGATACTGAACGCCGCCGGGCCAGGTATGACCGCCACCTTCAACCGCGTAAAGGATTACCTCTGTTCCGTTATCCCCGTTAAAAAATTCACTCCGTGTCACCCGTGTGCCATCATTGGGATCGCGGTCAGGCTCCTCAGTAACAACTGGTACTGGTGTGCATTTGTTCCTGTTTACCCAGAACCGCAGTGATTCATTCACTGAAAGGACCCGTCCCAGCTTTACTTTGTGGAAATGACCATAAATTTCACCTCCCTCATATGGAACCAGAGGATCATTAATATTATTAATCGCCAATACTGAAACAGCGTTTAATGGCTTGCATTCATCCGCAAGCTTGAATGGAATATTTCCATCCACAGGGGCAATAGCAGTTAATTTATCAGATAATTCACAAGCCAACCTGTACGACATTATAGCTCCATTTGAGATACCCGTTACATAGACCCTTTTCGGGTCGATATTGTAATCTTCTATCATAGAGTTAATTAAAGCGGAAATGAAGCCAACATCATCTATGTTTTCTCTGTGAGCACGATCGTTTCCTTCTTCATCGCTCCGGCCATCATTCCAGTTCAATTCTATGCCATCTGGATAAATAACGATGAATCCGTCTCTATCGGCCATCTTATCAAAACCTTTTCTGGTAATTAATATCATACTTTCCCCGTTTCCCCCTCTGCCATGCAAAGCTATAACCAGGGGAACCTTTAATGAATTATCATATAATGAAGGAATATGAATATGATATGTCCGTTCAAGATTATCATGTATTAAAGATGCTCTCTGGTCATTACCTGAAGGAGCAGGGAAGAAAATCATATTAATTCCGGCCATCACTTTTGTAAGTGCAGATAATCCTGGTTTAATAAGTGATCTGAATACTTCTTTTATCATAATTATCTGATCTTGATAAACCTTGAATTTTTTAAATATTCTTTATCATTTCCATAAATAAACAGACAACTTCCATGCGCAATTAAATTAATAATTTCTGATGACAAATCCATAGGTAAGGCCGGACATCCCCAGCTTCTTCCAAGTCTTCCATATTTATTAATATATTCCTGGCTGACATAATCTGCTCCGTGTATAACAATTGATCTCATTCTTGCAAAATCATTAATCCCGTTCTCAAGTCCATCGAGACACAATGAATATCCGTTTTTTCCATTATATGTTTCAGCTGTGATAAAAAATCCAAGACAACTCTCTGATGAGGATGATTTATTTGAAAAGTTATTAGCATAGTTCTCTCCTGAATTTTTACCGTGTGCAACAAAGCATTGATACAAGAGGACTTTACGTTCAAGATTTATCACATAGAATCTCTTTTCAGTTGAAGGTTTTGTATAATCAATAATAGTTATAATTTTCCTGTTTTTTATTTGTTCTGTCCGATTCTGACCAATAACTGCCATACTAAATATATCAGATGATATAATTCCTTTCAGTTTACAGTCTATCCATAATTGATTCACATTGATTTCAGTGTCGGGAATCGCCTCATGATCAAAAGGATTAATAAATTGAAAGAAGGGAAAAATAATGGCGAAAATTAAAGACATCTGATCAGAAATATTGTTTATAAATTCAATTCAATATATATTTTAATTGCACCCTGCATATTTCTATAAAGGTACGAATAATTGAATAGAATTCGTTGGTCAGTGAGGGTGCAAAATCAAGACCGGGCACTTACCAAATTAATAATTGTTTATTCTTTGAAGTATTTACATTACATTCATCCTTCAAAAACAATAATAAAATTAAATCAAACCATAATTACGCCATGCTTAAAAAAATCCAGCTATTATTAATCCTGACAATTTCAGCTTTGGCCAGCTGCAAAGTCGAAAATAAAGGTATTGGTACTGCTCTTAACAGTGTGAGTGCAGATGATATGAAAAAGTATATTTCAGTTATTGCTTCGGACGATTTCCAGGGTAGGGCTCCTTCAACAACCGGGGAAGAAAAAACCATCAATTACCTGGCTGAGCAGTTCAGGTTACTGGGTCTGAAACCTGCAAATAACGGAAGCTTTTTTCAGGAGGTATCCCTTATAAAACTTACCGCTGACAAATCCATGAAACTCGATATAAGCGGGGAAAAAATCAAGCTAAGTTTAAATTATTCAGATGATCTTATCGGTGGTACTCCCCAGGTTAAGGATATGATTAAAATTGAGAATTCCGACATTGTATTTGTCGGTTATGGCATCAATGCCCCGGAGTATAACTGGAACGACTATGCGGGTCTCGATGTGAAGGGCAAAACTGTTGTGATGCTTGTAAACGATCCGGGATATGCCACATCCGACACTTCCCTTTTTACCGGGAAAGCGATGACTTATTATGGCCGGTGGACTTATAAATATGAAGAGGCAGCGCGCGAAGGCGCTGAAGCTGCCATAATTATTCACGAAACCGGAGCTGCAGGATATCCTTGGGCTGTCGTTCAGAATAGCTGGTCAGGACCTCAGTTCTCTCTTGAAGATAATGACCTGTCCAAATCGGACCTCCAGCTAAAGTGCTGGGTAACAACAGAAGCAGCAAAAAAAATATTTAAAGGCGCCGGTCTTGATTACAATCAACTTACTCAGGCAGCTTCAAAGCGTGGATTTAAACCTGTAGATATGAAGCTAAAGGCATCGATCAGCTTCAAAAATAAAGCTGAGCATACAAAATCAAATAATGTGGTGGCTCTGTGGCCCGGAACTGACAGGTCCGATGAATATGTTATATATACCGCGCACTGGGACCATTTTGGTGTTAATCCTGCTTTCAAGGGTGATTCAATTTTGAATGGCGCTGTTGATAATGCTACAGGAACAGCAGCACTTCTTGATATTGCAAAAGCCTTTACCAGCATTCCTGTGAAACAGAACCGGTCAATACTATTCCTTTCTGTAACATGCGAAGAACAGGGATTGCTTGGAAGTGAATATTATGCACATCACCCGCTTTTCCCATTAGCCAAAACAGTTTGTGATATCAATATGGATGCTCTTAATATTTTCGGAAGAACGAAAGATATGACAGTCGTGGGATTCGGAAACTCGCAACTCGATAATTATGCTGTTTCTGTTCTTAAAAAATACGGTCGTTATGCAAGCTCGGATCCTACTCCGGAAAAAGGTGGTTATTTCAGGTCCGACCATTTCAGCTTTGCTAAAGTGGGAGTACCGTCATTATACCTATCGGATGGAGTTGATAATGTTGAACATGGTAAGGAGTGGGGATTGGCAACATCAGAGAAGTGGATAATGGAAAATTATCATAAGCCTTCCGATAACTATGAGCCCGATAAATGGAATTTTGATGGTATGATCGATGATATTAAAGTTTATTTTGAGATAGGTTATGATCTTAGTATTTCGAAGGATTTTCCTGAGTGGAATTCAAAGTTCCCTTTCAAATCGCTCAGGGATAAGATGATGAGTAAGTGAGTTAGTGACTAAGAAACGACATGTCTCTATCTGCGTAAATCAGCGCTAAATACCCTGTCATTCTCAAGGTGTGCAAAAAAAATCAGGGAAATTATTTAAAAAAGCATAACGTATAATTATTATGAAAACAAAGAGTTTATTATTACTGATCACCTTGATAATCTGTGGTGTTCTTTCTGCAAGGGCTGAAATAAAAACAGGCACTTCATATTACTTGCAGAAGCCAAATGATCCTGAAGCAGTATACTTTACAGATAAGAATTTTAAAATTTCTTCAGATGGAAAAACTGATGTTTCAGAAGCATTGCAGAATGCTATAAATAAACTTAAACTCGAAAATAATTTTGGAATAATCTTCATCCCAGAGGGTACTTATACAATTTCAAAGACCATTTATATACCTGCTGCAATCAGAATCATAGGTTATGGTCAGAAACGTCCTTTATTTGTTTTGAAAATGAACACTCCGGGTTACCAGTTACCGGTTCTGACAGACAAGGGAAAAGCTAATTACATGTTCTGGTTTACAAGCAGTGTGATTGAAACAGGAAAACCTGTAAACGATGCCGGCGCGGGAACATTCTACAGTGCGCTGATCAATATTGATCTTAAAATTGAAGATGGAAACCCTGAAGCCGTTGCATTGCGTACACATTTCGCCCAGCATAGCTTTGTTTCACATTGCGATATCTTTATCGGAAAAGGCAAGGCAGGATTATTTGATATCGGAAATGAAATGGAAGATGTCCGCTTTATTGGAGGTGATTATGGAATATACACAACAAAAGCATCACCCGGATGGCAGTTTATGATGCTCGATACTTACTTCGAGGGACAACGTAAAGCTGCAATAAAAACACAGCAGGCAGGTCTTACAATTGTCAGGATGACTGTGAAAAATGTACCTATGGTAATTCAGGTCGATCCCAATTACTGGGAAAAATTATTCATGGAAGATTGCACCTTCATTAATATTTCCGGTTCTGTCATTTCATTTGACAATGAGGAGAATGCCAATATGCAGATAAACCTCCGGAATATAATATGCCAAAACGTTCCGGTTCTGGTTGATTACCTTAAGAGCAAAAAACAAACTGTTGCGCCATCCCCGGTTTATAAAATCAAAAAGTATGTTTATGGTTTGCAGATAAGCGATCTGGATGCTTCACCAAAAATAGAAACGACATTTATACCGGAAGTTCTCACAAAACTTCCGCAGCCGGCTCAGACTGATATTCCCGCTCTTCCTGCTATGGAAACCTGGGTAAACTTAAAGGATCTTGGAGCTAAAGGTGATGGTGAAACCGATGATACAAAAGCAATTAAGGAGGCAATAGGAAGATATTCAGCTATTTATATTCCGCAGGGATATTACAGGATAAGCGAAACAATAAAACTGAAACCAAATACTGTGCTGATAGGATTACACCCAATTGCTACCCAGTTTGTTCTTGGAGAAAGCAGTTCTGCATTCAGTGGCTTTGGCGCTCCTGTTCCAATGATCGAAGCACCTAAGGGTGGAACTAATATCATCTCAGGAATTGGTATCTCAACAGGTGAATACAATTATCGCGCTGTATCGTGTAAGTGGATGTCAGGAGAAAAATCCTTAATGGAAGATGTGAAATTTGTTGGGGGTCACGGGTCGATGGTCAAGGGCCCATATGTTCCATGGGGTGGCTATGGCAGCCAGAATAAAAAACCGTCACCTGTGTCAGGTGCCGATCCTGCCTGGGATACACAATACTGGAGTCTGTGGATAACAGATGGTGGTGGTGGAATATTTAAAAATATCTGGACCGCAAGTACTTATGCAGTCTCCGGAACGTATGTTTCAAATACTTCCACACCGGGAAGTATCTATGCCATGTCGGTTGAGCATCACGTCAGAAATGAAGTCAGATTCAATAACGTGTCGAACTGGAAAATTTATGCTCTCCAGCTTGAAGAGGAGAGCAGGGAAGGTACCGAATGTCAGCCAATGGAGATAAGCAATTGCAGCAACCTGATGTTTGCAAATCTGTATATGTTCCGTGTTATAAGGATGAAAGTGCCCTATCCAAATTCAGTACGTACATGGGAATGCAAAGATATTGAGATGCTTAATGTGCATAATTACAGTCAGATAAAATATACTACTGATAACCCCCTTTACGATATAAACACGAATACCGAGGTGCGTCCTGTTGAATTTGCCAGGTTATTTATCAGCGGAAACACTCCAAAAAACAGTTCGGTTTTAAAGGATGGTCCTGTTAAGTTGTTAGCACGTGGATTTGAGTTTGCAGAGGGCTCCTGCAGCGATTCCAGGGGAAATGTTTATTTCTCGGAGCAGAGGATGAAAAGAATTTATAAATGGTCTTCAGAAACAAATTCTCTGTTATTGCTGGCTGATTATCCCTGGGAACCGTTATCACTTGCCTGCGATTCGAAAGACAATCTGTTAGTTGTATTCAGGTATAATCCACAACCGGGCTTCCTGATCAATGGACAACCCGAAAAGTTCACAAATCCTCCTGATGCCTATGGCACATCTTTCAGCGGCTGGGGGAATTCCGGATTTGGATCACTTGCATATTCTGTCGATCCCAAAAACCCGGATGAAACTATTCTGCCCTTAAAAAAGGATTCAATGAATTTGGTAAAAACAGTTTATAAGGCTTTATACCCATCTAACCGCTGGAGAGACTCTCATGATTTCAATACAATTTCAGTAAAAAGAAATGAAGAGTGTTTTATAGCCCCCGACGGTGTTACAATCATTCCGGTATGCTATGATCTGGCAAGGTCGTGTGCACTGGTTGAGGCTTTCCCGGGTAGGCCACTTTATACCAGTGACGAATATGACAAACGTACTGTTAAAACTGATGTGGATCGTCAGGGGTATCTTTCAAACCTGACCTATTTTGCTGATAAAGGAGAGTTCAATTCCATTCCGGATATAAATGGAAATGTTTATGTGGCGGATGGCGAAGTTTATGTCTTCGATAAGAACGGAAAGGAGACAGGTATGATCAGGATCCCCGAGCGGCCTTCTACTCTTGCCTTCGGTGGTAAGGATAAAATGACGCTTTTTGTTACCGGGCGCTCAGCACTCTATTCAGTAAATGTTAATCAAAAGTAAGATCCGGGAACAAAAATCACCTTTCCGGCCGACATATTATTAAGGTAAGTATCAATAGCCTCCTGTGCTTTATCCAGTGAAAACCTGCCCTGAATCTTAATTGTCAGATCGGTACTCATTAAATGGCTGACCTTCATTATATTAAGCATATTTTTGAAAAGTCCATTTTCTTTCGCTTTGTTGGCAAGATAAAACCCGGCTATATTTATATTATTGGCAATCAGATTCCTTGGATTGACACATATCTCTTTTTCACCTGTCAGGTTCCCATAAATGATCACAGAGCTGTTGTGGGGAAGCACTTCAATCATCTCCTGAAGCTGTCTGCTGCAGACTGAATCAAAGAGAACAGTTGCCTGAAGATCTTTCGATAATATTCCAAGATCGGTAATAAATGAAGGGTCAGAACTATTTAAAACATACTGGGAGCCCTGACTTTTAAGTGATTCAACACTTTTTTGATTCCTTACCAGGTTAATAACAGGTATATTGTTTTTCTTTCCCAGCAGTTCAACCATTCTGCCTAACGCACTTCCGGCTGCATTATTTATTAAAGCCTTATGTCTGTTTTGTTTGATAATCTCAAAAAATGATAACGCGGTCAACGGATTTACCAATGACATACAACCTTGTTCATCTGTTACTTTTTTGTTCAGGGGGAAACAACTTCCTGCAGACGTCACCATATATTCGGCCCAGCTTCCGCTTGTACTTATTGATGATGAACATGCTACTCTTTTGCCCAGCCATAAACGGGGCAAAATGCCTTTCCCGGCAGCTATAACCGTTCCACTTCCTTCCAGTCCAGGAATAAAAGTAGTTAAGTCGTATTCTGCAGGTGCATCTTTCAACCTGGCAAGGTCAGATGGATTGATTGGAGCTGCTGCAATTTTAATAAGAACTTCACCTGGTCCGGGTTCGGGGACGCTTACTTCTCTTATTACCAACCGGCTTTCTGGCATCTCAAGGAAAAGAGCCTTCATTCTCTTTGGGTATATTTTGTTGATTGACATAGAAGATATAAATCTGTTAATAGTGTTCTTTTACAAAAGTAAGTATTTCCTTGTATTATTCTTATTCACACTGTTGTCAGTAATATTATTTGATAATGAATAGGGTAGCCACCCCCTGAAGGGTCATAATTAAAACCTGATGAAATGAAATACTTTTTTTACTCCTTAATTTTAACCTGTCTGATTCTTTCGGGATGCAGTAAAGAAATAATAAACCCTATGATTCAGGAAATGTCTGTTGTAAGAGGATATAAAAACATGTATATTGGTGATTTCAGATGCGGATTGTTTGTACCACCCTTATATGATAATACTAAAAAATACCCTTTGATTATTCGCCTTCACGGATATACGGATACCACATCCTGGAATCTTATCTGGTATAATAAACCTATAGTGACTGACGATCCCTGCATTGTGCTGACTCCCAAATGTTCCAAGGAAGAAATTTATGGTTGGGGCGATAGTTTCAATCCGGGAACAAGTCCTATGATGGCTAAAACAAACGAAATGATCGCTTTGGTTGAAAAGGCATTCAATATAGATGAGGACAGGAATTATATTTATGGAATTTCAATGGGCGGTGCGGGTATCTATGGAGCAATCCAAAAGGATCCTTATAAGTACGCGGCGGCTTATGTTGAGTGTGGAAATGTCAACGTGGATATTGCGCCAATTATTGCCGGGATACCAATTTGGATTTTTCATGGCTCCGATGATCCGGTTGTCCCCGTTCAGCCGGCACGCGATCTTTACCAGGCAGTACTTGATTTCGGAGGTACTGAAATACGATATACTGAATACCCGGGTGTAGGGCATAATGTGTGGGATTATACAGCAAACGAAACAACAAAAACATCATGGCTCCTGGCACAGAGGAAGGGATCATTTCACGCCGCTCCTGAAAATGTAAAGGATTTTGGAGGAGAATTGATTTCCGGTAATAAAGTAAACTTTCACTGGGCTCTGCTTCCTGAAAGCGGACAGACTGCTGATAATAAGATCTGGTACTGCAAAATTTACAGAGATAATGAGGTTATAAAAGAAATTTTTAATAACCATAATAGTTATATTGATTCGTTGGGAGCTGTAAACAGTACCTTTAAATATTCAATATCAGCTGTAAACTATTATTTCATAGAGTCTGAACCATCACAATCTCTTTCATTTGCTTTTGGGAAATAAGTTTTTTCAAACCTAAATCTTTATCTAAATCTCTGCATTTACTCTGTCTTTTACGGCTTTTACAGCCTCTACAACCGCTAAAGCCTCTACAACCGCTACAACCCCTTCAGCCAATAGTTCATAAAACCATTAACCAGGATATTTCCAAAATTTGTATAAAAGAATTTATTATACGTGAATTTTTATTTTCTTTGTTATACCCTATAACTTATTGAACCTATTCTTATGAAAAAAAGATTATTCGTACTATTGATAACAGTAACAACACTTGTATTCTTCAAACCTGATCTTCTTGCCCAGAATAAAGATACAAGTAAAGTAACAGTGGTTCAGACCACAACTACAGTAGTACCGGTTATTCTTAACGGCGAAGCACAAAAAATACCTACGTTTGAGGACTCCAATAACTGGATTCGGCAGGACCTGTGGGTTGAAACTGAATTTGACTCAGATGGCGATGGTAAACCTGACAGGATGCATGTAGATGTAACACGTCCTAAACAGACTGATACCGAAGGACTTAAACTCCCGGTAATATATGAGTCGAGCCCGTATTTTGCAGGTACCGCCAGCCCCGATAAAGAATATTTCTGGAATGTCAGGCAGGAACTGAATACTGTACCAGTAAAGCATAGTTATCCGCCAGGAATTAAACGATACGGCAAGCGTCCGGTTATATCCGCTTCCCAGACAAAATGGATCCCATATGGTTTTATAGTAGTGCACTCCTCTGCTCCGGGAACCGGACTATCACAGGGTTGTCCTACCATTGGAACCAGGATTGAAGCTCTGGCACCCAAAGCTGTTATTGATTGGCTGAACGGGCGGGTTAAGGGATATACAACGCCTGACAGTACAGAAGAAGTTAAGGCTTACTGGACTACAGGCAAGGTAGGAATGACCGGAACATCGTATAATGGCACGATACCTATGGCGGCTGCTACAACAGGAGTTGATGGACTCGAGGCAATAATTCCTGTTTCCCCGAATAATTCCTATTATCATTATTACCGTTCCAACGGATTGGTGCGAAGTCCTGGCGGATACCTCGGAGAGGATGTTGATGTTCTCTACGATTTTATACATTCCAATCCCGACAGATGTGCTTACTGCGATAGTATTATCAGGGACAAGGAAATGGCACAGGGACAGGACCGTGTGAAAGGCGATTATAGTGATTTCTGGGAAAAGCGCGACTTGATGAATTATATGAAACCTTTCAAAGCTGCTGTACTAATGGCTCATGGATTTAACGACTGGAATGTTATGCCGAGCCATAGTATCCGTTTTATCAAGACATTAAAGGAGCAGGGAGTACCTGTTCAGGTATATTTCCACCAGGGAGGTCATGGCGGAGAACCACCTTTTACAATGATGAACAGGTGGTTTACCAGATATCTGTTCGGCGTACAGAACGGTGTAGAGAATGATCCGAAAGCCTGGATAGTACGTGAGAATGATGACAGGCTTAAACCCACCCCTTATGCTGATTATCCTAATCCGGAAGCATTGCCAGTTAAATTTTACCTAACAGCAGGTGCGCCAACTTCAGGCAAACTTGTAACTGCAAAAGTACCGAAGCAGGGTAAAGAGACCCTGACAGATAATTTCTCTTTCAGTGGTAGTATATTGGCCCAGGCGGAATGGACAGATAACAGGCTCCTGTATCTTTCCCCGGTATTGAAAGAATCAGTTCATATATCAGGTGCAGTGTCTTTTACAATTAGGGCATCAAGCAGTAAACCGGCTGTGAATTTATCTGTCTGGCTTGTGGAGCTTCCATGGAGTGTTGCCAATAATGCAAAGATCACTGACAATATAATTACCAGGGGCTGGGCAGATCTTCAAAATTACAAATCACTGACCAAAAGCGAACCTCTCAAACCAGGTAAGTTTTATGATATGACCTTCGAACTTGAGCCTGACGATCAGGTTATTCCTGCCGGTAAACAGATTGGGCTCATGATCTTTTCGAGCGACAGGGAATTCACACTTCAGCCTGATCCGGGTACCAGACTAACTGTAGATCTTGATGGAACATCAGTAACTTTACCGGTTGTTGGTGGAGCGAAAGGAATTAAGTAGGGCGCGGGGCGCAGAGCTTAGAAATACAGAAGTTTGATTTCTGAAAATGCATTATCTTAAAGGAAAAATTATATGAAATCCATTCTTCTCTTCCCATTGCTGTTAGCTTCATCTGTTATGGCGCAGGAACCTGACACCAGCTCGGCACTTTATCATATGCGAGAGGCGGAACTAAATTTTGCCAGGGCATCAGTTACTATTGGACGCAATGCTGCATTCGTGGATAATTTTGCAGAAAAATCTGTGATCTTTACGGATAAATGGATTGACAATGCCAAACAGTTCTGGCAGGAGCATAAGGCCTTGCCAATAGTTCTGAAATGGGAACCCGAATATATGGATATATCTGATAGCCGTGATTTCGGCATCAGCACCGGACCCTGGGAAGTACAGGAATATCGTCCGAATACTTCAACACTATCCACAGGATACTTTCTGACAGTCTGGAAAATGCAATCTGACGGCGTCTGGCAGGTAATCCTTGATGCCGGTTCAACAACTCCTCCGCCTACTGGTACTTTACATTCGTTCTCATTTCCATCCGGAGCTGATAAGGTTATCCCGAAACCACCAAAAATGAATACGGAATCATTTTCTGATGAATTACTTGAAAGAGAAAATCAGATTCTCACTGCCTGGGAAAAAAGTCCGACAACCTCAATATATTTTACATTTCTTGATCCGGATATAAGAATGCAGCGAAACGGACATCTTCCAACAGGTAACAGGGATACAATAAACCTCTGGATTGCAAATATGAACAACAACCTCACATGGCATTCATCGGGAAGTGAAGCTGCGTCGTCAGGAGATCTTGGATACACTTATGGAATTCTGGAAAAACCTGCCAATCCGGTTGAATCAAGAGGACATTATGTAAGAATCTGGAAAAAACACCCGGGAGGCAAATGGAATATTATCCTGGAGATGTTTAATCTGGATTAGAATCAGTTGGGTAAAACATCATATCGGAATAAAATGATACGGTTTATTATGAAGATAATGCCCTCAGGCTGGATAGGGTGAAATAGCAACCTGAGGATTTAGATAATTGCAGTTAGTTCCCAAAAACTTTCTTTAGTATCTCGGATGTTCTTGCCATAGGGTCCTTCCTGATTTTGAGCTCTTCTCTTGCAATCATAACAAAAAGACCATCAATAGCTTTAGAAGTAACGTAGGCCGGAAGATCCGGATTCATCTTTTTTACCAGTGGGATCTTATTATAAGCAGTTATTAACCCACTCCAGTATTTCGTTGCATTTACATTATCCAGCGATGTCTTGATGATTGGCTGAAACTTAAAATTCAGATCCGGCGATGTGGTATTCTTCAGGTACATGGTGGCAGCATCGTTTTGTCCTTTAACAATATTGATTGCATCTTTTACTGTCATATTCTTTATAGCAATAATAAAGATGTTTTTCGCCTCGTTGGCAGCTTTTTCGGCAGCCCGGTTCATTGATTCGTTAAATTCGTCCACTTTTTTACCCATTCCTATTGCTCTGAGTTTGTTTTCCATCTCCTTAGCTTCCTGCGGAAAGGGAATTTTTATATCCGGGTTACCCCAATATCCATCCAATGCTGAAACAAGTGTCACGCTTTGCCCGGTACCATTAACCAGTGCTTCTTTAATACCATTTACGGCATCCTGCTCTGTAAATCCTTTACCACCCGAATTGATTAGTTTTTTAGCATTTTTCAGAAGTTGAGCATCAGTGTTCTGAATACCGATCACTGCCATAAAGACAAGGAATAATATTTTTTTCATTTTAAAGTGTTTTTTTAAGTCTGCTATTCTTTGTACAAAATTCCTGCCAACAATTCAAATATCGTAATTAATCAGTATTTAAAGTGAGCTAAAGTTTAGAGCCATACTCAAACAGATAATATCAAATGTCCAATGTGCTCAATGATTCGGATAATCGATACCTTTAAAGTACTTTTTAGTAACTTACCACGTTAAGAGTTCCATATATGTGATGGTTGATGAGAAAACGCTGGATTATAATACTTACAATTACCCTGGTAACTATACTGGTTCCGATTACATTTTTTATTGCTGTTTATAAAGGTGCATTTGGTCATCTGCAGACGATAGAGGAATTACAGAATTATAAAAATGCTTCAGCTTCTGTGGTTTTTTCAAGCGATAGCATGATAATAGGTAAATACTTTTCCGAAAACCGTACCAAGATCTCCTACAGTCAAATTCCCATTCATCTTATAAATGCTTTAGTTGCTACTGAAGATGCACGTTTCTTTGATCATGAAGGTATTGATTCAAGAAGCCTGTTAAGGGTTCTGTTCAAAACAGTTTTATTTAAAAACCGGAGTTCCGGCGGGGGAAGTACAATTACCCAGCAACTGGCAAAAAATATGTATGGGAGGGGAAATTTTGGTCTGCTGACAATTTTAATTAACAAAACAAAGGAAGCATTCCTTGCCCACCGTCTCGAAAAAGCATTTTCCAAAGAAGATATTCTTACTCTATATCTGAATACTGTTTCTTTCGGAGAGAATGTTTATGGTATTGAAGCTGCAGCTGCACGATATTTTAATAAGAAAGTCGAGCTTCTGAAAATCGAGGAATCTAGTGTATTGATTGGTATCCTCAAGGCAAATAATTTTTACAATCCACGGCTTCATCCTGAAAATGCAAAAAACAGAAGAAATATTGTGTTGAATCAGATGAAGAAATATAATTATATAAAAGTATCCGAAGCTGATTCACTAAGCAAACTTCCCCTGCTTCAAAAGTACTCAAACATTGAATATGAAGGGCCTGCTGACTATTTCTTGTACCAGGTAAAAAATGATGCAAAACAGATACTTCAAAAAATTTATTCCGAAACCGGAAAAGAATGGAATATTGAAGAAGACGGACTGATTATTACAACTACACTTAATCTTACGCTTCAGAATTATGCAACCAGATCATTTCATGATCATCTTTCAATAATGCAGAAACGACTGAATTCCCAATATCAGAGTACTTCAGGGAAGAAAATTATAGGAGATCTTGCAGCTAAAGAACTTAAAAGATTAGACCTTACTGACCGGGCCACAGAAGTCAGTTATCAAAAAATATTTGACTGGAATGGCTCTGTAACCGATTCTATTTCTGTTATTGACAGTCTTAGGAATACAGTAAAACTGCTTCAGGCAGGTCTGCTTGCTATTGATCCTGTAACGGGTGCTGTCAAAACCTGGGTTGGTGGTATTGATTTTAAAACTCAACCATATGATCAGATTTTAGCCAGAAGACAACTTGCTTCAACCTTTAAACCAATTCTCTATTCAGTGGCATTGGAAGATGGAATGAATCCTTGTGAATATCTCGATAATGATTCTATTATATTATCAGGGATTGAAGACTGGAGTCCTGAGAATTTCGATCATTCACATGGCGGAAAATACTCACTGGCAGGTGCGCTCATAAAATCTATGAATATACCAACCTTCAATCTGTTTTTAAAAGTTGGTTTCGATAACCTCGATTCTTTATGGAAGAGAATGGGTTTTTCTTTTACCCTTGATAACACACCCTCTCTGGCAATGGGGACAGCTGAAGCAAGTATCAGGGAAGTAGCTATTGCCTTTTCCTCTTTTGCAAACGGAGGTTACAAAATTACTCCACAAACCCTAGTTTCAATCAAAACTCATGAGGGCGAACTGATCTGGCAAAATGAACCAGGTGAAACAGGGAATAGAATATTGTCTGAAAGAACAACCCGTTTAATAAGTGCTATTTTGCAAAAAGCAATCCGGGAAGGGACCGGCTCTTCTATGAGTTCTGTATATGGTGTAACTCTTCCCCTTGCCGGAAAAACAGGAACTTCACAGAGTTACGCTGATGCCTGGTTTACCGCTTTTAATCCCTCATTGGTTATAGTCAGCAGGGTAGGAGCTTCATCACCTGTCATTCATTTTAATAACGGATCCGATGGATCGGGGAGTACTCTGGCCTTACCACTTGTCGCCTTGACTTTGAAAAAGTTACAGCTGAATTCTCACTTAACCTTACAGTTAATCAGTTCATTTCCTGAATTACCTCCTGAGTTGTCAGATGAACTGAATTGTCCCGATTTCAAAGAAAAGTCCTTCCTTGATAAATTCATAGATAATTTCAAAAAGGATAGAATCTCATCCCGGAAAGGAGTTTTTAAAGATGGTCAGAAGAAAAAATCATTTTTCAAAAGACTCTTTGGGAAGAAAGACAAATAGAATTTGCCTACCCGGACTCGGAATACAACCTGTGTTGCCCTTGCATTATTATTCTGAATTTTTGTACATAACGGAAAGAAAGCTGAAATCATATTAAATGGTGTATCTTGACCGGCTAAGTATTTGCTTTAATATGTAGTCAGGGTTGCCGTGTTTATATACTAATTAAGAGGGAGGGTTTTGAAATGTGTTTTTCAGCTGAAGCAAGTTTTGCAGGAGGTATTATCATTTCTGCAATTGGTGTCGCAACAATCAGAAAGGTTCATAAACCTTCCCAGATTTTGTTTGCATCTATTCCACTGTTTTTTGGTTTTCAGCAAATCATGGAAGGTCTATTGTGGGTAACACTACCTTTAACTGATTATGAGAGCATGAGACATCTTGCTACGTATACATTTTTAGTTATGGCGCAGGTTATATGGCCCGTGCTGATACCTCTTTCGGTATTATTTATGGAAAAGTCTGAAAAGAAGAAAAAAATTCTAATCGCATTTCTGTTTACAGGTGCTTCATTGTCAATATATTACTCAATTTGTTTATTGTCATTTAATGTTTACCCTCAGATCCAGGGCTTTCATATTTTTTATGATAATGATTTCCCGGATTCTTTAAGAATAGTTTCTTTTATAATATACCTTATTGCTACAATTCCCCCTCTCTTTGTTTCAAGTATCAAGAGGACTCATCTGATGGGAATACTTATGACATTTTCCTGTGTTGTTACAGGTATATTTTTTACTCAGTTTCTGTTATCAGTATGGTGTTTTTTTGCAGCACTTATTAGCGGAGTAGTATATTGGATAGTAAGCGATTCGCATGTCATTTTCAAGTTAGAAAAGCTAAAACTATTAAGGATTCATATTGGGGATTGAGTTGTCTTTCAAAAAATTAAGGAAAGCTCTCAATGTAAATGGGATGTATTTCATTTTGCCTCTGCAATAGGAAACTAATTCTGTATAGGTTTGTATCAGCTTAAGAATACTTCTGTTAAAGTTTTTGAAATCATACCACTTATTGTCGAAACCGAATTAGGAAAAGATAATTCCAGAACGGAGAGAGAGGTAAAAGGTATTACCCCTGCAGAAGTGGCAATTGAAACTTTAAAAGCCTTAAAATCAGATAATTTTGAATATCCCGTTGGTATGGCTGTCAATCTTTACAATGCTGCCCATAGTGACAGAGCAAATGATGTATTTAACAGGATGCATCAATAATCGGATGTTGCCGGATATCGGAAAACCATTAAATTATCTGGTTCATTTCTTTTCTGATGAAAGAATTGCACGAATAAAGGCCGGTTTTTCAACAAACAATACTACCGCGCAATAGATTCCCAGGATAAGTGTATGAAACACAATTCTTAGAACCGGCTGATCAATTTTAATCCACGTACTGACAAGATAAAGCAGAATCACGAGTCCCAGATATCCGAAAAATTTTATAAGATTATACTTAACCGGAAAGAATTTCTGGCCTATTAAATATGATAATATCATTATTGAAGCATAACAGATAAAGGTTGCCCAGGCAGACCCGTAGTATCCATATATCAAATGATCCGAAGACAGGGGTATCCACCAGAAGTTCAGTACCAGCGTTACGACTGCTCCAAATACAGAGATCCAGGCTCCCCAGCTGGTCTTTCCTGTAAGTTTATACCATATCGATAAATTATAAGAGACACCCAGAAAAAGATTTGCAAGCATCAGTACAGGAATAACGCCCCTTCCTGCCCAGTAATTTTTCCCCATTAAAACCGGCAGAATAAAGTCATCCAGATAGACCATTGTAACCAGAAATATTAATGATACAGTTATTATAAAGTAATCCATTATGCGGGCATATACTATTCGGGCATCTTTTTCTTTAGCCTGTGCAAAAAAGAATGGTTCGGAAGCATATCGGTAAGCCTGGATAAAGATTGTCATAAGGATAGAAATCTTGTAACAGGCTGCATATATACCAACCTGGTAAGTGGCAATATCTTTTGGAAGGAGGTAACGGAGTAATAAGCGGTCGAATGTTTCATTTATAATTCCTGCCATTCCTACAAAAAGCAAAGGAAATGCATAAAGAATCATCTTTTTCCAGAGTGTCGGGGAAATCTTCCATTTTGTCGAAAATATCTCTGGAAACAGCAACAGTAGCGTAATTCCGCTGGCAATAAGGTTGGAGATGAAAATATATTCTATACCCCAGTCAGTCCGGTAAAATAATGTGATAAAACGGGCAGATATACTATTCTCTGAATGTTTCAGAATATACGGACATAACAGAATTAAAAACAGATTGAGACCTATATTAATGAGAATCCCTGCCATCTTTATTGTCGCAAATCGTCGCGGTTTATTTTGAGCCCTGATACGCGCAAATGGTATAGACGATAAGGTGTCGAGTGCAAGTATCCATGCGAACCAGATTATATATTCCTTATGATCTGCATAGTCGATCCATTTTGCCAAAGGTCCGGCATAAATTGAGACCATCAGCAAAAAAATAACTGATGTTAAACTCAGCGAGATCATTGCTGTACTGAATACCTTCTCTTTATCGCTTTCCTGTTCGTTAAAGCGAAAAAAAGCTGTTTCCATCCCATAAGTCAGGATAACCATTAAAAATGCAACAAGGGAATAAAAAACATTAACGGTACCATACTCCCCGGGAAGGAAAACACGTGTGTAGAGAGGAACAAGAAGGTAGCCTAAAAACCTGCCAAGAATACTTGGAATCCCGTAAATGGCAGTCTGTCCGGCAAGTCGTTTTATAGCAGTCACGAAAACAAAGATAATGATTAACTGATCGAAAAAAAACAGGTTTTTTTCTTAACTTGCTACCCAATGGATCAACTTTTTAACATATATAAGCTTTCAATAGAAGAAGCAAGAAAAATCGAACCGTCTCCTGAAGAACTTCACAATCACGATTTTGAAGAACTGATAGTGGGGATGGAAGGTGACCTGGAGCATTTCATTGATTTTAAATCAGATAAATATGTATCACCTTATATCAGCTTTGTTACTAAGGGGAAAATGCATAGGGTAAAACCTCTGATAAAAGATAACTGTTTCAACATTTGGGTGCTGGAATTCAAAAGCGAGTTTATTCCAGAAACTACCTTTCAGTTATACTCCAGGTATCACGACCACGCGAATCTTCAGATAAATAAGGGCGAATGTTTTAACAGAATGGTTACGCTGTGCGAGATAATGTTTAATGAAACCAGGCAAACTATTCCTGACTATGCTGTAATAAGGCATTTGCTCAGCGCATTATTTACTATGATCGAATCTGAAAGAAGAAAGACCGATATATCTGATAATAATATTAAATCAACGCAGAACATTACTTTCAAAAATTTTCTGAAAATTCTTGAGGATAATTTTCACAGGCCTGAAGGCGTGGAATTTTATGCTGAAAAATTATTTATGTCGGCCCGTAATCTGAATCTGATTTGCCAGAATATCTTACAAAAGAGTGTTACTGAGATAATTGAGACAAGAAAGCTCATTGAAGCAAAAAATCTTTTGATTTCCACAGACAAAACCGTCTCAGAAATAGGTTTTGAATTGGGCTACAATGAAAAGGCTTATTTTACCGCGGTATTTAAAAAGAAATCAGGACAGACTCCGACCGAGTTTCGCGATGAAATGAGAAAACTCATTTCCTGATATTACAACACTTCTTCCTAAAATTGTTACTTCGGTTATTGCAGGAGACTGTAATTTTGTTCCATCAGGTTGATAGATGAATTAAAAATTAACCTGGAGGGATATTTTAATTTAATAGCATTCAAAATGAAAACAACAGAAACACCAACCAAAGTTAAATGGATTATTGACCCGGCTCACACTGAAATCAGTTTCAGGGTAAAGCACCTGATGATCACCAATGTAAAAGGTGAATTCAAGGAATTTGAAGCAAGTATTTATACAACAGGTGAAAATTTCATGACGTCCGAAATTGATTTCTGGCTGAACCCTGCATCAATTGATACCGGCGATGAAAAACGTGATGCACATCTTAAAAGCGCTGATTTCTTTGATGTTGAAAATTTTAAGCAGATCTCATTTATCGGAAACACTTATGAGAAGGTTGATAATGACGGTAGCTATACCTTGTATGGTGATCTCACAATCAAAGGTATTAAAAAGCAGGTTAAGCTTGATGTTGAATTTGGCGGTGTTATGAAAGATCCATGGGGAAATGAAAAAGCCGGATTCGCCATAAACGGGAAAATAAACCGTAAAGACTGGGGATTAAACTGGAATGCAACTCTTGAGGCAGGTGGTGTTCTTGTCAGCGATGAGGTAAGAATTAATTGTGAAGTTCAATTAATAAAACAATTATAAAAACTTACTAATTATGGCCAGTACTATACTTCATAGAGCAGAAACGCGTGGCGACGCAAATCATGGCTGGCTTCATAGCAGGCATTCGTTCAGTTTTGCTGATTACTACGATCCGGAAAGAACCAACTTTGGAATGCTCCGTGTTTTGAATGACGATATCGTTGAAGCAGGGATGGGTTTCGGTACTCATCCCCACGACAATATGGAAATAATATCTATACCCCTTGAGGGCGACCTGGAACACAAGGATAGCATGGGAAATATAAGCGTTATTAAACATGGTGATATACAGGTAATGAGCGCCGGTACCGGTATCAGGCACAGTGAGTACAATAAGAATAAAGACAAGCCTGTTAAATTCCTGCAAATTTGGGTTATCCCGAACAGAAAAAATGTTGTGCCACGTTACGATCAGATAACGTTGAACATTGAGGACCGTCATAATAAGTTACAGCAGATCCTTTCTCCAAGCCCTGATGATGCAGGGGTGTGGATCTATCAGAACGCATGGTTCCATCTTGGGAAATTTGATAAAGGAATAAGTACAGAATACAAAATTAAGACAGTAGGAAATGGTATATATATATTTGTTCTGAGTGGTGATTTAACTGTCGACAACCAAAAATTGTCGACCCGTGATGGTTTTGGAATCTGGAATTCCGATAAGATTTCGCTGAATGCAGAAAGCAGCACAGAATTCTTATTGATGGAAGTTCCAATGAAGTGATAATGACTTTTGAACAGAATACTATCTGATTTTGTAAATGAATTATTCTGGTCATTATAGCAAAACCGGGAATGGACAACTTCTAAAAAATGAATAGGAAACGGTTTATAAAATCAATGGCATTAATGCCATTTACTGGAACAATTATGAAACTTAATGAGCTCAATGCAATATCAGGATCCCTGAAAAGCACTACAAAAATGCCGGTATTGTTTGTTGGTCATGGCAGCCCGATGAATGCAATTCAAGAAAATGAATTTGTAACAGGCTGGCGCAACATCGGGAAGACCCTGCCTGAAGTAAATGCAGTGTTGTGTATTTCAGCACATTGGGAGACAAAAGGTACCTTTGTTACGGCAATGGAAAAGCCAAAGACAATACATGACTTTGGCGGATTTCCCCAGGAATTGTTCGATGTGCAATATCCGGCACCCGGAAGTCCTGAGATTGCAGGCAAAACAAAAGAAATTATCAGGAAAGCTGAAGTTGAACTTGATTATAAATGGGGACTTGACCATGGATGCTGGAGCGTTGTAAAACATCTTTATCCCCGGGCCGATGTGCCGGTATTTCAGATGAGTCTCGATTACTATCAGTCAGCTCAATATCATTTTGACCTTGCAAAAGAACTTGCATCTCTTCGTAAAAGAGGAGTCCTGATTATTGGAAGTGGCAACATGGTACATAACCTGGGTCTGGTGGCCTGGGATAAATTAGATTCAACCGGATATGGTTATGACTGGGCCATTGAAGCTAACGAGTTAATGAAAGAGTACATATTGCTGGGTGACTATCAGAAACTTATAAATTACAAATTACAGGGAAAAGCATATAACCTTGCTGTTCCGACTCCCGAACATTATCTCCCGATGCTTTACGCACTTGCATTAAAAGAAGAAAATGAAAATGTTAATCTGTTTAACGACAAGGCTGTAGGTGGGTCTCTGAGTATGACATCTTTTAAAATATCATAGTTTTTTCTAATCTTATTCAGATCTGGATTGTTATTAGTGTACGATAATCTAATCATAATCCTATGGAAACTAATAACAACGAAAAAATTTATTATCCTTCGAAACAGGTAATTGATAATGCAAATATTAAGGAATACGATAAGTTATACAAGAATTCGATAGCGCATCCTGAAAAGTTCTGGGAAGAACAGGCTGGTTACCTTTCATGGTACAAAAAGTGGGATAAAGTTCTGGATAGTTCCAATCCGCCTTTTTATAAATGGTTTGAGGGAGCCAAAACTAATATCATTCTAAATGCCCTCGACCGTCATCAGACAAGTGCAAACAGGAATAAGCTTGCATTAATGTGGGAAGGGGAGCCGGGTGATACCCGTTCTTTTTCCTATCACGCTTTAAATCGCGAAGTATGCCAGTTCGCCAATATTCTTAAAAGTATGGGGGTTAAGAAAGGCGATGTGGTGACTATTTATATGCCGCAGATACCTGAACAGATATTTGCTATGCTGGCCTGTGCAAAGATAGGCGCTGCACACAGCGTGGTTTATGGCGGCTTCAGCCACGAATCTCTGGCCGATCGGATAAATGACGCGAACAGCCGTGTGGTTATTACTGCCGATGGAGGATACCGTCGGGGAAAAGTAGTCGAAATGAAAAGTGTGGTGAATAAAGCTATGGAATTGTCACCGACCATGGAAATCTGCATTACTGTTAAACGTACAGGTGTCGATGTTTATATGGAAAATGGACGCGATTACTGGTATCATGATTTAAAGGGATTACCTATCGCATCAACCAAATGCGAAACTGAACAAATGGATTCATCAGATATGCTTTTTCTTCTGTATACCTCTGGTTCAACAGGAAAACCCAAAGCACTGGTACATACTCACGGTGGCTACAGCGTATATACATCAACAACTCATCGTATGGTTTTCGACATAAAACCTGAAGACCGGTATTGGTGCGCGGCTGACCCGGGGTGGATAACAGGTCACAGCTATATAGTTTACGGACCATTGATTAATGGAGCTACAATACTGCTTTATGAGGGAGCTCCAAATCATCCCTATCCTGACAGATGGTGGAAAATGGTTGACCGTTATGGAATAAATATTTTGTATACTTCTCCTACTGCAATAAGAGGATTAATGCGTTTTGGAGATTCATGGCCCAACAGGAACAATCTGAGTTCCCTTCGTTTGTTAGGATCAGTCGGTGAACCAATAAATCCTGAGGCATGGCGATGGTTTTACGAGGTAATTGGTAATGGAAAATGTCCGATCATTGATACCTGGTGGCAAACTGAGACCGGCGGATTTATGATAACTCCTATTCCTGTAACTCCCCTTAAGCCAGGTTCAGCTACCAAACCATTCTTTGGCTGCGTGATTAGCATTGTTGATGAAAAGGGAAAAGAGGTAAAGACAGGAGAGGAGGGAAACCTGGTAATAAAAACTCCCTGGCCAGGTATGACAGCGGGTGTTTATCGCGATCCCCAAAGATATATTGATACTTACTGGAAGAAATATCAGAAACAGGGATGGTATCTTACAGGTGATGCGGCTAAAAGGGATAAAGACGGCTACTTCTGGATTATCGGACGGACCGACGATGTAATAAAAGTTAGCGGCTATCGCTTGGGAAGCGCTGAAATAGAGAGTGTTATGGCTAAGCACCCTGCTATTGCCGAATCAGCTGCAATAGGGTTACCTCATGCAATAAAAGGGAATGCAATTCATATTACCGCCGTTTTGAGGAACGGCTTTAAATCAAGTAAAGAACTGGAACATGAACTGACTGCCTACATGATCGAACATCTTGGGCCAATTGCCCGTCCAGAGGAAATAATCTTCGCGGATATGCTTCCTAAAACAAGAAGCGGTAAAATTATGCGAAGGGTTCTTAAAGCCAGGGCTCTTGGGTTACCCGAAGGCGACTTAAGTACAATGGATGAATAAGCGTAAATATTAATTCATTTATAAACCAATTATCCCTGATTCATTTTATTTCATTATGTTTATATACCTGATTCAAGAGCCCCTCTTGA
>JANYJP010000089.1 GCA_025358455.1 Bacteroidales bacterium
ATAGTCAGGAGAAAAGGTCGCATTTACGTTATTAATAAGAAAAATCCCAAGTTCAAACAGAGACAGGGATAATTTTAACTAATTTTGCAACTCATTTAAGAAAAGTTTTATATGGCACGTATTGTTGGTGTAGATTTACCAAGAAATAAAAGAGGCGAAGTTGGCCTGACTTACATCTACGGTGTAGGCAGGAGCACTGCTCAAAAGGTACTCGATGAGGCTGGTGTTGACAGGAATTCAAAGGTTCAGGAATGGACCGACGATCAGATCAACAACATCCGAAGGATTCTGAATGATAACTATAAGCTTGAAGGAGAACTTCGATCAGAAACACAAATGAACATAAAAAGGCTTATGGATATCGGGTGTTACCGTGGTGTTCGTCATAGAATTGGTCTTCCTGTAAGAGGACAGAGCACCAAAAATAACGCCAGAACCCGAAAAGGGAGAAAGAAAACTGTTGCAAACAAGAAAAAAGCTACTAAATAATTAGATTATGGCAAAGAAGACTGGAGCATTAAAAAAGAGGGTCGTTAAGGTTGAACCTTCAGGCCAGGCACATGTTCATTCATCATTTAATAATATTATCGTTACACTGACAAATAATTCAGGTCAGGTTATTTCATGGGCATCTGCAGGTAAGATGGGATTCAAGGGTTCAAAGAAAAACACACCTTATGCTGCTCAGATGGCATCTGAGGAATGTGGGAAAGTAGCTTATGATCTTGGATTAAGAAAAGTGAAAGTATTCGTTAAGGGCCCTGGTTCAGGTCGTGAATCGGCAATCAGGTCAATTAGCAATACTGGTATCGAAGTTACTGAAATTGTTGATGTAACACCAATGCCTCACAATGGTTGCCGTGCTCCCGGAAGGAGAAGAGTATAGTAGATTGTAAAATTGATTATTTGTAAGTAATAAATTTATAGCACGATGGCAAGATATACTGGCCCAAAAACAAGAATAGCAAGAAAATTCGGAGAAGCAATTTTCGGTCCCGACAAGAATCTGGAAAGGAAAAATTTTCCTCCCGGACAGCATGGAATGAATAAAAAGAGAAAGAAGACTTCAGAATATGGTGTTCAGCTCAGAGAAAAACAGAAGGCAAAATACACTTATGGAATGCTTGAACGTCAGTTCCGCAATACTTTTGAAAAAGCTTCAAGAAGTAAAGGCGTAACAGGTGAAGTACTCCTTCAGTTACTCGAAGCCCGTTTAGATAACGTGGTATATCGTCTGGGTGTTGCCCCTACAAGAGCCAGCGCCCGTCAGTTAGTATCACACAGGCACATTACCGTTAACGGATCAGTTGTAAATATTCCTTCATACCAACTGAAGCCAGGTGATATTATCGGCGTTCGTGAAAAATCAAAATCTCTTGAAACAATCGTTGACTCACTGACAACCAGAAAGTATACAAAATTTTCCTGGCTCGAGTGGGATGATACACAAATGGCGGGTAAATTTATGAACACGCCTGAACGTACTGATATTCCTGAAAATATAAAGGAACAGCTTATAGTTGAATTGTATTCCAAGTAATAATATTAAGAAAAATTCTATGGCCATTTTATCATTCCAGAAGCCTGATAAAGTAATAATGCTGGAAGCGGACGAAAACCGCGGAAAATTTGAATTCCGCCCGCTTGAACCTGGCTATGGTATTACTGTCGGCAATGCACTGAGAAGAATTCTTCTCTCTTCGCTTGAGGGTTTTGCCATTACAACTGTTAAAATCGAGGGCATAGACCATGAGTTCTCTACTATTACTGGTGTAATGGAGGACGTTACCGAGATAATACTGAACCTCAAACAGGTACGATTTAAAAGAACCGTCGAGGATGTTGATCATGAAAAAGTTACCATAAAAGTCAGTGGTCATGAGGTATTTAAAGCCGGTAACCTTAATGCTGCTCTTAGTAATTTCGAGGTTTTAAATCCGGATCTTGTTATATTCAGGATGGAACCCGATGTTAAAGTACAGATAGAACTTACAATCAATAAAGGAAGAGGATACGTCCCGGCTGAAGAAAATGAACCGGTTGACAGTGAATTCGGCCTTATAGCTATTGATGCTATTTTTACTCCGATACGGAATGTAAAATATTCGGTTGAAAACTATCGTGTTGAACAGAAAACAGACTATGAAAAACTTCTTTTCGAGATCGAAACTGATGGCTCAATTCATCCGAAAGACGCTCTTAAAGAAGCTGCAAAAATTCTCATTTATCACTTTATGCTTTTCTCCGATGAGAAAATAACACTCGACTCGGACGATAAACTGGCAAATGAGGAGTTTGATGAAGAAGTATTGCATATGAGACAACTGCTGAAGACAAAACTGGTCGATCTCGATCTTTCTGTAAGAGCATTGAATTGTCTTAAAGCTGCAGAAGTTGAAACGCTTGGTGACCTTGTCAAATTTAATAAGAATGACCTGCTCAAATTTAGAAATTTTGGCAAAAAATCACTTACCGAGCTCGATGAGTTACTTGACTCCATGAGCCTTTCATTTGGCATGGATGTAAGTAAATATAAGTTAGAAAAAGATTAATTTGTAAACTGGTTAAGGAAATATAGAAATGCGACATTCAAAAGTTATTAACCATTTAGGAAGAACAAGTTCACACCGAAAGGCGATGCTTTCAAACATGGCTACTTCACTTATCCTTCATAAAAGGATTTCCACTACGACTGCTAAAGCTAAAGCACTCCGTACCTTTGTTGAACCTCTTATTACTAAATCTAAGGACGATTCAACACACTCAAGGAGAGTGGTATTCAGTTATCTTAAAGATAAGACTGCAGTAGCTGAACTGTTCAGAGAAGTATCCCCTAAAGTAGGCGAGCGTCCGGGTGGATATACAAGGATTTTAAAAACCGGCCACAGGCTTGGCGATAATGCAGATATGTGTATTGTTGAGTTGGTTGATTATAATGAAGCTATGCTTGGTGGTGAGGCTGTAAAAACCAAAACAACAAGAAGAAGGAAAACAGCTAAGAAAAAAGATGATACTGTAGCTGAAACAAAAGCTCCTAAAGCTGCCAAAGAAAAAGCTAAAAAAACTGAGGAACCTGAAGTAAAGGCAAAAGCCTCTGACGAAGCAGTTCCGAAAGAATAAAAAAAATGTTTAAAGTAATAGTTTAAAGAAAAGGGATAAATCGTAAAGATTAAGTCCCTTTTTTATATATTGCATTATTGTTTAATTTTAAATAAAAAGTTATGGGTCAGATAGTTAGTGTTCATGCTCGTGAAATTCTGGATTCCAGGGGCAATCCTACAATTGAAGTTGATGTTATGACTGCCAGTGGCTACTTTGGAAGAGCATCAGTGCCTTCAGGAGCATCAACCGGAGAAAACGAAGCACTCGAACTAAGAGATGGTGATAATAACCGTTATCTGGGTAAAGGTGTACTAAAAGCAGTTTATAACGTAAATGGTGTTCTGGCTGAAGAAGTAGTTGGCATGGATGTAACAGACCAGGCAGGGATTGACAAAAAAATGATCGATCTTGATGGTACAAAAACCAAGAGCAACCTTGGAGCAAACGCAATTCTCGGTATTTCTCTTGCAGTGGCAAAAGCAGCCGCTTCTTATCATGGATTACCATTATTCCGTTATATCGGAGGAGCAAATGCAGTTACCCTTCCTGTTCCAATGATGAACATTATTAATGGCGGCTCTCACTCAGATGCTCCGATTGCTTTCCAGGAATTCATGATCAGACCTATAGGAGCTCAATCATTCAGTGAAGGCCTTCGTATGGGCACTGAAGTATTCCATTCATTAAAAAAAGTTCTTAAAGAACGCGGATTAAGTACTGCTGTTGGCGACGAAGGCGGATTTGCACCAAAACTCGAAGGAACAGAAGATGCTTTAGAGACTATTATTAAGGCTATAAACGCTGCCGGATACAAACCAGGGTCAGATGTTACTATCGGCCTTGACTGTGCTGCTTCGGAATTCTATAAAGAAGGGTTATATAATTACTCAAAATTTGAAGGGCCGAAAGGCGCCAGAAAAACTTCAAAAGAACAGGTTGATTTTATCGAACAACTGGTTAATAAATATCCAATTGATTCAGTCGAAGATGGAATGGCAGAAGGTGACTGGGATGGTTGGAAAATGCTGACCGACAGAATCGGTAAAAAATGCCAGATAGTTGGCGATGATGTATTCGTAACTAATGTGGATTACCTTAAAAAAGGAATAGAAATGGGTTGTGCAAACTCAATTCTTATCAAAGTAAACCAGATAGGGACACTTACTGAGACTCTCAACGCCATTGAAATGGCTCACAGAGCTGGTTATACTACTGTTACATCGCACCGTTCAGGCGAGACTGAAGATACTACTATTGCTGATATCGCTGTAGCTACAAATTCAGGACAGATCAAGACCGGATCAGCCAGCAGAACTGACAGGATTTGTAAATATAATCAGTTGCTCAGGATCGAAGAAACTCTCGGTAACCTGGCTGTTTACGGATATAAAAAACAAACAATCAGGTAAATAAAGAAAATTTAAATAGGAAGAAGGCTGTCCGTCGGGTGGCCTTTTTTTTTGTTTTGCAGGGAACTGCCACGATCGTTCCCTGCAAAGCATGTCACTTCCCGACGTTATTAACAATTATTAACAACTCCTGTTAAAATCGGGTTTATAACATCGGTATTATTTTCATTGATTATTAATAATCCCGGTGTAAATTTGATTCATCAGGTGAGCGATAAAAGACTGCTCGAAAGATGTGGAAACGGTAAAAGTTACTTAAATGAAGCAAGATCCGTTTCAGTCAGACCCTCGGGTCTGCGCACCAGGAGAGCCGAAGCCTGAACTAAGAGGACCAGGCGTCCACGATGTTCAGTAAGTCAACGAAAACCGGAAACGTTCTTTCAGCGATTGAGTCACAAGGCTTCAGACTACGAAAGGCTTCGGCCCCGGGTTATCTGAAACAGTTGCCTTATCCTTCGGGAAATGAGTAACGGTGCCTGAAAGACACTTCGTCCCGGAATCCCGCTTAGGCGGGAGAAAGGACAGCCAGAGGGTTCTGCTGTAACAGGCAAAACCTGAAAGCCATGGGTTGCAAAAACGGGTCTTGTATCCGATGGAGCAGCCGGTCAGAATAACATTAATCTGACATCGTTAATAACCTCGGTTGTAAACGGTGAATGGGAACTAATCCTAGCGAGTAGTTCCCATTATTGTTTTATAGCCCCCAGAACAATACATTTTTTGATATTCAATTAGTAGGAACGTTGCATGCAACGTTCCTACTAATTGAATATCTTTGGATATCATAAAACCCAGTTATGAGTTACTCCGGCTTAACAGATTTTATTACAGAACTCGAGAAGAAAAAAGAACTCCTCCGGGTAAAAGCATTTGTTGATCCTGTTCTGGAGATCACAGAAATTACAGATAGGGTAACCAAAGCTGGCGGAGGCAAGGCTCTTCTTTTTGAAAATAACGGAACAGAATTCCCTGTGCTTATAAATGCTTTTGGATCTGACAGCCGCATGGCTATGGCAATAGGCAGGAATAATCTGGATGAAGCCGGAATAGAAATTGAAAACCTCTTTGATAAGGTAACAGGTATCAGGAGTAGTTTCTTAAATAAACTTTCAAATCTTCCCGATTTAATAAGACTGGCGGGATTACTTCCTTCACGACTAAACAAGAAAGGATCATGTCAGCAGGTTGTTCAACCGGTACCTGACCTTGGAATCCTTCCTGTTCTTAAATGCTGGCCATACGACGGAGGACGATTTATAACTCTGCCAATGGTACATACAATGCATCCGGAAACAGGTAAAACTAATGTCGGAATGTACAGAATGCAAATTCTTGATAAAAATACTACTGCCATGCATTGGCAGCGACATAAAACCGGTGCCAATCACTATGAAGCCTGGAAAATAGCAGGGAAAAGAATGCCTGTATCTGTAGCACTTGGAGGAGACCCTGTTTACGCCTATTCTGCTACAGCCCCCCTGCCTGAAAATATCGATGAATATATTCTTGCAGGCTTTCTCAGAAAGAAAAAAGTCAGGTTGGTCAGATGCATTACTAATGATCTCTATGTGCCATTCGATGCCGACATAGTGCTCGAAGGTTATGTCGATACTTCTGAAGAACTTGTATGGGAGGGTCCATTTGGTGACCATACCGGTTTCTATTCACTGGCCGACTGGTACCCCAAATTTCATGTAACCTGTATAACTCATTCAAAAAAAGCTGTTTACCCTGCAACAATTGTGGGTATCCCTCCACAGGAGGATGCATGGCTTGCAAAAACTACTGAAAAAATATTTCTTGCTCCGGTCAGAATGGCAATACAACCCGAAATATTGGATTTCCATATGCCAGATGCCGGAATTGCACATAATCTTGTTATTGTTAAAATAATTAAGTCCTTTCCCGGTCAGGGTATGAAGGTAATAAATTCGCTGTTTGGCGCAGGGCAGATGATGTTTACCAAGTACCTGGTTGTGGTCAGCGGTGACGTTGATATCAGAAATTACAAAGAATTATTCCGTCATGTAATTGTGAATCTTGATTTTGAAAAGGATATTTTATTTAGTCGTGGACCTCTTGATGTTCTTGATCACTCATCCGATAATTTCTCGTTCGGTGGGAAGGCAGGAATTGATGCTACTATTAAGGATAAGGAAGAACACTCAGGAACAATTAATATCGGAAGAGCAGGAAAACAATCGAGTTCCGGTATTATTAATGATTTATCAGAAATTAAAATCATAAAAAGCTTTAATATCAACCTACTTGAAAATGATATTCCTGTTCTGATAATTTCAGTTGATCTGACTGAAGATTCAGATGTAATAGGAAAGGTAAAGAGTTTTTTCAGAGCTCATAACACTTATGGGAATTTCAGGTTGATTATTGCAGTAGATCATACAGTTGATACCTATGACTTATTTATGGTTACCTGGCAGCTGCTTGGAAACTCAGATCCTTACCGCGACCACGAATATCTTTCCTCCTCTGCACTTTTTATTGATGGCACTATAAAAGCTTACAGGAAAGGAGGATTTCCACGTAAATGGCCAAATATTGTGTGCTCATCCAATGAAACGGTTTCGGTGATCGATCAGAAATGGGATTCCTTTGGATTAGGTGCGTTCATTAATTCCCCATCAAGCCATAATTGGACCCTGTGCCGGAAAGGCACAGATGAAATCATCGTTGGTTAATTCTGGTTTTAATTTTAAACCCGGTCAGGATAACGGGTACGGATAATTAGTCTATTTTTGCAATATCTGATGGGAAGCATTTATTTAATATATAATTATTTTCTTATCGCGGATCGTATATTGACCCCGAATGGAGTATCAGATACGGGTATAACAAGCTCAGCTGACTCTCCGTACCGATTCATTCTTTATAGTGCCCTGATAATCGCGTTTGTTTATCTGTTTGTTATGTCACAGACAAGAAGACTCATTAAAACCAGGAAACTTTTGAAGGAAAAGGAGCAAGCTCTTGATTTGATTGCATATCAGAAGATTGAACTTGAAATAAGAGATAAGAATATAACAGATAGTCTTGTTTATGCACAACGCATACAGGAGGCTCTTTTACCATCTGAAGCATACTTCAGGAAGCATTTTGAAGATTCATTTATATTTTTCAAGCCTAAGGATATTGTCAGCGGTGACTTTTATTGGATAGGTGAAAAAGCAGATAAAGTTTTTATTGTTGCTGCTGACTGCACTGGTCACGGTGTTCCTGGGGCCCTGATGTCAATGATTGGTCTTGAGATCATCGATAAAACCATAAATGTAGATAATATTGAGATCCCTTCGCAAATACTGGCAATTCTGAACAAAGGGCTGGAAAAGACCTTCAGCAGAGAAAAAAATATAGGAACAATTATCAGGGATGGAATGGATATCGGACTATGTGTGATTGACAAAAAAAGAAAAAAAGCAATATTCACCGGAGCTTTTTTTCCTCTTTATCTGATACGTAATAACAGCCTGATCGAGATTAAGGGTGATAAGATAATTATTGGGATGAATCCTGAAGGGAGACCTTACACTGACCAGGAACTTGATCTGATGGATGACGATATCCTGTATATTTTTTCTGATGGGTATGTTGACCAGTTTGGTGGATCAGAAAACAAGAAATTTATGTATCGGAGGTTCAGATACCTGCTGCTTAATATTCATAATTTTCCTATGAATGACCAGAAAGCTATTCTGGACGAAAACATTAAGACCTGGATGGGCAGGAATGTACAGGTAGATGATGTGATGGTAATCGGATTCAGGCCCCTGAGTTGCGGATCTAAATAATCTTCTTGATTTTTTCCAGGAGCGCAGACGGTTGAAAGGGCTTACTGATGTAGTCATCAATGCCGGCTGAAAGACATTTCTCTTTATCCCCAATCATCGCGTTTGCAGTAATCGCAATTATAGGTACATGGGAATTTGTTGTTGATTCCAGGGCTCTGATTTTTTCTGCTGCCACCAGACCACTCATTACAGGCATCTGAATATCCATCAGAATAAGGTCATAGTTTGAAGTACCAAATTTATCCAATGCTTCCTTCCCGTTCGATGCTGTTTCAATTATGCTTACAAGCGGACTAAGTGTAAGAAGTGTAATCTTCTGGTTTATAAGGTTATCTTCAACCAGAAGTATTTTGAGATCCTTTAGCTCTTTATGTGTTTTTTCCTTCTGAATTAACTCCTCCATCTTAAGCGAAGAGGTTTTCTGCTTTGGCTCAGGAAGAGGGTTGTTAAATGGAAGATAAACGTTCAGGATTGTATGATTTGGTCCTACTTCCTGACTGAACGTGCCTTTTTCGGATGAGATTAACCGTGCAGCCAGACTCTGATCCGTACCTTTCTCATCTATCAGAACAATACTCTTATCGGTTTGTATCCTGAAGCCTATAATATTTTCAGTGTCTGTCTCTTTGGTCTTTTTAAGGTTAATAGTAACCGTGATAGCTTTTTCCGATACCTGGTTTTCAATTGTGTTGAAGAGATCGAGAAAGATCTGTTTGAGAATAATAGGGTCTCCAAAGCATTCCATATCGCCGAATTCTTTAATATTTAGGATAAAATCAAGATTGGCTTTATCTTTGAGGCCATAAAGTTCAAAAGTGTTCTGAAGCGTTGATATAAGATTGAACCGAATGGCTTTTCGTGGTTCATAACTAAGATTGCCAGCCGATTGCATTGATAATTCATTAACAGTCGTAACCATATTATTTGTTGAGGCTATGAAGGTCTCGAGCAGCTCCTTCTGCTTTTTCTGCAGGCCAGATTCCATAAGCATATCGGTGATAATAACAAGGTTGTTGAGCGGTTCTCTTATCTTATGTGAAAAATCAGTAATGACATCATTTTTTCTTTCATTCAATGATGAAAATTCAGATACTGAATCCTTACATTTTTTATGGAACTCAGATGATTTCCTAACAATCATTATTCCCATACTAGCAGCTGCAATGATCATAATTCCGGCAGGAAGCCTTAAATCAAAGGAGAGAAGAAGTATTGAAGCTATAAGACAGAACAATGCAATAATCGAATATGTCTCAATATTTTTTCTGCTATGTTCAAATGCTTCCCCAGAAGACTTATTTAAACCATTAAGAATATTTCTTTTTCCGGTTTCACTAACCATGAATCAATATTATGAGGTTTTGTAAAATTAAACAAAATATGAAGTAAATATACATTAACTGAAATAAACAACCTTCAAAGGAAAACGTTAAATTTGCCTTGACGGTACGATATTTGAACTGAAAAGGTAAAACTTCGAATAATATGGTAAGAGTGATAAGGTTTTTGGTGTTTTTTGGAATATTAATACCAGCTTCTTCTCTTATTCCATTGCAGGGACAGGATAAGGAAGGAATGGTAAAGTATACTCCTGATTTCAGATTTAATGATGGCATTTACCTGAATTTTGACCAGGTAAAAATGAATAAGCCTATATCGAAGGCTAAGCTACTGACCTCAATAGATTATAACGACAGGGAATTCTTCAATAAAATTCTCGAGAATGATAAAATCTATTTCTATGACAATATGGGAGTAAGGCAGGAAATTGCAAAAAACACTATCTGGGGCTATTCCCGGAATGGTGTACTTTATGTGCAGATACAGGAAGCCTTCAACAGGATTACATTCGTTGGAAACATATGTCATTTTGTAGCTGACATAACAACGTATGATTCACGTTCTTATAACTCTCCATATGGGTATTATGATCCCTATTATTCACCATATGGTTACAGCAATTATTATTCACCATATAACACTTATTATTCGCCATACAGACAGTCTAATATGGGCCGTAATGAGTTGAAACAATATTTAATTGATTTTGAGAGCGGTAAGATTCTTGAATTCAATGTTGAAAGTACTGAATTGCTTCTTATGAAGGATAGTCAGCTTTATGAGGAGTATGTTCAACTCTCAAGAAAAAAGAAGAAAGATCTGATGTTTGTATATGTCAGAAAATTCAATGAAAAAAATCCACTATTTATACCTGTAGAATAAAACTTTAATTATGAAAAATATTTTTATTGCCTTTGTAATGCTTTGTTCACCTGTATTGTTGACAGGTCAGGCTCCTTTTCCAAATAAAGACGAAATAAAGCAGTTTGGTGTATCGAAAACCTGTGTGGTACTTGAAGATGACCCGTTTTCTGCTTTTAACTTATATATTAAGACGGCTGTTAATTCATATTGGAAAATCACTCCCTTTGAATTTATTGAAGTCAGAGAATTCAATGTCAGAAGATTGAATCCGAAGTATTCATTTATCGTTCTCACCCAGACAAATTATGAAAAAGATAAAGGAAGCGGTTTATACAATTTTATTAATCTTCTTCAGGGAAAGAATGTGAACAAACTGGGCGAAATGCCTGAGATTTGCGCGATACCTCTTTCTTTTGCCGGAGAGAATGACCTTGATTACAGCTATAAACTGGGCGCTATTCTTTCATTTATGCAGAAACATGCAGAGATGATATCTGAGGATCCTTCATTAACAGGCAGGAAGTATCTCAAGTATTATAATAAATTTATTCCTGATGTAAGGAGCAAAACGATTCTTGTTAAACAGGAGGATCTTGTTCCTGAAATATCAACAATTGATAGGATAAAGAAAATCTATAATGGTAAAATTGAGATCGTTACAGAGGAAGATATAATTAAGGCAATTGAAAATAAATCTCCTAATACAGTGATACTGCATAAAGTTGGTCCTGTTGGCGAACAAAATTCGGGTTATTGTTTTAAGATGCTTATTGGTACTGATGATGCAAATATGTACTATTATAATCAACACGCGATCGACAAATCAAATCCCAATGGCCTATTACCTGCCGATCTGAAAAGGCTGACAAAATGATTGTGAATGCAGCATTGAGAAAACAGATCCGTCTTTATACAAACATCAGATTGTCATGGAAGAGAACAGAATATTAACAGAAACAGAAAGAAACTGGGCGATGTTATGTCACCTCTCGGCATTTGCCGGGTTCTTTTTTCCTTTTGGCGGAATTATAGGTCCACTGATATGCTGGCTGTCCAAAAGAGATGACTCTACCTGGGTTTACACTAACGGAAGAGCTGCACTGAACTTCCAGTTGTCCATGCTGCTTTATATTGTTCTCGCTATTCCGCTTTGTTTCATAATAATAGGTATTCCAATTATTATGGTATTGGGGACTCTGAAAGTAGTTTGCATAATTATTGCCAGCGTTAAGGCCGGGAAAGGGGAGCCTTTTACATACCCTCTGGTTATCCCATTCCTGCAATGATGAGTCATTCCAAACTTTATCCGGAATTATTTCTGAATAAGATAAATTCCTGGTATATTTCTTTCTAATTTAAATATTTCTGTCATGGCACATACTAAAGGGAAAAAAACAGTCAAAGCGAAAATTGCAGAAGAAACAGATTTATATCATGATATTGAACCTGAAAAAAGGAAAAAACTCAAAAGGAAAGAGTATGAAGAGTTGCTTCTGAAACTCGAAACCGAGCTTGTTAAACTTCAGGAATGGGTAAAAGCTAAAAAGCTGAAAGTTGTTGTAGTGTTCGAAGGCAGGGATGCTGCAGGAAAGGGAGGAGTTATTAAAACCATAGCAGGATGTCTTAATCCCCGGATATGCCGTATTGTTGCACTTGGCATACCAACTGAAAAGGAGAAATCTCAATGGTATTTTCAAAGATATGCTTCACAATTGCCGGCTGGTGGAGAAATTGTTCTTTTCGACAGGAGCTGGTATAACAGGGCGGGTGTTGAGAAAGTTATGGGCTATTGCTCTAATGATGAATATGAGGAATTTCTTCGTTCATGTCCCGAATTTGAAAGAATGCTGATCAGATCCGGTACCATTCTGATAAAATACTGGTTCTCTGTAAGTGACCATGAGCAGGAGAGACGTTTTCAGGACAGGATCAAGGATCCGACAAAACGATGGAAGATCAGTCCTATGGATGTCGAATCACGCGATAAGTGGGTGGAATATTCAATGGCGAAAGACAAAATGTTCTCGTTTACAGATACCAAGCAGGCTTCATGGAATGTTGTCCATGCAGATGATAAAAAGAGAGCAAGGCTAAATACTATTCTTCACCTGCTTTCAGTAATTCCATATGAAGATCTTACCCAAAAACCTTTTAAGCTTCCTCCACTTAAACATGATGTGGCTTACGTCAGACCTCCGGTAACAGATCAAACGTACGTCCCCGAAAAATACTAAAGAAGGCTTTAGAGGATATATAGGCTGTAGAAGTTTTTACAGCCTATATTGCTTTTGTTGCCTCTATCGCTTAATTTATACTTTTATCTTTATATTTTTGACGTTTGTCATTAATACACCACTATGTCTTCCAAACCATCCATACCAAAAGGAACAAGGGATTTCTCCACTGAAGAGATGCTGAAGCGTGAATATATTTTTGAAACCATTAAACAGGTTTTCAGGCTATATGGTTATCAGCCCATTGAGACACCTGCAATGGAGAACCTTACAACACTGCTTGGGAAATATGGAGAGGAAGGGGATAAGCTACTGTTCAGAATACTTAATTCAGGTGATTATCTTTCACAGATCACTGATGATGAACTGGTGAAGCATGAATCAGCTAAACTATCCTCAAAAATATGTGAAAAGGGTCTGAGATATGATCTTACTGTCCCATTCGCACGTTATGTTGTTCAACATCGTGATGAAATTACCTTTCCTTTTAAAAGATACCAGATTCAACCTGTCTGGAGAGCTGACCGGCCACAAAAGGGAAGGTACCGCGAATTTTTCCAGTGTGATGTTGATGTTATCGGAAGCGATTCATTATTAAATGAATACGAACTAATAAAGATTGTTGATGATATTTTCGGAAGACTTAAGGTTCAGGTTATAATAAAAATTAACAACAGGAAGATACTTACCGGGATTTCAGATTTTATTGGTGAGTCGGAACGTATTACTGACTTAACTGTGGCTATTGATAAGCTCGATAAGATTGGTGTCGAAGCTGTTAATGCAGAGTTAAATGGTAAGGGATTATCTGCTGCCGCTATTTCAGCGCTTCAGCCCCTGCTGCAACTCAATGGTGATACTGCCACAAAACTTGATAAGCTAAGCAGGCTTCTGTTTAATTCAGATGCAGGAATGAAGGGAATAACTGAATTACGAACACTTTTTGCATATATCGAAAGCAGTCCCTTGTCATGTAAAGTAGAGCTTGATCTTACACTGGCAAGAGGATTAAATTATTATACCGGTGCTATAATAGAAGTTAAATCGAAAGATGTAAACATCGGGAGCATATGTGGCGGTGGTCGTTACGATAACCTTACCGGAGTATTTGGAATGGACGGGGTATCCGGAGTCGGTATATCATTCGGTGCCGACAGGATATACGATGTACTTAACCAGTTAAATCTTTTTGATAAAATAGGAGTAACTTCAACTGAAGTCCTCATTGCAAACTTCGGAGAGAATGAGACTGCTTATTCTCTTAAAATCCTTGACCGGTTACGCCATCGCGATATCCGGACTGAATTGTACCCTGACGTTGTAAAACTTAAGAAACAAATGTCATATGCCGATGCAAAGAAGATACCTTATATTATTATGGCAGGAGAGGATGAGATAAAAAGTAATACTATAACAATTAAAATAATGTCTTCCGGGGAGCAGAAGAAGCTTGCTCTGAATGACATTGAATTATTTGTGAATGAGGAGATCAGAAAACCAAAATAATCCTGATAATTAATATAACTGTCTGATGACTTATAAAATATCACCTGATGATCTGAAACTGGAAACACTCTGGGAAATTCTAAAGAAGAATGGTAAACTCTCCCTGTCAACCGAGTCAGTTGAATTAATTAACCGCTGCAGGAGCTATCTCGACCAGAAATTAGAGAATAATACATCTCCCATATATGGTATAACTACCGGTTTCGGTTCACTGCATAAAAAAACAATAAGTCACGATCAGCTGAATAAGCTTCAGGAAAACCTTGTTATGTCGCATGCCTGCGGTACCGGGCCAGTTGTAAAGGAAGAGATCGTGAGGCTTATGCTTATTTTGAAAATTCATGCCCTGAGTCTCGGGAAATCAGGGGTCCAGGTGCAAACGGTACAACGACTTATCGATTTTTTTAATGAGGGAATTATCCCGGTTATATACGAACAGGGATCACTTGGAGCCTCGGGAGATCTTGCTCCTCTTGCTCATCTGGTATTACCACTTCTGGGTATGGGCGAAGTTATCTATAAAGGGAAACATTACGAGTCAGGGACTATCCTTAAGCAATTTGGTTGGTCGCCTGTTGAGCTGATGTCAAAGGAAGGGCTTGCACTTCTTAACGGGACTCAGTTCATGAGTTCTTATGGAGTTTATATTATTGCGATGGCCGAGCGGCTCTCTTTATTTGCCGATATTACTTCTGCCATTTCTCTTGAGGCTTATGACGGTCGTCCTGATCCGTTTTTTGAGTGTATTCACGCCATAAGGCCGCATAAAGGTCAGATTACTACCGCTAAAACTTTCAGAGAAATATTGAAAGGAAGTCAGATTATTTCCCGGGCAAAAGCACATGTACAGGACCCGTATTCTTTCAGGTGTATACCTCAGGTTCACGGAGCAAGTAAAGACGCAATAAGTTACTCAAAATCAGTTATTCATACTGAGATCAACTCAGTTACTGATAACCCGACAATTTTTCCGGATGAAGACCTGATTGTCTCCGGAGGTAATTTCCATGGACAACCTCTCGCCCTCATTTTTGACTATCTGGCCATAGCACTTGCTGAGCTGGGAAGTATTTCAGAAAGAAGAGTTTACAGGTTAATCGCCGGACAAAGGGATTTGCCTGAATTCCTCGTTGTAAATTCCGGTTTGAATAGCGGATTCATGATTCCACAATATACTGCTGCTTCGATTGTCAGTCAGAATAAACAGCTATGTACTCCATCATCTGTAGATTCTATTCCTTCGTCAAATGAACAGGAAGATCACGTGAGTATGGGAGCCAATGGAGCTACCAGATTGTTGCGTGTTGCAGATAACCTTGAAAGGATAATAGCGATTGAATTATTTACCGCCGTTCAGGCTATCGAATTCAGGAGACCTCTCAGATCGTCAGACTTTATTGAGGATGTAATCAAATCGTACAGGAAAACTATTTCATTTATTCAGGATGATAAGGTTATGTTCGGTGAGATAGCCAAATCAATAGATTTTGTGAGAGATTACGAGATTAAGTTATAAATCACGCCTTCTTACTCCCTGTCGTTGCTTAGCGCTCTGTAACTCGTTAAGGAGTTGGATTTTATATTGATTTTCAGCCTGATAAAACCTTATTACTTTAGCGGGAGGCAATACTTCTTTAAGTTTCTTATGAAAGGTTGAAGCAAGAGTTGATTCCTGAACAATCGTAGCAATAAGTTTATCACCTATTTCCGTCAATTGGGTATCGCTAAGCGTAGCTTCATTCTGATTGAAGTCCCTTATTAAATTAACCTTATCCATCTGTATCAGGTTTTTCTGTTTCTGATACTCATTATATACCGGCCAAAATTTTTCTGCTTCTCCTGAAGTCAGATTCAGTTTTTTTGTAAAGAATCCGATTTTATAGGAATTAAGTTTTTCCAGATTCGGATTCTGGGCGGCCAATCTCGTTAAAGGGAAAATCAGAATTGCCATTAATACTATTAATAATCTTTTCATTGTTTTAATTTATAGCTGATTATAAATATCATTTATTTCGATGTTCTCAAGAAGGAGATAATCAATTATATCTTTCTTGCTTACGTCAAGTCCTTCAACTTCAATACCGAGTGAGGCTGCATTTTCTTCAAGTGCAGGTAGATCTATATCATTAATGTAATTTGCTGTGTTCTCTTCAGCCATAACTCCGGAAAGCTGATTATTAGCTTTATCATGTATAACCAGTTTAACAGCGCCATAACTTAGAATAATAAATCCTGCAACAGCAGCTGCTAAAGCCAGGTATGGTCTCAATCTTTTATAGAATCCGGTTTTTTTTACTTCATGATCATAACCGGAGGTGGCAGAAAGTATTTTTCTGTTTGCCTCCTCAAAGTAGTTCACTGGTACTTTAAAAGGATTTTTATCTGCTATTTCATTCAGATCTTTCATCATAATGTTTAGATAGTTAAGACTCCAAAAGGTTTAATCGTCACCCAGCATTTTTTCAATTTTCTTTACAGCATGATGATATGATGCTTTAAGAGCACCCTCTGATGTCTTCAAAACAGTGCTCATTTCCACATATGTCATATCGTCGAAATATTTAAGATTAAATACAACGCGTTGTTTTTCAGGTAGTTTTAAAATTGCATTTTGCAGTTTTAGCTGTGCTTCATCTCCATCAAACCATGCGCTGCCTTCGAGTGAATTATCAAAATAGCTTCCCATGTCATCAATAGAAACTGCGGCATTCCTCTTCCTTTTGTTTATCAATGTCAGGGCTTCATTCGTAGCAATTGTATAAAGCCAGGTATAAAGGGAACTATCGCTTCTGAAATCCCCCATGCCCTTCCATGCATTGATGAAAGTATTCTGAAGAGCATCATCTGCATCCTCATGAAGAATAACCAGGCGACGGATATGCCAATACAGCTTTGAACTATATTTTTCTACTACCAGCCTGAATCCCTTATTCAGATCAGTTCTCAGTATTTCGGTTATATTGTCTTCCGGCTTAACTTTGCTCAAGTGTAATTCAGATTTTTATCTTAGATGTAATAGTTAATCAAAGGTTTAAAGATAGTAAGAAAAGTAAAATTCTTTTCTCACTTTAGTCACTCTGATTACTCAACTATTGAATTATCCCCGAATTATGATAAATTTGCAGCCAAATGATTTAATCCGGATAGCTGATGGCACTTCAATGTGGAATTATAGGAATTACCAATGTCGGTAAAACGACTATTTTTAACTGCATCTCTAATACAAAAGGTGAGACCAATGCTTTCGCATTTAGTACAACAAAATCAAATATGGGAGTTGTTCAGGTTCCGGACCCCAGACTATATGAGCTCGAAAAACATCAGGTTACTGACAGGATTGTTCATACTACAGTTGAAATTGTTGATATTCCGGGATTAGCTAAAGGATCAAACAAAGGAGAAGGCGTGGGGAATAAGTTTCTTGGTGATATAAGAAATACAGATGCCCTGATACATGTTCTCAGATGTTTCGACAATGAAGCATTACCGCATATTGATGGCTCCGTTGATCCGGTGAGAGACCTTGAAACCATCGACCTGGAACTGCAGGTGAAAGACCTTGAGTCGGTGGAAAAAAAGATTGAACGTCTTGGACGGGCAGCTAAAGCCGGAGATAAAGATGCAAAACATGGGGCAGAAGTACTAAATCTGTATCGTGAGAATTTTGAAGAATTCAAAAATGCCAGAACACTCGACGTGAAGGATGATGACAAAAAATATGTTGATGATCTTTTTCTTCTTACCATGAAACCTGTAATTTTTGTCTGCAATGTTGATGAAAAATCAGCAAAAACAGGTAATAAGTATGTTGAGAAAGTTAAGGAATATTTAAAGGGAAAAGATTCTGAAATTCTGATTATAGCCGGTGCAATTGAAGCTGAAATAGCGGAACTGGAAAATACCGAAGACCGACTGGCATTTCTAAAGGATTCAGGATTGGATGAACCCGGTGTAGATAAACTGGTAAGAGCTGCATATAAAATGCTGAATTTACAGACATTCTTCACAGTTGGAGAGATGGAGATCAGAGCCTGGACCATTAAAACCGGCATGACAGCTCCAAAAGCTGCCGGTGTTATTCACAGCGATCTTGAAAGAGGATTTATCAGGGCTGAGGTTATGAGATATCATGACTTTGTTTCTCTTGGATCTGAGCATGCCTGTAAGGAAGCCGGGAAATTTTATATTGAAGGCAAGAATTATATTGTAGGAGACGGCGATATCCTGCACATAAGGTTTAATGTATAAAGTCGTTATGATAAGGCGCTTACTGATATTAATTACATTAATAATCATTATTGCACCGAGATGCTTTTCACAAAACATAAGTAATGATATCCGACTTCGTGAAATTATAAATAAGAATGGACAGGCTGAAGTAACTTTACCTTATTATGGCAAACAAACAACCGATCTTCTTACACGGAACGTTTCAATATTATCAGTTAATGACAAGATAATTCATATCAGTTTGTCGCCTCGAACGCTTGAGTGGTTTCTTATACAAAAGTATGATTACCTGATATCAGAAAGACCGGAAACCAAGGGCATTATCCCGGCAACTGATATTAACCAGGCTATGCTTTGGGATACTTATCCAACTTATTCCCAATACGATTCTATAATGCTGAGTTTTATAACTCTGTATCCAGGGTTATGTCACCTTGATACTATTGGAACAAGTGTAAATGGGAAGTTGATTCTTGCACTTAAAATATCAGATAATGCAGCAATTGAGGAGGACGAACCTGAAGTATTTTACACATCTTCCATTCATGGGGATGAGACAGGGGGTTTCATTCTCATGCTCAGGCTCGCTGATTATTTGCTAAAAAACTATCAGACGAACAGCAGAGTAAAGAATCTTGTCGATAATCTGGAAATCTGGATTAACCCACTGTCAAATCCTGATGGAACATACAGAAACGGCAATACGATAATTTCACCAACACGTTTCAATGCAAATGGTATTGATCTGAACCGCAATTTCCCGGATCCCATAACCCCAAATACTGTGAAGCAGAAAGAAACCCTTGATATGATAAAATTTATGAGGAAGCACAAATTTGTTCTCTCGGCAAATTTTCATTCAGGATCAGAGGTCGTTAATTACCCATGGGACAGATGGTCGTCGAAACTACATGCAGATGATTCATGGTTTAACAGTATTGGCAGAGCTTATGCCGATACGGCGCATGCATATGGCGGTTCAGCTTATATGAATGAACGGGATAATGGGGTAACACGGGGCGCTCTGTGGTATCTCATTTATGGAGGCAGACAGGATTTTGTTACCTGGGAATTGCAGGGACGTGAAGTGACCATTGAACTTGATGGCCAGTATGTTACTCCGCCAGCTCAGCTCACTTTGCTCTGGCAGAATAACTGGCGCTCACTGCTTGGATTTCTTGAAAACGCACTATATGGCATACACGGGCTGGTCATTAATTCAAAAACATCATTACCTGTTGCAGCAAAAATATTTATTACGGGTCACGATATAGATAGCTCTCAGGTTTATTCCGATACACTAATGGGGAGCTTTGTAAGATTTTTGTCTCCCGGCTCATGGAATCTGACCTTTTCGGCTAATGGTTATGTTGATACAACAGTCACTAATATATCAGTCGTGGCAGGACAAAGAACAAATATACAAGTAAACCTCGCGCCGGTTACACCTAAGATAGATACAACCATAACAAGGACACCAGTTCTTTATCCAAATCCGGCAACAAGTGAACTAAATGTATTACTTCCTGACCTGATTTCCGGTACAGTGAACATTAGAATTTATGACCAGACAGGAAAGCTGGAAATGGATTATAATTCTCTGGTCGGGCAGGGAGTTCCGCTACTGATCAACATAAGCGGCTTAGGCAGTGGCTCGTACTCAGTTGTATTTACTAACAAACGAACCAGAACATTGTGCTACGGAAGGTTTATAGTTATTAAATAGCCTTCATCATTTGGTTCTGTAATTAAATCCAGTAATTTTGCACCTTACTTATATTTTAAGGGAACAGAGTTTAGTATATTCTTTAGGGAATTAGCAAAGATAGTTATGAAAAATCACGAAAAATACGGGAAAAGATATTCAGCAATAATTTTAATGTTGTCTGTTTTGGCTAAATTATCGGGTCAGGGGGCATATCTTCCGCCTGAAAAGCCTCGTCTGGTAATAGGTATTGTGGTTGAACAGCTGAAGTTCGACCAGCTTGAAAAATTCAGGGACAGGTTAGAAGAGAATGGGATAAAAAAGCTAATAAATGAAGGCACCTATTTTAGAAATGCTTCATTTGAATATATGCTTACACAGTCTGCGCCTGGTCATGCAACAATCTCAACCGGTGCTGAACCATCATTTCATGGCATCACATCTGACAACTGGTATGTACCACTTAAGAATGAGCTTATAAACTGCACTCAGGATATCAGCGTAAATCCAGTCGGCGGTAGTTTTGAATCGGGTCTTCATTCCCCTGTTAACCTTCAGGCATCGACCTTTTCTGATGAACTGGTGATGGCAACGAACAAAAAAGCAAAAGTTTTTGCAGTTGGAATGAAGGAGAGTTCATCTATATTCTCAGCAGGCCATGCTGCCAATGCTGCTTACTGGTTTGATAATATCACAGGCACATGGATGACAAGTTCTTATTATATTGATAAAATGCCGTCATGGGTAAACGATTTCAATGCAATGAAGTATTCAGACACCTATCTGAATGGCATATGGAGCCTTTTTAAACCTATCCAGAATTACTCCGACTGTCTTCCCGATTCAAACATGTTTGAAGCGGGGTTTAACGGTATAAATTTTTTCCCTTACGATCTTAAGAAGATAAGGTCGAAGAACAATAGTAATTCTAAAAATGATTACTCCCTTCTAAGGGAGACTCCTTTTGGGAACGAACTAACAACGAATTTTGCGATCAAACTTATTGAAAATGAGAAACTTGGCAAGGATGATGTAATAGATTATCTTTCAATATGTTATACTTCAACTGATTATATTGGTCACCGGTTTGGTCCTTCATCTTTTGAGATGGCAGATGCAATTTTCAGGATGGATAATGATATAAAGAATCTTCTGACTTTTTTGAATGACAGCATTGGAAAAAGGAATGTTCTGATATACTTTACTGCAGCTCATGGCATATCTGAGATACCTGCGGTATTGGAAAAAAACCGCATTCCGGCGGGTTATTTTATGCAGAATCAGGCTCTGCAACTGCTCAGAAGTTATCTGAATGCTGTATATGGAGAGGGCAACTGGGTTAAAGGATATTCCGGGAGGCAGGTATTTCTTAACAGGACACTTATTGAGGATGCACGGCTTTCACTTGATGATGTACAAAAGAAGGTTGCACGTTTCCTGGTTCAGTTTACAGGGGTTGCAGCTGCCTATCCTTATTCTGCTTTTGAAGCAAACGATTTTGGAAATGGAAATCTAAAAAGAATAATAAATAATTTTAATCCTCAGAGATCCGGTGATGTTATTGTAATCCTTAATCCGGGCTGGGTTGAAAAATCAGGCGATTACGTTACAAATTATAATTCACCGTATGAATATGATTCACATGTTCCTTTGATCTGGTACGGTTGGACAGTTAACAGGGCTACAGTAACACGTCACGTTAATTTAACGGATATAGCTGCAACATTGTCATCACTTTGTAAAGTTCCGTTTCCGAATGCATGTACAGGTGAGCCGATGTTTGAATTATTCAGGTGATCTGAATTTGTCCCTTATCCTGCATGCATCATAGAGTAAATCCGGATTTTTTTCACACGCATTACCAAGGATAACCATATGAGCGCCTGCATCAAAGATCTCTTCAACCTCCTTATTGTTTGTAATACCACCGCCAACAGAAACAGGGATTGAAACATTTTCACTGACAGCTCTTACAATACTCACGGGGACTGGATTTGAGGCTCCGCTGCCAGCTTCAAGATAAATCATTTTCAGACCTAACATTTCACCTGCAATTGCGGTAGCAACTGCTATATCTGATTTATCGGAAGGAATTGCCTCAGTATGACTGATGTATTCGACTGAGGTTTTATTACCGCAGCTAATAAGAATATATCCGACGGGGATGAGTTTATCTTTAATATCCTTCAGGTAGGGAGCAGCAATGACATGGTTCCCGATAAGCAATTCAGGATTTCGTCCCGAAATAAGCGAAAGCAGTAGTATTGCGTCAGCTTTATGGGTAAGTTGAAGAAGGTTCCCGGGAAACAAAATCACAGGTATTGAACAAAGTTCTTTTATACCATCGATCAGAATATCAATATTATTAAAGGTCAGACTTCCTCCTGCCAGAATATAGTCTGTATTGCTTTTCACTGCAATATCAAGGATGTTTTTGAGTGAATCTCCCTTCGTTTTGTCTGGATCAAGAAGCAAAGCTATACTTTTCTTACCTGGAAAATTGGTTGTTTTCATCCGTTATTTATCTTTATATCAATGATGTAAATCTGCATGGTGCAGACAGGTACCCACAAATGATTGATAATTAATTAATTTCATTTTTATTTTTGATCAGGGTTGATCACGTGGGTTTCATAATTCTTTTTCGTCCATACTATTGCATAATTATCGTATTTTGAATAGTATAAATCGAACGATTCATTTATTTTGTCTGTATGAACCTGACCCCTGATCTCCCCTGAAACCTTCAACTGGAAAGGTTCAATAGTAAGGTTCTTTTTTATGCTTATACCCTCTTTATCACATATTTTATAAAGAGCCTCTTTTGCGCACCAGTGAATATACAGATGATACCTGCGGTCTTCCTGTTCTTTTGTAACCTTTTCTTTTCTGTTGAGGAATTTGAATGCTATTGCGGCTATGTTTGTACTCATATACTCAAGGTCTATTCCCACTTTTTCATTTGTGCTTAATAATATAGCAGTGAGTTTATGCGAATGAGATATACTTATAAACCTTGAACCATCTTTCAGAAAAGGTTTGTTATTCTTATTATAAACGATTTTTGCATCTTTCCCTATTAGCTCGGAAAGCAGAGCCCTTACACTCAGGAATTCAAGTTTGCGGGAGCTGCTGCTAAAACTTTTATACTTCTTTTTCTCATCAGTATCAAGAATAACGAGTTCCAGCAGAGTATCAATATCCTCCTCGATTTTCCACACTCCAAGAATGGAGAACTCGTTTAAATAATGTTTAGTTATACAACCCATTAATACTTGATAAGTGTTATTTTTCCCACTTTAAAGTCTCAATCAGATGAATTATATCCTCTCTGAAAAATTCAATTACCGGTGCAAGAGAATCTGCATTTGGTTCAGCAGAAAAATAAAGAGAACCTCTCAGATAATGTTTTACACTGTCGGTAACGTAAAATTGTACGGCTGAGGCTGTGTTACCTTTCAGGTCATATAAAATTCCATATACTTTATTCTCCTGGTTATTAAAAGCCTGTTCATTTATCGCATCTGCTTTCGTTATATGGTTTTTAACATTCATTTTATACGTCTGCTCCATCAGGTCTGCAAAATCGTTTTTTATATCCTTGTATGTGAGGTATATTTTAGCTTTATATGCAGGAAATTCAATGTTAAACCAACCTGTTTTGTTTCCGTTATCCTGCTGGAATGAGAGTCGTGAATATACCGGATATTCGAAAGAAATTGGCATTTTGATGTCGCTTACGGTCTGATTTTCAAATAGAACATATTGTTTTACAGGAAGATCGATCCTGAAATGTCCCTTTGGCTTTGGTACAGCAACATTTCTGCAACTGAACAAAATGCATGAGATTAACAGAAATATTAACAGGCTAGCCTTTTTGAATATCATCTTCCTTCTTGTTTATTTCAACGCGGATTTCTTTTATCCTTCTTCTATCTGCAGATTCAATCCTGAAAGTAAATTTTTCATATCTTATAATCTGGTCTTTCTGAGGTATTTCACCTGTCAGCTCAAGCATCAGTCCGGCAAGTGTTTCAGATTCACCTCTTACTTTTTCAAACAAATCTTCTTCGATCTCAAAGACTTTACAAAAGTCATTCAATAAGACTTTCCCTTCAAAAATATATGTTCTGTCATCCAGTTTCCGGAACAATGCCGAAACCTCATCGCTCTCATCAGTTATTTCACCAATAATTTCCTCAAGAATATCTTCTAGCGTTATAATACCGGATGTTCCGCCATATTCATCTATTACAACCGCCATATGTATCTTCTTTGTTTGAAACTCTTTCAGAAGATCATTTATCTTTTTTGTTTCAGGAACAAAATATGGCGGACGTAGCAGAGCCTGCCATTTAAAACTTGCAGGGTTGCTGGTATATGGAAGCACATCCTTTGCATATAATATTCCCTTGACAATATCAAATGAACCGGAATAAACCGGAATTCTTGAGAAACCTGAACTGATTATAATTGGAACAATTTTATCGAATCCTGCCTTGATGTCAATCGCGGTTACGTCCATACGGGGACACATTATTGCACTTACATTTATATTCCCGAAATTTACTATTCCTTTAAGTATTTTTTCATCTTCATCAAATTCATCAGAGGTAAGTTCAAGTGCATCGGACAGATCATCCATACTTATGTTCGATCGACGCGACCCTGATCTTTTTTTCATAAACGATGACGCATATATCAGTAAAGCAGTCACCGGATGAAATATCTTTTGCAGTAATGTAAGCGGTATTGACATAAAGAGTGCAACCGCAATATGATTCCTTGATGCGTAAACTTTTGGCATTACCTCTCCAAAAAACAGGAGCAGGAAAGTAATTACAACAACATTCACAATGAATCCTATTACGGGTTCAGAAGAAAAATCAAACAGTTTTGAGCTTATAAATGCGGCCAGTAATACGATAGTAATGTTTATTGTATTATTTGCAACCAGTATTGTGCTTAAAAGTTTCTCGGGTTTGTTATACAGTTTCAAAGCTATTTGTGCCTTTTTGCTCTTATTTGTCTTAAATCTTTCAATATCATCTGGCCGGAATGAAAAATAGGCAACTTCAGAACCTGACATAAGCGCCGAACCGAGAAGAAGGATAATAAGTATAATAAGCCCGACAATTAATTTAAAATCAGGAGCATTGACAGTAATGGCTGAAAAAGTATTAATAAATGAAAGTAAAAATTCAGGTTCCAATTGTATTTTTATTTATAAAACTGGCTAAAAAGGCAGGTCATCTTCAGTCTGAACGCCACCGGGTTGGGTGTCTATACCAAAATCATCTCCTGACGGTTCTACTTTGTCGGATGAATTTGTATTTTTTGCTTCATTTGACGGTTGATATTTTGCAGTCGGTTCATTTACAACTGAACCCGTGGAACTCTTGCCATGAGCCTCATCTTTCGCGGTTTCTGAGTGAGCAGCAGCATTGCCAGCGCCCTGTTTCTTCTCGAGAGTTAATAAAGTATCTGCAAGTATTTCAGTAATATACTTGTTAACCCCCTCCTTATCGACATATGAACGAGTTTTTATTTTCCCGACTATATATACCTGGGAACCTTTTTTTATTGTTTTTTCAGCTACTTCAGCCAGTGCGCGCCATAGTACAATATTATGCCACTCGGTTGAAGTTATTGTTTCTCCCTGTTGATTTGTGTAGGATTCGCTAGTGGCAAGAGGGAAAGTAGCCTTGGCAACACCCTTGTCAAAATACCGGATAACCGGATCTTTTCCTACGTTGCCGACAAGTATAACTTTATTGATTGACATATAGTTATGTATTTATTAATAATTCAAATAACGGAATGTAAAGTTAAGAAAAAAACCACTTTCTACAACCCTGATAAACAATTATTGGTTAAAGTACAAGTAATCAAAACGTTATGGATTTTTACAATTTTTTGAAATTTTCCCGGATTAATTCAAAATATTTGCTATGAATCATCTATTTCATTGTATTTAAGGCATTAATAATATCCAAAAAAAAAATATATTCTTCAAGAGTTCCATTTTAAACAAATAATATTTTTATATTTGCACAGTTAAAAAAAGACATACTCAAAATAATTTGTTGAATTTTAAACTTCAGGAAAAATGACTAAAGCAGACATTGTAAATGAAATTGCCAAGAACACTGGTATTGAAAAGGTAACAGTACAGAAAACTGTTGAAGCCTTAATGGAAACTGTTAAAGATTCTATGGTAAAAGGTAGTAACGTTTATCTCAGGGGTTTTGGAAGCTTCATCGTTAAGAAAAGAGCCAAGAAGACAGCAAGGAATATATCAAAAAATACAACTATCATTATCCCTGCACACAATATCCCTGCTTTCAAGCCGGCAAAATCTTTCATAACCAAAGTTAAATCACACGTTAAGAAATAATCCTATATGCCAAGCGGTAAAAAAAGAAAGAGACATAAGATGGCCACTCACAAACGCAAAAAGCGTTTGCGGAAGAATAGACATAAAAAGAAGTAGCAGATCAGTAAGTGGTCATTCATTGAAAATATTAAACCTAAAGATCTGATGGTCTTTAGGTTTATTGTATCAATATGTCGGATGTGAGATGATATATTAACTCTGATTAATATAGTGAAGTGGTAAACAAGGATCTGATCATTGATGTTAGTGATTCCGAGGTTTCTTTAGCGTTGTTGGAAGACAAGCAGTTAATTGAATTAAACAAGGAAAAACGTAATGTAAAGTTTTCTGTCGGGGATATTTACCTTGGAAAGGTAAAAAAAATCATGCCCGGACTTAATGCTGCGTTTATAAATGTAGGTTATGAGCGCGATGCCTTCCTCCATTACCTCGATCTGGGTGCCCAGTTCCGGACACAGCATAAATATTATCTGACAGCGCTTCAAAAACAAGGGAAGGTACCACCTGTATATAAGTTCAAGCCTGAACCTGATATTGACAAGGATGGTAAAATAACTGATGTATTAACCACCGGTCAGACTGTACTTGTTCAGATAACTAAGGAACCTATTTCAACAAAAGGGCCCAGGCTTGCATCTGAAATCTCAATTGCAGGAAGAAATCTTGTCCTGATGCCTTATTCCGATAAGGTGTCTATATCCTCTAAAATTGAAAGTCAGGAGGAGAAAAGCCGACTTAAGTCACTGGTGCAAAGTATCAAACCCCGTAACTATGGGGTTATTGTCAGAACTGTTGCTGAGGGTAAAAAAGTGGCGGTGCTTGATGCGGAGTTAAAGGAGCTGATCACTAAATGGGAATCTGCATTCATCACGGTTAAGAAGGAGACTAAAACTCCGAAATTGTTAATTGGTGAGATGAACAGGACTTCAACAATTCTTCGTGATATGCTGAATGTTACATTTAACAGTATTCATATAAACGACGACTCCTTAGCTGATGATATCAAACTGTATATAAGAGAAATTGCACCAGAAAAAGAAAAAATAGTTAAAGTATATAATAGTACACTTCCAATATTTGACCATTTCGGTATTAATAAGCAGATAAAAGCCCTTTTTGGTAAAACAGTGTCTTTTAAGCATGGAGCATACCTGATAATCGAACATACTGAAGCGCTTCATGTTATAGATGTAAACAGCGGAAACAGATCGAGGTCAGGCAATGACCAGGAATCGAATGCGCTGGAGGTAAACATGGAGGCGGCAACTGAAATAGCCAGACAGCTGAGACTCAGAGATATGGGTGGAATTATTGTTGTCGATTTCATTGATATGCAATCGGGGGAGAACAAACTACAACTTTTCGATAAAATGAAGGATGTTATGTCAAATGACAGAACCAAACACAACATCCTTCCTCTTACCAAATTTGGACTGATGCAGATCACCAGGCAAAGAGTAAGACCGGAAATGACCATTGTAACCGACGAAAAGTGCCCATCATGCCAGGGAACCGGCGAAACTAAACCAACAATACTCTTTACCGATGAACTCGAAAGAGGTCTCTCATTTATTGTTGATAAAATTAAAACCAGAAAAATAATCCTGAATGTTCATCCATTCGTGGCATCGTATCTGAAAAAAGGTCTTATTCCTATTTCAAGAAAATGGGACTTTAAGTATAAAATAAGTCTTAAGGTTCAGCCTGTCACAGCCTATCATATGCTTGAATATCATTTTTGCGACCGGTTTGGGAATGAAATAGACCTCGCTTAACTTTCAATTCTCTAAAACAATGACCTGGGAGTGTCAATCATTATGATAAGATGATTTACTACTTTTGTATTGTAATTTTTATAATATAACCATGTTAAGAAAACTCGTAGCCATAATATCATTCATAGTTGTAGCCTCCTCCGTATCAGCACAGATTTATGACCCTGTTACCTGGGATTTCAGCTATGAGAAAAAAGGAGACAAGCAATATGAGCTGATATTTACTGCTTCAATTGAAGAACATTCTCATATTTATTCGATGGATATTCCTGATGGAGGACCGATTCCTACATCATTCACTTTTGATACTCTGGCAAGTTATAAACTCGAGGGTAAAACATATGAAGTTACGAAACCCTTAGAAGTCCTCGATGAGGCTTTTGGTTTTAAAATAAAAACGTTCAGCACAAAAGCTGAATTCAGACAGAAAATAACTGCACTGGAATCCACCTTTAATGTTAAAGGTACTGTCAGTTTTATGGCCTGCAATAATTCTACATGCTCTCCCCCGAAAGATGTTGATTTTTCAATTAGGATTGCTGAAAAGACAGTAGGTAAATCAATTTCTGCTAATAGCGCTAATAGTATTGATATAACACCTGTAAGATCAGACAGGGGGTTATTGAAATTTTTCCTTATTTCTTTGCTGGCAGGGTTTGCGGGAGTTCTTACTCCCTGCGTTTTTCCAATGATCCCAATGACAGTTGCATTCTTTTCCCAGGGGTCTGAAGACAGGAGCAAAGCAGTTTTCAAAGCATTAATTTTTGGCATTTCAATTGTCCTGATTTATTCTTCATTGGGAATAATAGTATCTCTGACAAGCGCCGGCGCAGGATTTGCAAATGCTTTAAGCACGCATTGGTTGCCCAATACAATATTCTTTGCATTGTTCGTAATTTTTGCTGCTTCTTTTTTCGGTGCCTTTGAGATCATGTTGCCTAATAAATGGGTTAGCGGTGCTGATTCAAAAGTTGATAAAGGAGGAGTATTGGCAGCATTTTTTATGGGTTTGACAACTGTAATTGTTTCATTTTCATGCACCGGACCGATTGTTGGCGCCCTGCTTGTAGAAGCAGCCGGTGGAGATGTATTAAGACCAACTATTGGCATGGTCGGGTTTGGCGTTGCTTTTGCACTCCCGTTTACAATATTTGCTTTGTTCCCTTCAATCATGAGCCGTATACCAAAATCAGGAGGATGGCTTAACTCCATTAAAGTAGTTCTTGGGTTTATTATGCTTGCATTCAGCATGAAATTCCTTATGACAATAGACAGTGTGTATTCATTGGGAATCTTATCGAGAGATTTATTTATAGCAATTTGGATTGTTCTTTTTTCACTGCTCGGACTTTATCTTATGGGTAAAATCAAATTTTCTCACGATAGCGATCTTCCTTACATAGGAACCTTCAGATTATTTCTGATAATCATAGTTTTCTCTTTTGTTATATATCTTGTTCCCGGACTGTTTGGTTCACCACTGAGAGGATTGTCATCATTCTTGCCGGCCTCATCTGGCACTGAACTAAATCTTCCACTAATAATCTCAGAAAATAGTGTCTCTGCAGGAACAGCTGTTCAACCTGAAAGAACCAGTGTGCTGTGTTCTGAGCCCAAACACGGGGAACTATTTGAAATGCCATTAGGATTAAAAGGTTATTATGACTATAACCAGGGTCTGGTATGTGCTAAAGAACAAAGGAAACCTGTATTACTTGATTTTAAGGGACATGCATGCGCAAACTGCAAGCTGATGGAAGCTAAGGTTTGGTCTGATCCTGAAGTCCTGAGAAGACTAAAGGAGAACTTTGTAATTGTAGCATTGTATGTTGATGACAGAACTCAATTGCCTGAAAACGAATGGATAGTTTCTGCCCTTGATGGTAAACAGAAAAAGACAATTGGTAAGATATGCGAAGACCTTGAGATATCGAAGTTTAAAACGAATGCTTTGCCTCTTTACGTTATAACAGATTCTGAAGGCAATCCTTTGAATAAGCCAATGCCAACCAATCTGAATGTTGCGGAGTATAAAAAATGGCTTGACGAAGGTATTGCATTATTTCGCTAAATGGATTTAATTTTTTTTCTGACCGGAATAGCAACAAAAATTATCAGAAGAATGAGAGCGCTTATTAATGATGCAATTTTCAACAAAAAATCGCCATGCCTGACATATAAGGTCACCCTGGTTTCCGGATAGATTTCACCTTTAATTACTGTGCGTGACCACCAATCAGATTCAATTATTCTTTTGCCTCTGATATCTATTATACATGATACACCCGTGTTGGCTGCCCTTGCAACAGGGCGCCTTGTTTCTATTGCCCTTATTGAAGCGTATGAAAGATGTTGCCTGTAGCCATTTGTATTTTTCCACCAGCCATCATTTGTTATTATGAATAAGGCATTTGCCCCATTCTTTACATAGTCAGTTACATATTGCCCAAAAACGGACTCGTAGCACACGATAGGTGCTATTTTCGTAGAGGTTCTCCGGTTTTCAAAACAAACCCTGTCTTTCTGAATTCCGTAACCCCATATTGTACCACCAAGTTTGGGTAGGATTCTGGCTATAAGTCTTCCAGGGCCGTTTGAGAATTGCATCTCGATACCCGGTACAAGTTTTGATTTATGATATACCTCAATAGATTTTCCGCTATCAATTTTAAATGCAGAATTAAAATGATCGGAATATTTTCCGGAGTCATCAACTTTTCTGGCGCTTATGGTTGGAGCTTCAAGTGTTGCCGGATATTGTCTATAACTCACTAACCCGGTAACAATTGATGCCAGGGGATGTTTATAAGTCAGCTCCCTGATCATTTTAATATATTTATCATTGTTCAGGTCATCAAGATTTACCGGGTCATCTACAGTGGTTTCAGGTGTTAATATCCAGTTAGTATTTTCTGTAACATTCGACTCTGCCATAGCAATTGCTTCCCTGAGCTGTATTTGAAAAGGAATGGTGAATTTTTCAGTGTAGGGATCGACATTGGGCTGGACTATAACAACCTGTTCTGCTCTTGTATTGTTTTGTTTTATAGTAAGATATCTGGCAATGGAGATTGCGGACGGGATAATAATTATGGAGATCCATATCAGGAGGTACAGTGTATTTATCCTTCTTTTCTCAAAATATTTTGTTATGAATATCGTAAAGAAAAGGTTAGAGGACAGAATCCAGAGAGTACCTCCGGCTGTTCCTGTTATTTCGTACCATTGAATAAAAGCAATGTCTTTTGAAAGACCGTTGCCCAGATTTAACCATGGGGATATAATATTAATATTCAGACTTATAAACTCATAAGCAAGCCAGAAGGTGATCATTGAAGCGAACCCTGCAATATTCCCGACTCTCCTCCGTACAACATGAGCCAGCCAGAGAGCAAACGCCATCAGGAATGCCAATCCCATAATCACACAAATAGCTCCGGTAACACTGGCAACTCTCATCCATCCGATTGCTGCGATACTGAATATTACAAAGCCGGGAAGTATAAAGATGAAGAACGCATTTGGTGTGAACTTTTTGTGATTTGCATACAGATAGTTTTCAATCAGGAAAAAAGGAACAAAAGCTATAAGCAGGATAAGGCCTGAACACCATCCTGTCCAGGCTAATCCTGAAAGAATACCTCCAAATACTGACAGTCCGACAAGGTTATATTTGTTCATCGGTTATCGCCTTCTTTTTTTTGAAAAAGTCAGGTCTGTTAATAATAAATACTCCTGCAAAAATAAAAGTAACTGAGATGAGCATAGAAGAAGAAAAATGTTCATTATCTGCAAATCCCCAGAGAGTTGCAACAATAGGAATAAAATATGTAACTGTAGATCCAAAAACCGGAGACGTGTCTCTTATGAGTACGTAGTAAATAGCCAGCGCAATTGCACTGCCAAGTATTGCCAGAATTGCGATAAAACAAAGATTTCTTATCCAGTTTACTGTATGCAAGGGAGCAGACATATCGGAAAACAGCAGGTATACAATTGCTAAAGGGCTGGTAACAAAGAAAGCAAGCGCTGTGATCTGGATGCCATTCAACCCTTTAACTTTGCTTACCTCATTTGAACTGAATCCTGATAAAAATGTGGCGAGAACTACAAGGAGTCCCCATAAGTTAAATGTGAATGAACCTGTGTACATTAAACCTGCAGCTCCAATTAATCCCAGAAACACCCCGGCAATCTGGGTATGAATAGATTTGCGTTTATAAATTGCTATTCCGAGTACCAGTGTGAAAACCGGACTCAGGGAATTAAGCATGCCTGTAAGGGAACTACTTATTTTAGTTTCGGCAAGAGGAAATAAAAAAGCCGGAATCACACTGCCCGTTAATCCTATAATTATAAGAGACAGGATGTTACCTTTATTTAATTTTGGTAAGTTTTTTAGCGCCACAGGCAAGAGGCAGACAAAAGTTATAGTTACCCTTAGAGCACCTACCTGAAGTGAGGAGAAAGATTCAAGCCCCTTCTTCATTAATATATAACTGGTTCCCCATATTAATGATAAAATTGCCAGAACAATCCAATGCCAGACTTTTCTTTTTTCAGCCATTTTAAAATTGATCCACAAAAATAGCAGAAGAATGATAGAACCACAAAAATAAAATTCAAGTACAGGGTAAATAAACTTGTTATCTTTGCAGCTCTTAATCGGGGAAAATGATTCCGGCTATCGAATTACTTTTAAAGGGTATTATTCTTGGCCTCATGGTTTCGATGCCTTTGGGGCCAATTGGTATAATATTGATTAACAGAACCATAAAAAGAGGTGTCCTTTCAGGATTCTTTTCAGGCCTTGGTATTTCTTTATCAGATACTCTTCTGGCAATTTTAGCCGGATTGGGTTTTACAGTCATTATCAGTTTCATTAAGGAAGAACGATTCATAATCAGTATAATTTCAGGTATTATTATAATTGGAGTAGGGGTTAAAGTATTTATAACAAATACCGTAAAAGACTTCAGGAACAAGGAAAAAGGTGATAAATCATTGTGGCGTGATTTCTATTCTGTATTTGTTCTTTCCATTTCAAATCCTTATACAATTTTTATTTTTGTTGCTTTCTATTCAGGAATTCATTTTAATGGAAATTTAAAGCCCCGGATGGTACCATTTTTTCTGATACCAGGTGTATTTATAGGGGCCCTGGCATGGTGGCTGTTCTTAAGTTATTTTGTAAGCAGATTTAAAAAGAAGATCGGACTTCGCCTTATTGTACGAATAAACAAAATAGCCGGGATTACAATTATAGTCATCGGATTTTTAGTTTTATTAAGTGCATTTGAATGGGGCTTTTTGCATTGTTAAAATAGGTTAAATAACCTCAGTTTTTGATTAGCCGGTTTCATTTTGGTTATCTTGCAATACTAAACCATACAGGACAACATGAAAATATTTCTTTATATTCCACTGGTAGTGTTATTATTAACCCGGTGCGGGAGCACTGAAGAACAGCTTATTAAAAAAGCAAATAAGATTCATGCATCAATCCTAACCGTTGATACACACTGTGATACTCCTATGAGCTTTTCAGATCCTGACTTTGATCTTGGGGTCAGACATAATGAGGGATGCGTTGACTTTCCAAAGATGATTGAAGGTGGTCTTCATGCAGAGTTTTTTGCAGTTTTCATCGGGCAGGGACCCAGAAATGATTCATCATTCAATGTGGTTCATCATAAGGCACTTGAGACTTTCAATGCTATACATAGGAATGTGGAAAAGAATGCAAACGTGGCAGAGTTAGCTTATACTGTTGCTGATGCCTACAGGATCAGGAAATCTGGCAAAATAGCTGCTTTTATCGGATTAGAAAATGGTTATCCAATTGGCATGAATTTATCAAGAGTAAAACAATATTATGATCTGGGTGCCAGGTATATAACTCTTGCTCATACTAAAAATAATGATATCTGTGACTCCTCAACCGACCCTGCCGGCATGGAGAACAATGGTCTTTCTTCCCTTGGTGTTCAGGTTGTGAAAGAGATGAATCGTCTCGGGATGATGGTTGATATATCACATATTTCAGATAAATCTTTCTTTGATGTTCTTAAGACAACAACAGCTCCTGTTATTGCATCTCATTCATCATGCAGAGCATTATGCGGAAGTCCAAGGAATCTGACAGATAACATGCTTCTGGCTCTCAAAGATAATGGAGGAGTTATACAGATTTGTATTTTGAGCAATTACCTTAAAACGCCTGAACCAAATTCTGAACTGGATACTAAACTCAAGGACCTTCAGGACAAATATGGCGATTATAATGCGCTTCCGGAGGACTCTAAAAAGGTTGTACGCATAAAGTACAGGGAAATTCAGAAGAAATATGCCGTATCAGCAACTGTTAAAGATGTAGTGGACCATATCGATCATGCAGTTCAGGTTCTAGGCATTGACCACGTTGGCATCGGAACCGACTTTGACGGAGGGGGAGGAGTAGATGGCTGCAGAAGTGCGGCAGAGATGAAAAATATTACAATTGAGCTTCTTCGTCGAGGATATTCAAAAGGTGAAATTACCAAGATTTGGGGTGGTAATGTAATGAGAGTATTAAGAAAAGTTGAGGAAGTAGCAGGTCAGGCTTAGTTTTTGACCCTCGAATATTTCATTGTCCATAACATCCATGAAGGAAGTGATTTATATGGATCTCTTTTCCTGAGATCAAGATACCATCCGTACTTTTTTAGTATAGGTACTTTGTGCGTCTCAACAAACTCTATAAGGGTTCCGTCGGGGTCCTGAATGTATGAGAAATGTCCGGCCGCTTCTCCCATATCAAAGCTATTCCCTTCATGGCTCTTTTTACTGTCAACGGTAAAGGGAAAACCCTTGCTTTCACTGAATACTCTCAATTCGTCCATACCCCTCATATCGTAACAAAGGTGAATAAATCCGGGATCGCCCCAGAACCTGTTTTCATAGATCTTTTTACCGGGCCCGCCCAAGCCACTGATGAGCTCAATTTCACTGTCACCAAGAACTCTGCTAAATGGTCCGGCAAATGGTTTTGATCTTTTCAAAAGTACCCGCCGGCACTCAATATCCCCTCCCGGAAGATTTGAAAGATCCTGGAACATACCTGTTTTATCATACACAACTTCATTATAACCAAGGATATCAGAATAGACAACCCTCGATTTTTCAATATCGGTAACTCCTATAATTGCCCCGTACGAACCACCTGTATTCTTTTTCTCATTTTTGTACCAGTCTTTCGCTTCAACAAGCTGGAAAATATTTCCATATGGATCTTTCATGAAGAAAGTCATCTTTCCAGATGGATCTTTACTGACATCAGAGGGAACAGAAATCGCATTATTCTGATAAGTTCTCAGTGTTTCAGGAACATTTTTTGCTTTTATTTTGCAGGCAATTATCCCAAGGTCTCCTATCCTGATCTCTTCCTTTATCTTAATTGGTTCTCTGCCCTTGTACTGCCAGATCTCGAATCCTCCTCCACTCTGCAGGTTAAGAGCCAGGATTGCACGTCTGCTCCTTGGTTGCCCTCCTGTATATGGTAACATAAGCTTTGCTTCAGCTTCATCATCAAAAACACGGCAATCCATCCCGAATTGCCTTATATACCACTTCCAGGCTTCTTCAACATTCGTTACTCCTATTCCTATCTGCTGGATTCCACTGATTACATATGCTTTCATATTATACTAATCTTAATATGTTAAATGAATACATTTTATAACTTAAATAGTACTTTAAACTTTAGCTCACTCCAAACATTTCTATGTTGATTTTATTTTATCAGCTATCCTGAAAAAAAGCCAGGGAAAATACCTTCTGATATGGAGTATTAACAATTCTTCTTTCCCCACGAGAATTTCACGCTTGTTCCTTAACATTCCTTTTAATATTATTTCGGCTGCTTTCTCAGGTGTAATACCTTTTTTCTGACCATCATCGAGTTTTCCATGCTCCTTACCTTCAGCATTCAAGGCATGAATGGAGATTGAAGTCCTTACTCTCCCGGGGATTATCATTGACGACCTTATGTTATTTTTTTTATTTTCGAGGTAAAGTGTCTCAAAGAATCCGTGTAGTGCCTGTTTAGATGCTGAATATGCTGAACGCAACGGGAATCCGAATCTTCCGGATATACTGCTTGTTGCCAGTATATGTCCTGATTGTTGTCGGACCATATGCGGAAGAACAGCTTTGGTAAGAGAAATTGTTCCGAAATAATTTATTTCAAATATTTTTCTGTCAAGCCAGATAGGTGTCTCATCAATTCTTGCCCTCTGACTGATACCGCCAATATTGAATAAGAAGTCTAATCTCCCTCGTTCTTTGACCTGCAAATCAACTACATCACTGATTACCGAAGTATCTGAAAGATCAAAAGGCACACAATGAACCATTGATGACTTATCGCCACATGCGGCTTTTACCCTTTCAAGTCCTGGCATATCATTTGATGATGCAATAACTGTTCCGCCCCTTTTAACGAACTCCTTTACAAGTGCTTCTCCTATACCTGAAGATGCTCCGGTGATCCAGGCAATTTTACCTATAAACATTTTATTTTTATTCATATTATAATCCTGCCACAAGTGTTATCAGTTCGCTGTGATCCTTTCTGAGCTGATCAAAATCATTGTCCTTTTGCCTGATTAATCTTCTTATCCTGAAACCTCCGGTTATTCTACGGAACTGAAGGTAATAATTCCAGGCAAAAAGACCGGAGAGTGGAAGCGATAAGAATATAAGCCATCCCATCCACCACGGAGAAAAAATTAAAAGTGAAAGGACAAAATACAGAGGTAAAAAAACAAATGCCAGTAGCAGTGAAAGCCCATAGCGAATAGATGAATGAAACTGAGGATCCTTTATTTTTCGAATCTGAAGATTTGGAAGCTCAAGGAATGTCAAATTGAAAATATTGCCATAAACAAACAAAGGGAAAGTAACTATTAGTCCAAGTAATCCGGCAATAAGCCATCCGAGGGGATGCTTCTTTTTTTCAAGCAATCTGTAATTAGTATTCAGCTCCTTTGCTTTCTTTTTAACCTGAAGGCTAAGTGAGCATATTCTCTGGTATACTGTTGGGTCAGTAGACTTAAGGAGATTTAATTTGCTAATGAGTACCCTGTCGCGGAATAATTTTGGGAATTTAATATCATCGCTAAACCTGCCATTAATCATACTTCTTAATTCATCGATAGCTTCATAATCATCTTCTGATTCTATGTGTATCATGTTATCTTTCATCTCATTGGAAAGCCTGAATCTGAGTTCATTAAGGGCTCTTTCGGGACTTTCTTTATAATGATCGAAATACTCTGATACCTCAATAGGTTTCCCGTAAACAACAGTCAGTACCTGTCTGAATCTGCTGTAATTTGAAAATTCAATCCCTACAGGGATAATTTTAATTTTGAGATTAAATCCGGTTGCCTCATCCGATTGAAAAGCGACACGGCAGATTCCTTTCTTTAATTGCCTCAATCTCCGGTATCCTGCATGATCTCCTTCGGGCAGGATAACAACCCCATTTTTATTTTTAAGAACATCAATGGTCTTCTGAAAAATCTCATCATTCCCTTTCAGGCTGCTGAATCCATCGCGGATCCTGTATACCGGCAGTATTTTAAGAAAATAAAGGATAGATGCTATTGGCTTTCTTTTAAAAATATCGGCTCTTGCGAGAAAAATTTGCTGGCCCTTGTGCGTGAAGAGTACAGCCAATGCGTCCATTAAAGCATTCTGATGATTAGGTGCAAATATAAGGTGATGGTCAGGATCGATATTCTCTCTGCCTAAAACTATTACTTTTCTGTAAAAAACATTATTGTGCCAGAAACCTGCAACATTTTTTAAAAGCGCATATCCAGCAGAATATTTCTCAATATTATCTTTCCCCATTTAGCAAAATCTCAAGAGCCGAATTATTCAAGAACAGATGGCTGATAACTTTGAGTGCAAGTTAAAAAAAATGGAGTGCTGGTGTTAAAATCGGGAATATTTTAACTGTCTATTTTGAAATATTAAGTCTTTATACTACCATTTTAATGGTCGTTGAAGTCCTCTTTAAGCTTATCAATTAGTCGTCTCTCTTTTTTAGTCGGTCTTCCGGTACCCTTATCACGAAAACCAACCGCGACTGACTGCTTGACATCCAGTTTGCTCTTTTCTTCTTCAGATGTCAAATCCTCTATAAATTGGTCAACCAGTTTTGCTGACACCCGGTTTTCGATTGGCTCGATGATCTTGTAAGTGTAATTGACTGGTGGTTTTTTTACACTGACAATTTCATTCTTAACTACTATTCTTGAGGGTTTTACTTGGACATTATTTATCGTTATTCTTCCCTTCCTGCATTCATCGGAAGCTATACTTCTGGTCTTAAAGATCCTGACAGACCAAAGGAATTTGTCAATCCGTATAGGGTTTCTTTCAGCCATGATGCAGAATTATTTTGGAGGGTGTTTCTCTGATTCTGACCCATTTGCAGGAGGGTTTACTTTTCCGGCTTTATTGAATGAAGTCATAGTAATTTCGAGACCTGAAAAGGCGAATGATTTTATCATTTCTTCGACGATCGCAATTCTTTCCTGCAGAAACTTCTTTTCTTCTTTATTCCAGGTTCCCAGAACATAATCAACCTGTGCCCCTTTACTGAAGCTGTTCCCTATTCCGATTCTGATTCTGGGATATTCATTTGTAGAAAGGATGGAGCTTATATGTGCCAAACCGTTATGTCCTCCATCGCTGCCTTTGGGTCTCATTCTGATGCTTCCCAGTGGGAGGGCGAGGTCATCGACAATAACAAGCATATTTTCGGCCGGAATTTTCTCCTTCTTAAGCCAGTAATCAACAGCATTTCCGCTGAGGTTCATATATGTTGATGGTTTAAGAAGGATAAGGTCGCGACCCTTGTATTTCAAATGGCAAACAGCTCCATAACGCTTATTTGTAAAAGAAGTATTGGATGCAAGTGACATGGCATCCAATACCGTAAATCCTATATTGTGACGGGTATCTATGTAGCCGTCACCTATGTTTCCCAGGCCAACTATCAGATATTTCATCAAGCCTGAATGTTGTTAGAACGATTTGGTTATTACTCTGCAACAGGAGTACCTGCAGCAGCAGCCGTTGCGGCAGCAGTAGCAGCATTTGTAGCTTCTGTAGCAGCCTCAGCAGCAACCTCTTCTTCACTTTTTGCTGCAACCCTGGAGGTAGCTATTGTAAGAACCATTAATTTTTTGGCATCAAGCAATTCTACTTTATCAAATGATAAATCACCTACTTTTACCGACTCATGAATTTTTAACTCTGTGATATCGATCGGAAGAAACTCAGGAAGATCTTTTGGTAAACCTTTTACTTTCAGATTCCTTTTCTTGATACTTAATTTCCCGCCTGCAAGAATACCAACTGAATCTCCGCTGACTCTTATAGGAATTCCAATAACAACCGGTTTGTCGTCATAAATCTCAACAAAATCAGCATGTAAGATTTTATCATTTACAGGGTGAAATTGCATATCTTTAAGTACAACTTTATACTCTTTGTTATCAAGGCTGAGTTTTACCAGATGAGCATCGGGGGTATATACAAGGTTTTTGAAGCTTAATTCGGGAGCCTGAAAATGAATGTTTTTTTCTTTTCCATAAATTACACATGGCACATTTCCTTCTTTGCGTAATTCTTTAGAGCTTTTTTTACCTAATTCTGTTCTGAATGATCCTTTAATTTCTATAGTCTTCATTTGTATAAGTGTTATTGTGCTACTAAAAGTTATCTTTCCGGTAACTTCCCATTACACGATTGATAAAAAAAATTGGACTGCAAATATAGAATAAAGGAATCAGAATACAAAATTTGTGCTAATCGACTGATTTGTTGTTACTGCCTCGATTGTTTTAGCAAAAATATCAGAGATAGAAAGCACCTTTATTTTCTTTGAAGTATTAATAAATGGAACGGAATCACTTACAACAAGCTCTTCAATAGCTGATTCGTTGATCCTTTCAATAGCATTGCCCGACAGTATTGGATGGGTGGCAAATGCCCTGATACTCGTGGCACCTCTGTCTTTCATCATATTGGCCGCAAGAGCAAGGGTGCCGGCTGTGTCAACCATATCGTCAATTATTACCACATTACGTCCTTCAACTTCTCCGATTATTGACATCTCCTCGATAACATTTGGCTTTTTCCGGAGCTTATAACATAAAACCATTTCAGACTTAAGGTGTCTTGAATAGGCATTTGCTCTTTTTGAGCCTCCCATATCGGGAGCCGACACGCAAAGGTTTTTAAGCTTAAGATTTGCAATGTACGGAGCGAAAATAGCAGAACCAAAAAGATGATCGACCGGAACATTAAAAAAACCCTGGATCTGATCAGCATGAAGGTCCATGGTAATAACCCTGTCAACGCCGGCGGCGCTAAGAATATCGGCCGATAATTTTGAACCAATTGAAACTCTTGGCCTGTCTTTTCTGTCTTGCCTGGCAAATCCATAATAGGGTATAACAGCTATTACTTTATACGCGGATGCCCTTTTGGCTGCATCAATCATAAGAAGCAATTCAAAAAGGTTTTCGGCAGGAGGATTTGTTGACTGAATTATAAAAACCATACAACCTCTGACTGACTCGTCGAAACTAGGTTGAAATTCACCATCGCTGAATTTTGTTACTGAGCTTTTTCCGAGTTCGATTCCGAGTTTGTCGGCAATCATCTGAGCAAGATGCTGTGACGATCTGCAGGCAAAAAGTTTCATTGGTGCATGTCCAAACATAATCCTGGAATTTTAGCTGTTGAGTATATCGATCAAATTGAATACAAAATTATAAATTCCAGCCGATATCAGACACCATTTGAAAAATTGTTTATAGATTCTTCAATGTAGTTCAGGATTTCTTCCCTTCCCGTACCGTTTATACTGGAGGACATAAAAGTAGCAGGCAAAGTTTCCCAGTTGTCCAGCATTTCTTTATCATACTGGATTACTGATTCTTCAAGTGCTTTTTTGGTAAGTTTATCGATTTTAGTAAATACTCTTGCAAAGGCTATCTGATTCAACCCCAGAAATTCCATGAATTCCATATCTGAGCGTTGGGGCTTATGTCTTGAGTCGAGAAGTACAAACAGACAAACCAGATTTTCTCTCTTCAGGATGTAGTTCTCAGTTGCCTTAACCCATTTTTCCCTGAGCCTCACAGGTACTTTTGCATAACCGTATCCCGGAAGATCAACCAGAGACCAGCTGTCATTTACTGAGAAATGGTTTATGGTTCTGGTTTTCCCCGGCTGAACTGACGTTTTTGCCAGTTTTGACCAGCCTGTCAGCATATTTATTAGTGAAGATTTACCAACATTTGACCTCCCGATAAATCCGAATTCAGGTTGAACCGGAGGTGGACAATCTTTTAATGAAGGACTGCTTTTGATAAATGTTGCTGAATGAATTATCATAGTTACCCTCTATTTAAGATCGTTGTAAGGAAGTTCAATTTTTTTATAAATCAGAAAATTATTTCCGAACCCGGTTAATATTCTGGCTATTACTCCAACGCTTCCTGACTCAGCCGATCCGGTCTTTTTCAGATTAAGATATCCGACTCCTTTTACTGTATAAATCTTTTCATAATGCGCTGTGTCAAAAATACCTTCAGTCAAATCGCCGCGGAAGTACATGACCTGTAGTGACTTATCTGAGAGTTCCAGCGTAACCTGTAAATCTCCTTTTGCTTTGTAGTTATCCCGCGTTTTGACAATAAGCTGCGGATAACCCCCAACAAGTTTTCCTTCAGGCGTAAATTCTTCGAAATATGTTGTACGCAAACCTTTTTTATATCCAATTCTGGCTTTAAGCCTGCCGGTTCTGTAAAATTGTTTCTGTATGCCCTCGATAGTATCATTCTTATAAGGGGTAGTACGGAAAAGTTGCCCTTCCTCAAAATACCACCTTGAGGAATCCTGCCTTAACCCATTCTCATACCAAAATGTCTGACGAACTTTACCACTTACGTAAAAGGTTTTCATTAAACCTTGTCGTACTCCATTTTTATAAGTGATCTCATTCACTAAATACCTTCCGCTCATACCTTTAGTTATTCCGGTAAATCCTGTGTCGGCAACAGTTATGGCGTCATTTATTTTTTGGGATTCTTTTTTAGAACCTGTTTTTCCACTGCACCCTGATATAATCAATATGGATAACAGGATGAATGCAGAACCAGATAATATTTTCATTTTAGAAAGCATATAATTTTAGAATTGTCCTATGAATTAATGAATATTTCAAGCAGTTGTGCTTCACCAACAGGTTTAAGTAAAACCTCCTTAATCATTGCGGGAAGAAGTACGGTTTCTCCTTTTTTTACAATCTCTCTTGCATCATCCCAGAGAATCTGAAATTCACCTTCAATACAAATGTACACAACAAATGAATCGATAAGGAAATATTCTTTTTTGACCGGAGAATCGAAACGGATGATATTAGTATTAAAAAACTCACAGCTGACAAGATTTTCTGTTTTATTAAGAACCGGATCTTTCCTGATTTTGTTTTTCCCGGTAGCAGTAAAGTCAATAGCATCAAGCGCCAGATCAATGTGCAGTTCCCTTTTTTCTTTTCCTGAAGTCTTCCTGTTCCAGTCAAATATTCTGTATGTGATATCCGAAGTCTGCTGAATTTCAACCAGAACTGTTCCAGCTCCTATAGCATGAACCCTTCCTGCAGGAGTAAAGAATATGTCACCTGCTACAACACTTTCAACATTCAGCAAATCAGCAAGGTTTCCTTTGCTAAGGGTTTCCTGATACATCTCCCTGGTAACACCATCATTGAAACCTGTATAGATCTTTGAACCTTTTTCACTTTCAAGAATATACCACATTTCAGTTTTTCCATAGGCATTGTGCCTTTCCCTGGCTAGCTTATTGCCAGGATGTACCTGAATGGAAAGATCTTCACGGGCTTCAATGAACTTGATCAGAAGTGGAAATTCGTTTCCGAACTTTTCATATATTGAATCACCAGTTATGTCACCCATATATACTTCAATAAGCTCCTCTATATTATTTCCAGCCAGGAAACCATTGCTGATAACCGACTGGTTTTCAGCAATTGCTGATATTTCCCAGCTTTCACCAATACTGGTTGATGTTGAAGGTTTTTTATTATAACGGGTTACAAGTGCGCTGCCTCCCCACACTTTCTCCTTCAGTACATTATCAAACTTTAAGGGATACAATTCTGACATCTTTTGTTTTTAAAATTCGTAATCAATAACTGCTTTTGTCTTGTTGATCTCTGATCCTTTTTTAATTGCCTGCTGATGTTCTTTACTTATCTGGTATCTCTCCAGATCTTCTTTATTTCTGAAAACGGAATCAATTGCAAAATCCCATGAATGAGATGTATCATTAAAGTTGATACCAGTTCTGAATTCAACTATGTAGTTCAATTTATTGCCGAGAGGGGAAAATATTTCCTCCATCTTTTTAAGCTGCGAATATTTATTTTCCGGTAAAATGGTTGGTGATAACTTAAAGAAAACTATATGTTTGACCATACTATCTATCTATAAAAGAGTCTAAAGTGTCAAAACTGTCGAAAGCGTCTAAAGCGTCTAAAGTGTCTAAAGTGTTTAAAGTGTCTAAAGTGTTTAAAGTTGTCATTAATATATTAAATTTCATTATTTTTAACATTAGCCTCTCCAAACTTTAGCTCGCTCCAAACTTCTTACTATTTTTGATAATTAATTCCACAAAATTAATAAATATGTTGATAGTAGGAATAGCAGGAGGTACAGGTTCAGGAAAAACTACGGTAGTAAAAAACGTAATGGAAGTATTTCCTAATGACGAGGTTATCGTAATTCCTCAGGATTCCTATTACAAGGATAATGCAGACATATCACTTGAAGAAAGACAAAAAATAAATTTTGACCATCCCGATTCAGTTGAATGGAGATTATTAATTGATCACCTAAAGCATCTTAAAAAAGGGATGCCGGTTGAAATGCCTATATATTCTTATCTGACCTGTCTTAGAGCAAAAGAGACAATTAATATCAAACCGGCAAGGGTTGTGTTGGTTGAAGGAATACTTATTCTGACTGACCCCGGATTACGTAATATGCTGGATATTAAGGTTTATGTTGATGCGGACGCAGATGACAGACTCGGACGAGTTATAACCAGGGATATTATAGAGCGCGGACGTTCGGTTCTAAAGGTACTCGAAAGATATCATGACACTGTAAAGCCTTCTCACCTTCAGTTTATTGAACCTTCAAAACGATATGCTGACATAATAATACCAAGAGGAGGAGAGAACCAGGTAGGAATTGAGGTTCTGATCTCAATAATTGAAAAGCATCTGTTAATTAGTAAATCATAAAAATATGCTTGAAAACATTAAGGTTGAAGATGTTTTGTTCCTGGATATTGAAACAGTTCCCGGCAATGAATCATATGAAAAACTGGATCCAAAATTACAGTTGCTCTGGGAAAAAAAGTCAAAACAGTTCAGGACTCCTGACCAGACTGGAAGTGAAGTTTATGAGAGGGCTGGAATTTATTCTGAATTCGGCAAAATCATTTGCATATCGGTGGGTCTGATAAAAGGAAAGAATCCCTGCAGCATAAGGCTGAAAACATTTTACGGGCATGATGAGACTATACTTCTTTCTGAATTTTCTGATATGCTTAACAAATTCTGTATATCACATCATGAAGCTCTCTTATGCGCTCATAATGGAAAGGAATTTGACTTCCCCTATATTGCAAGAAGGATGATTATTAACAGGCTGATAATTCCTGAAATTCTTGATAATGCCGGCAAAAAACCATGGGAGGTAAAACTGCTCGATACTATGGATCTCTGGAAATTTGGTGATTATAAAAACTATACTTCGTTAGACTTGCTTACCTCGATACTTGGTATACCAACGCCGAAAGATGATATTGATGGAAGTATGGTTGCAGGGATCTATTATGGTGAAAAGGACCTTGAAAGAATAGTTCATTATTGTGAAAAGGATGTACTGGCTATCGGGCAGGTATTATTGAGGTTTATGAACCTGCCCCAGATAAGTGAAGATAAAATAGAATCGGTAACCTTTCAGTAATTAATCTTTTTCATAGGTATCATCCTTTTTACTTTCAACCTATTTCAGGATA
>JANYJP010000124.1 GCA_025358455.1 Bacteroidales bacterium
TTACTTTCCGATACAAAAATTCCTGAAAATATTACCCAGAATCTCATCTGTGGTGATCTCACCGGTTATCTCGCCCAGATAATGAATTGCCTGCCGGATATCAATTGCAATAAGATCTTCAGGGATTTTTTCATCAAGTCCTGAAATAACCCTACCAAGACTTTCCGACACCCGAAGCAGAGAATCATAGTGTCTTATATTCGTGATTATTACGTCATCTGAGTTTAACTTATCTTTCACCGAAATATCACTCAGCCTCAATCGAAGATCTTCGAGACCTGATTTCTCTTTGGCTGAGATAAAAAGAAGTATATCCTTTTCTTCCAGATTGATCTCTTTAGCCAATTCTTCCTTCCGATCTTCCGTAGCTGTATCAGTTTTATTGATCAGAATAATCAACCGTTTGTCCGATTCTCTGATCATCTCTCTGATTGACTGCGCCCGCTTATTGATAGATTCAGCATTGTCAGTGATCTCATCTATCAACAGTATCACCGAAGCCTGACTTATCTTTTCAAGGGTCTTTTTAATACCCATAACCTCAATAATGTCAGATGTTTCCCGAAGTCCCGCAGTATCGATAAACCTGTACTCGATTCCGTCAATAACAATAGTATCTTCAATTGAATCCCTGGTAGTCCCCGGTAGATCGGACACAATTGCTCTTTCCTCCATAAGCAGGGCATTTAATAGCGTCGATTTGCCAGAATTTGGTTTCCCGACTATCGCGACAGGAATGCCGTTCTTCAATGCATTCCCAAGCTTAAAAGATCCCGCCAGTTTATCCGCAAGCTCCTTTACGTCACTAATTATGGTCTTAAGTTTATTTCTGTCAGCAAACTCAACATCTTCCTCTCCAAAGTCCAGCTCAAGTTCAATGAGAGAGGCAAAGTTTAGCAATTCATTCCTTAACCTGCTTATCTCAGATGAGAAATCACCTCTCATCTGATTTATTGCTATTCTGTGAGATGAACTGGTTTTTGATGCTATAATATCAGCTACTGCTTCAGCCTGTGAAAGATCCATTTTCCCATTAAAGAAAGCCCTTTGGGTGAACTCTCCTGGCTTTGCTGAGACAGCCCCATTATTTATTAATAATTCAAGGATTTTCCTGATTATATATGCCGAAGCATGACAAGAGATCTCGACAGAATTTTCGCCGGTGTAGGAGTGGGGTGCTTTGAATACATTTACAAGAACCTCATCAATAACTTTATCGCCAGACCGGATGTCTCCAAAAACAATTGTAAAGCCTTTTTGGTCAATTAGTTTAATCGTTTTATCGAAAGGAACAAATATCTTCTCACAAATACTAAAACAGTGCGGTCCACTTACTCTGATTATTGAAATTGCACCGCCGGCAGCTGTGGCCGGTGCACAAATAGTTTCTTCCGTTCTGATCATTCAATTTAACTTAAAAAAGAATAAATCTGTGAATATTTTCCTTTTTTGGTTTTCACTTTATCTTTTAACTTTTGTCTTACCGTAAATAATCGCTTACCGCCTTTGAGATGCCTTTCTTTACACTTTCCCAGGTTTGATTTTTAAAACTTACCGGTGTTTCGCTATCATCAGCATCTACAAAGTAAGTAATAGCATTTGGAATACTTATAGCCAGCATCTGGCTCGGATATTTAAGTTTATGCCAGTCAATAATTTGCTGTAAACTATAATGATGAAGCAATTCATACAAATCCCAAAAATCTTTTTTCTTTGCCCTCCCCAGAATCGCCTGAATTTTCATTGCAGAAATATCAGCGCTGCTATACATTCTGATATTATCTTCAAGTACAAATTCCGCAATTGGGAGATGTGGAAAGTATACAATATCTACTTTTATTTTTTGAATATTACAGAAAATTCCAATAGTCTTATGTCCGCTTTCATATTCAAAATCACTCCCATATTCCCCAATCAATTCTTTTTCAATGATTGTATGATCAAATTTTTCGTGAAAAAACAAATCCAGATCATCTGAACTACGATGCCCGTATCTTAATGACAGGGCAGTTCCTCCTACTAATGAAAATGATTGAAGGGACGGTAAGGTCATTAATTTCTTCAGTAAGGAAAGAGTCCCGGGTTCGACTGTCTCAGTATGTAGCATCTGAATTCATTTAACGGTTTCCCAATTACAGCGCTGGCAAGGTGCATCCTATGTTCGGGGAGAAATTTTGCATGTAATAGTGCTGCGGTCACTTTTTCATCGCCATAATACTTTCGGCAATTTCGGATATCTTCTACATCGCCACGTTCAAATACACGCTCAATAACAAAATTCGCTTT
>JANYJP010000094.1 GCA_025358455.1 Bacteroidales bacterium
TTCGTCAGACCGGGATTTTGCCTCCGGCTTCCTTCAGATTCCACCTCACGATGGACACCCTTGCCTTTGGCTAACGCTTCCTACTGTCAAGGCGCGTTCGGGACTCTCACCCTATAGTCATCGCCCATGCCGGGCGCACAATAAGAGGCTCCGCGGGGAGCCTCTTAAATTCTTTAGATTAATCAAAGTTTATTTTTTGTTATAAATATTCAAAGTTTTTACTTCACCATTCGGACTTTGATTTGTTAATGCTATTGTAAGAGTTTTCGCATCATTAAGTGTCCAAACTTCCGTCGATTTTATAGTTTTAGACTCCCCATTCATGTTCATGATAGTTGAAGTTTCTATAGTAAGAGACTTCCCATCAGCAGACCATTTAGCTATAGATTTGCTATCACCTTTTGGTGATGTATTAACACTCTCTTTCCCGTCGAGTGTATATTTATGGGTAATTGTTGCGGATTTGCCATCTGCACCAGTCCTTGTTCTGATTACATTCAGAATATTAGCTTCTTGTGTAGCAACAAAATCACCGCCCCCCATTCTCGTTCCTCCACCGTTACCCTGGACACCTTGTGGAAGGGGACTTTTCTGGGCATTAAATGTCCAGTCTCCAGTAAAATTAGTTTTACTAGCCTGTGCTTTTGTTAAAACTGGTGCAATCAGTGTCAACATAATTGTCAGTGATATTAACCGCTTGAAAACAGAGCCGTTAAAATGAAGTTTTTCAATGTTTTTTTTCATAATCTTTAACTATTTAAGTGAGTTGAAATTTCATTAGATAACTAGCCAAAGATAAATATTCCTCATGATATGAAAAAATTGTAGTATAGGAATTGTTTTGCAATGCACTCCCGGGTTTTGGTGGTCAATTTTCAGTCGTTAATTTCAAACATCCTCTAACCTGAAAGGAAGTGAATCTATCATCAACCATCGCATTTTTCTTCAAAACCTGGCGTAAACCTGGCGCAAAAACTAACCGCTTACAAAGAAAACTTGTAAGCAGTTTATTTTCATTGTGGCCCCAGCCTCTCTCAATGCAAATGTTTTTTTGAAAAAGCACGACCTGAACCAAGCTTTAAATACTTTTCGAAATCGTATGCCTTGTACTTATTTGTGAAAACAATATATGTTATGATTTCAACCGGGAGATTATTTTTTGTAGATAAAACCTCTCCCGCATTATGCCGTCTGATTCTCTCCTCAAGATTATTAGTACATCCGGTATATATTCCACCATTACTACATTTCAAAATGTAGACATACCACCGTAGCCCGGAGAAGATTTAGCGACCTGAGATTATATAAAAGAAAAAGCCCGCCGTCGCTAGAGCTATGGCGGGCGAAGGTGGGCCCAGCTGGGCTCGAACCAGCGACCCCCTGATTATGAGTCAGGTGCTACTAACCAGCTGAGCTATGGGCCCGAAAATTCTAATTCAACAATTCACATCCCAGGTGCCTAACCTCCCGATAGCTATCGGGATGAGCTATGGGCCCTAAAACGGACTGCAATATTAGGTATTTGCATGTAATTATGCAATACCCTGGTAAAAAGAATATTTGAAATATTATTTTTTCAGGTACTCCATCAACACATTTACCGCCTCATCCATATCTTGTCCAAAGCTAAGAATGCCCGCCCTGTCGCCCGCCATAATAATTATCCTCTTCTCATAAACTTCCGGTTCTTTAAACATTCTCAGAATATCCTTTGCAAGGCTTGTTGTTCCATTATCCATTGAGGGATTTGTAGTAGGTACCTTATAGATGAGCTCGTTCCAGAGCTCAATATTATGAACATGTACAACGGCATTTACTCCGGTATCGGAGGAGTAGATCGCGGCATGTGTCAGAGACTCCGATTACTGGTCCCGACTGGTTCCAGTGACAATTAAATTTTACGAACCCTTCCATATTAATTAAGTTTTTCTGTAACCATTTCTTTAATGTCTTTTTCTATAGGCCTGTATCTCCCCTTTCCAGTTACTAATCCTTCACGCTCTCGCTGATAGTGAAATACTTGTCGCCCGCTCACTGCCACACTAATCAAGGTTGAGGAACGAAGTGGAGCTCGAATTCTGCCAGGTTCTTCAGGGTAATAATCTGTAAAGGGGCATAACCTTTTCGAATTATCGACCAATTCATTCGAAGGCTTTTGATTCTTTTTTATAATTTGATATATTTGTAACAGACAAAATAATGCAATAAATCTGAGGATATGATTAATAAAGAGGAGTTTAGGAGAAAAATAATTATTTCGGCAGGACAGATTTTCAGTCGTTACGGATTTAAGAAGACTACCATGGACGAGATTGCAAAAGCTCTGAAAATGGGGAAAAGTTCAATTTATTACTACTTTGAAAGCAAAGAAAATATATTTGAAGCAGTAGTCCTTCATGAGGCTAATATCCTTAGAAATGAGCTCACTACAGCAATTAAATCAGTTGAATCACCTCTTGATAAAATGAAAAGTTATGTATTTGTCAGAATGAAAGCATTCGAAAAACTTTCAAACTACTATAATGCCATCTTTGATAAAAACCTTGATCATTTTGATTTTATTGAGACCATCCGTGAAAAATATGACAGGGAAGAGCTTGCAATCCTGAGGCTGATTCTTTACGATGGAGCAAAAAAAAAGGTATTTAATGTAACAAACAGTGAGTATACTGCTATGGCAATTCAGACAACTCTTAAAGGCCTTGAAGTTCCTCTTTTCTGGAAAAAGAAAGAGGAACATATTGAGAAAAGGCTAAATGCAATTCTTGATGTATTGTTTTATGGAATTGTGAATAACCATTAGTAACGTAGCATTCTATTTTTCTACAGGCTTTATGCTTTGTTCCTGCCGTTTTATTACAGCGTGCTTTTTCATGGTTATACTCCAAAACAATGCTGCTATCCCCAATAAGATAAATGGGATACTGAGTCTTTGCCCCATATTAAGTTTCATCGATGCTTCAAAAGCTACCTGATCCTCTTTTAGGAATTCGATGAAAAACCTTGCAGTAAAGACAAGAAGAAATAACAAACTGGTCAGCAAGCCCTGAAGATGTTCTCCTTTTTTTGACCAATACAACCTGGATAGAAGTATAAAAATGGCAAGATATGCCAATGCCTCGTATATCTGTGTCGGATGCTTGGGTGCAACCTCGTGATTCCTTAAAAAAACAAAACCCCAGGGGACGGTTGTCTCAATACCATAAATTTCCGAATTCATAAGATTTCCCATTCTGATGAAAAATCCGGAAAGCGCTACAACAATTGCTATACGGTCAAGGGTCCAGAAATAATCTTTTTTCTCCTTTTTCCCAAAAAACCACACTGCAATAAGTATTCCTATTGCAGCTCCATGACTCGCCAGACCCCCATGCCAGATCAATAATATCTCAAGCGGATGGTTGAAATAATATTCGGGTTCGTAAAAGATACAGTGGCCGAGCCTGGCGCCAAGGATTGTTCCGACTGCCATATAAATTGTGAGACGGTCGAGAACCGCTTCATCAATATTTTCATTTTTGAACATCCTGTTCATGATAATATATCCGAACAAAAAGGAGCAGGCAAACAACAAACCATACCATCTCACGGCAAAAGCGCCAATTCTGAAAATTTCAGGATTCACATCCCAGGGAATGACAAGTAAATGCATAATTAACCTATTTACAACACTGCCAAAGGTAGAAAATATTATTGTTGATCATAATCAAATCAGAGTAATATAGACTATGTGGAAAGTATTAATTCAGCTGACAGCCTTTTCTGTGAGATTCCCTTTCGCTCTTTGTGGTTTTAGGTTTGAATCTTTAAAAAATGATGTAAGTTTGTAAATTCTTGAAAACCGGATGAATTTATGAACAAGAGTATATTTGCACTTATATTCCCTCTGTCAGTAATCTTAATTATTGCAGGTGCATGTGCAAAGGTAAGCAGACCATCGGGCGGTCCGAGGGATAAGCTCCCTCCTGTGGTCGTGAAATCGGTCCCGGTAAACGGATCAAAAAACATCAAGAGCAAGAAAATCTCTATCACATTTGATGAAAATATTGTTCTGGATAACATTAATGATAAATTAATGGTTTCCCCACCGATGAAAAAAAAGCCGAAGATTGCTGTAATCGGGAAAGATATCAATATTGAGATTTTAGATAACCTTAAAGACAGCACAACATATACTTTTTACTTTCAGGATGCTATAAGAGATCTTGATGAAGGTAACATCCTGGATAATTACAAGTTCGTTTTTGCATCCGGATCTGTAATTGATTCTCTTTCGGTGACAGGAAATGTTTATAACGCTTTTAATCTGGAAGTTCCTGAAAAAACCCTGGCTCTTTTATACAGAGAACTTGCTGATTCGGCCGTTGTCAAACATTTTCCTGATTACATGTCAAGAGTTGATAAGTACGGCTACTTCAGGATTGACAATGTCAGGCCGGGAAACTACAAACTTTATGCTTTAAAAGACGATGATAACAGCAAAAACTATAATAGAAAGGAAGAAGCTTTTGCTTTTATGGATTCACTAATAATAGTTACGCCTGAGAACAATTTCATTCCCCTGGTAAAGGATACTGTTGTTCTGAAAAAGGAAGAACCAAAACCCGTTGCCAAGGCAGAACCAAAGGGAAGTAAGAAAGATGAAAAGAAGTTACCGGAACACGTATATTTAAAAGGTGATCATCAAATGATTCTCTTTACCGCACTGAAGAAAGCTCATTATCTTACCAATTCCAAGAGAGATATAAGGTACCAGTTGATGTATACTCTCTCCTTGCCACCAGATAGTATGAAGTTTGATTTTTCTATTCAGGATGTCGTTAAGGATAAATATTTTATTGAAGAAAGCAGATACCGCGACACCATAAAAGTGTGGCTGACAGATAGCACTCTTTACAATCAACAACAGATATCAACCATCATTAAATTTCCTTTTACAGACACACTCGGAGTAGTTAGTTATAAGCAGGATACAATTCCGATGAGGTTTCTGGTTACAAAAGTGCCAAAGTCAGTGAAAATCAAGAAGCTAAAATATATAGTTGAAAACAATATTTCAGGAGGCTTTATTAAACCGGGACAACCAATTATTTTCAGATCACATACTCCGTTCAGATCTCCTGATACAACACGAATAAGACTTTATGAACTAATTGATAAAAACAGGAAAACAGTTCCATTTCAGCTGGTTAGAGATACAACTATTTCAACAAAATATGTTTTAGATGCAAAATGGAGTGTCGGTAAAAAATACCTTTTCATTGCAGACTCAGCCTCCTTTGGGGATATATATTATGAAAATTCCGACTCAACAGGTATCCGGTTTTCTTTCAGAGAGCCAGAATACTATAGCCACCTCACACTAAATATCCAGAATTGTGCGGGCCCATGTATTATTCAATTACTCGACATTAATGAAAAGCTGATTGCAATAGCAAAAACCAACAAAGATGGAAAGGTTGAATTTCCCCTTCTTGAAAGCGGTAAATACCGTGCCAGAGTAATATATGACCTGGATAATGACGGGAAATGGACAACCGGTGATTTTACGATCCACAGACAGCCGGAGCCGGTTTCCTATTACCCCAATGAGCTGGATTTAAAACCCGGGTGGATATTAGACAACCAGCCATGGGACATTAAAATAAAGAATTTTAAAGATCAGAAGTTACGCGAACAACTGAAAACAACAGCAAGATAAATAATAACAAACATAAAAATCAAACAGATATAACTAATATGTTTTCGAATATGAAGGACGTCGTGGCAGGTATAGATATCGGAGGAACTAATACAATATTCGGGTTGGTTGATAAAGAAGGCAATGTTCTTGCTGAAAACAGACTGAAGACTACGGATTATCCTGAGATTAATAATTATGTTTCAGCACTGGCAAATGCAATTAATATATTGATAAAAGAAAATCCGGGACTGAATCTGGTTGCAATCGGAATTGGTGCGCCAAACGCCAATTATAATAAAGGCACTATAGAGCTGGCTCCGAATCTTGCCTGGAAAGGCATTGTCCCTCTCGCTGAGTTTATAAGAGGTAAAATTAATGTCCGGGTAACAGTTACAAATGACGCAAATGCTGCCGCAATGGGAGAAATGATTTTCGGAGGGGCTAAGAAAATGAAGGACTTTATCATGTTGACTCTGGGCACGGGCCTGGGTAGCGGAATAGTTGTTAATGGTGAACTTGTTTATGGCCATACAGGATTTGCCGGAGAACTTGGTCATATGATAATAGTCCAGGGTGGCAGAGACTGCGGATGCGGACGTCAGGGCTGTTATGAGACCTATGCATCAGCATCAGGGCTTGTTCGTACCGTCATTAATCTGTTAAGCGAGATGAGAGAAGATAGTTCACTTAGAGATATCCCTACATCTCAGTTGACTTCTAAAAAGATCGCTGAAGCAGCAGCTAAAAATGATCCGATAGCTCTTGAAGCAATGGATTTTACAGCCGAAATGCTGGCATTCGGAATAGTAAACATAATCAGTTTTTCAAGTCCCGAGGCAGTCTTTCTGTTCGGGGGTCTTGCTCAGGCCGGGGAAGCGCTCTTTGCACCGGTCAGAAAATATGTGGATCAAAATGTAATGCCGATTTTTAAAGGAACTGTTAAAATATTGCCTTCGGTTATTTCTGAAAACAATACTGCTGTTTTAGGAGCTGCAGCACTCGCGTGGAATGAATTAAAGTAAAAATTAATGTTTTAGGAATGAATAAATTTTTATTGTAATTTTGGTTCTTTAAGTTCCGAAGTAAAACGCAATTACATAATGAGAGTTGCAGAAGTAAAAAAATTAACGCTTAAATCCGATTATCCCCCGCTGAACGAATTGTCAGCTCTAATGGATAACCAAACGGAACGCCTCAGTATTGATACCCTGAACTGGAAAGGATTTACTTATAAACCTGAAGTAACAATATCAATTGCTTACAGCGACCATGAAATTTTTCTGCAATATTATGTTGTCGAGAATTATTTTAAAGCAGAAATGACAGAGTCAAACCAGATGGTCTGCGAAGACTCCTGTGTGGAATTTTTTGTGTCACCAGAGAATGATGGAATATATTATAACCTTGAATTTAACGGAATAGGTACCTGTTTGCTGGGAACAGGCACTGAAAGAGCAAATAGTACCAGGGCTAATCCCGTGATCATTTCAAAAATCCGGAGGCTATCATCTGTTGGTGAGAAACCGGTCAAAGAAAAAGAGGGGAAATATTCCTGGACGATAATAATTGCTATTCCCTTTGAGGTCTTTTTTCATCATACCATAAACGATCTGAAAGGAAAAACATTCAGGGCAAATTTTTACAAGTGCGGTGATATGCTGAAAGTTCCTCATTATGTTACCTGGAACCCGGTTGGAACAGAAAATCCGGATTACCATCAACCGGAATATTTTGGATTACTCAAATTTGTATAAATACCTCCTTTGCCTTCCAAATGGGAGGTTGGAGGGTAAGAAATAAGGAACGAAAGGAAGTAATATCTATAAGAATATCAATAATATGACAAAAGGCAACGCGTTAATCGGACAATCAGGCGGACCGACATCAGTGATAAATTCAAGTCTGGCCGGAGTTATCGAAACAGCAATAAAATCATCCTTTATCAAGGACGTTTTTGGAATGCATTTTGGAATTGAAGGTTTCATGCAGGAATGGCTGTATGATCTTGGCAATCAGCCCCGTAAAATCATTGAGGGATTACGGTACACACCCTCTTCTGCCCTGGGGTCATCGAGGCATAAAGTTCAGGAGAAAGATCTACCTCTGATACTCGAGGTACTGAAGAAATTTAATATCAGGTATTTCTTCCTTATAGGAGGTAACGATACCATGGATACAATACACAAGGTGGAGGAGTATTGCAGAATTAAAAATTATGAACTTACCGGTATTGGCATTCCTAAAACTGTTGATAACGATCTTTTCGGAACAGACCATACACCCGGATTCCCTTCCGCGGCAAGGTCGAATATCCTGAACGTGATGCAGGGCGGAATTCTGGCCCGCGACATGCAGAAAGTTGATAAATTTGTTATTTATCAGACTATTGGAAGAGATGCCGGCTGGCTGGCAGCTGCCACGGCACTGGCCAGAAATAAAGAAGAGGACGCACCTCACCTTATATACGCGCCGGAGTTTCAATTCAGCCGTGACAAATTTCTGAAAGATGTTGATATGTGCATTAAGAAAAATGGTTGGGTATCTGTTGTTTGTGGTGAAGGATTAAAATACGCTGATGGCACTCCGGTAAGCTCTGCTACAACAAAAGACAAGTTTAATAATACTGAATTTGGTGCAATGGGCGGTGCGAGCGTAGGTCTTAGTCTACACAGAATGATTGCCGATGAATTTGGATACCGTGGTGAGTTTCAGATTACCGAATCACTGATAATGAGCGACTTCGTCAGATCCTCAGCAGTCGATCTTGATGAGGCGTTCCAATGTGGTGTTGAGGCAGTGAAGCTGGCTGAAAGCGGAGAGACAGGGTTTATGGTATGTATCAGGAGGACATCCAACCACCCTTATTCTATTGAATTTGGAAAAGTACCGCTTAAAGAAGTGGCTGTTTCTGCAAAACCAATGCCTTTGAATTTTTTTAATGCAGAAGGGAATCATGTCTCTCCCCTGTTTATCGATTATATGACACCGCTGGCAGGAGAGCTGCCTGAATTTATCAGTCTTGAAAAAATATATGCAAAACATAATTAAAAATTGTCACTCATGAGCAAAGAATTCAACAAAGTTGTATTATCAATTCATGCACATCCCGATGATGCTGAAGCATGGAATGCCGGAGTACTGAAATTACTAAAAGACAAAGGTTATAAGATTGTGATTGCTACTCTGACTGCCGGAGATCTGGGTGGTTGCAATATGACAATGGAAGAAACTGCAAAACTTCGTATTGAAGAGGCAAAGAAAGCTGCTTCGGTTCTTGATGCGGAATATTATATGCTCGGAGGCACTGACGGCTTCCTGTTTGACACCAAAGAGCTAAGATTAAAGGTAATTTCTCTTATGAGAAAGGTGAATGCCGGAATCGTTTTCACCCACCTTCCATCAGACTATCATTCCGATCACCGTACAACTGCAAATATTGTCGAAACAGCAGCAATGGTTTCTTCTCTGGATACTGTTCCTGTTAAAGAAAAATCTCTTGAGACTACACCATTACTATATCACTCCTCCCCTCTTACGTTATCAGATCCGCTTGGATCACAAATAGTTCCCCCGCATTTTTTTGTTGATGTGACAACAGTAATCGAGACAAAGAAAAAAATGCTTGGTTTCCATATCTCACAGATTGAACTGATGCAGCACATGCATAAAATGAATGATTTTTTCGGGTACGTGCTTGAAGGAAATCGCAACTATGGCAAGATGGCAGATGTGGAATATGCCGAAGTTTACTGGCAGCATCTTGGAGGAGGCTTTCAGAAGGAACCGCAGGTTCAAAATGATCTATCAGAATTTCTTATTAATAAAATGTAAAAGCTATGAACTTAAAAGAGGAAAAGTACAATAAGTATGCCCTCGTGAGGGAAATGATGGAAACGCCGGAGATCATCAGATCTTTTAAACCTGAGGCTGCAGAAAAATTTGTTGCTGCTGTTAAAAAAGGCAAAGCCTTGTTTCTCACTGGTGAGGGAAGTAGCAGAATATTTCCTGCTAAAAGAGCAATATGTTCTTCGCTCAAAAAGAAGTTTGCAACTCCCGTAATCACAGAAGGCTGTACACAGGCCGAAGAGTATGATCTAAGTGATTATGTGGTTTTTGCTGCTTCAAATTCAGGTCAAACAAAAGAAGTAGTTCGTCTTACCACAGCACTTAAAAACTATAAACACCCTGCAGTTTTTGGTCTGACAGCTAATCCGAATACCAAACTTGAAGAGATTGCTACAGGAACTCATATTTTGAATTGCGGTAAAGAAAACGCTGTGGCAGCAACCAAATCGGTTATTGAACAGGGCCTTTTTTATGATGCTCTAATCAGGAAAGTAATGGGAGAAAAGATGGAAGGGCTTAAAGATCTTGCTGAGAAAACCGAACAGGCCCTGACAATTAAAATTGATCCCGCAATAACTGAGATAATCCGTAAAGCCAGTATCATATATTTTGCAGGAAGAAACAATGGTGTGGCTGAAGAACTGGCGCTGAAGACCAATGAGATAACCAGGAAAAAATCGGCGTTCCTCGAGGGTACATTCGCCGTTCATGGCATTGAAGAGGTGATGGATAAAAGTGAAGTAGTAATATGGATGGAGCCGTTCTCCGCGGAACAGGAAAAATTTAATGAATGCCTGGTGAGAGGAGTCGGATTGAATATAATTGCAGTATCAACAAAAAAAACTATGTTCCCGACAATAATAATTCCTGACGGCGGACAATATGCTGAATATGTACAGCTTGCTGCCGGATGGAATATTCTGGTTGAAACCGGAGTTTCTCTTGGTATTAATCTTGATAAGCCCACAAGAGCCAGGAAAGTTGGCAACGAATATATTCCGGAATAACGTCAAAGACTAGCTCACAAATAATTAGGCCTCACCCCAGCCCCTCTTCTTAATTACAGAAACTATAATGCTGTATAACAACCCTATACGCCCCTTCTTTTCAAGGAGAAGGGGCCGGGGGATGAGGTAAAAATACCGTAGAACGGGCAGGGAAAAGTCGGAAAAATCCACCAAAGGAGTTCATAGTTTATTTATAATAGATTTGTAAATGCTATATTTACATGTACAAAATGTTATTATTTCAAAATTATGGCAAAGAAAGAATTGGCTGTTGGTATTGATCTGGGCGGAACAAATACTGTATTCGGTTTTGTTGACAGGGAAGGAAATATTCTTATCGAAGACCGGATAAAAACCTCTCAGTATGATGAAATTGAGGTCTTTGTGGCTGCATTGTATGAAAAAATAATGGTGGCCAGCCAAAAGATCGGGAACAGCTTCGAAATGATTGGTTACGGTATCGGTGCGCCAATGGGAAATATAAATAAAGGAACAATAGAACATGCTGCCGGACTTCCATGGAAAGGGATAGTTCCTCTTGCAGAAATTTTTAACAGACATACGAATCTTCCTGTATTGGTAACTAATGATGCTAATGCAGCAGCTGTAGGAGAGATGGTTTATGGTGGAGCAAAAGGGATGAAAAATTTTGTGGTAATTACGCTGGGAACAGGACTTGGGAGTGGGTTTGTTATTGACGGTAAACTTGTATATGGACATGACGGTTTTGCCGGAGAAATAGGTCATACAGCAATTCGGCCAGGGCCTTCTAACCGCGATTGCGGTTGTGGGAGAAAAGGCTGTCTTGAAACTTATGTGTCAGCAACCGGACTTAAAAGGTCACTTCTGAAAATAATGGCTGACAGTATGGAGCCAAGTGAATTGAGAAAGTACAGTTTTGACGAACTTGATGCAGAATTGATTCACGCTGCAGCAAAAAGAGGAGATTATATTGCCAAGAGAGCATTTACACACACAGGAAGAATGCTCGGCTTCAAACTTGCAGATGTTGTGGCCCATACCAATCCTGAAGCAATTTTTCTGTTTGGCGGACTTGCACTCGCGAAAGACCTGATTTTTGAACCTGCTAAAGAATATATGGAGGAAAATCTGCTAAGTATTTACAAAGGAAAAGTAAAACTTCTGGCCTCTGAGCTAAGCACCCAGAATGCGGCAGTTTTAGGAGCAAGCTCCCTGGTATGGTCGATAAAGGAATAATGATTACAAATTAATATCTTAAGAAATGCCCAACTTTGGAGATATTCTTAATCATATTCTTGGAGCTATTTTTATTATAATTGTTTTTGCTCTTGCCTATGCCTACCTGAAACCACACCAGTTACATAAACGCAGATTATTATCCACCCTCCTTCTGAAAATCAGCTACCTGGTTTATCTTCTGGTGCTGCTGATCATTATTTATCTTTCAGCTCTTGTAAGAGGCGGCCTCGAAACCGTGTTTTACGGAATTGAGTTTTTTGCTTTTCTCATTGTCCTTTTTGTTCCCACTATAGGCATCTTCGCCCGGAAACTGGGACAATTCAGCAAGAAAAGAGAAGGATATAATTACTTTTTTACTGTCGTCAATGTTCTTTCAATAGTGGTAATTCTTTTAATGTTTTTCATTTAATTGTACAATTACACCATGTCGTTACTGTTTGAAAAACATGGATCATTGAGTCTGTAGTTGCTAATCATATTGTAACTTTACATGTAATTTAAAAATCCAAAATTTATGATTCCGGAACGATTAATAGGGTATATTGAACAAAGCATCAGCCAGAATTGGGAGATTGAAGCTTTGTCGAATTATAAGGAAAAAGGATATTCTTATAAGGAGATTGCCGAAAAGATGCTGAAACTTCATATCCTGTTTAAAGGATCTGGAATTGCCCAGGGGGATAAAATAGCTCTTTTAGGCCGGAACTCTGCCAATTGGTGTGTCATTTACCTGGCAACAGTTGCCTATGGTGCAGTAATTGTTCCGATACTACCGGATTTCAAACCCGAAGATCTTACTAACATCATTAACCATTCCGACTCAAAGCTTCTTTTCGTTGATGATAAAATAAATGATGCGCTGGATATTACCAGGACACCTGAAATTACAGGAGTTTTTTCAGTTGATGACTTCCGTTTGATAACTTCAGTAAATTCTAAAGTAAAGGAAGCTTTCTCTTCTTTGGATGAAAAATATTCCAAAGCTTATCCACATCTGAATAAAAAGGATATTAAGTTTTCTGATATCTCAAATAACGAACTGGCTGTAATCAGTTACACTTCCGGTACAACAGGTTTCTCAAAGGGAGTTATGATTACCCATAACAACCTTGCAGCTAATATACGTTACGCCCAGAATAACATGCCACTGAAACCAGGCGATCCTCTTGTTTCATTCCTTCCATTGGCCCACACTTTTGGATGTGCATTTGAATTCCTCTTCCCTTTCTCTATCGGTTGTCACATTACCATTCTTTCAAAAACCCCTTCACCACAGATTATTATTCAGGCATTCAAGGAGATAAAACCAAGATTGATTCTGTCGGTGCCCCTTGTTATTGAAAAGATTTTCAAAAAACAACTTCTTCCGGTTATAAGCAAACCTCATATGAAAATCCTGCTTGCTATTCCAGGAGTGAATATTATACTTCATAAGAAAATAAGAGACAAGCTCATAGAAACATTCGGAGGCAAATTCCATGAGCTGGTTATCGGTGGTGCAGCTTTTAATCCTGATGCAGAAAAGTTTTTTAACAAGATCGGATTCCGGTTTTCCATGGGTTATGGAATGACAGAATGCGGACCACTTATCAGCTATGCTTCATGGGACACGACAAAACTAGGCTCCTCCGGAAGAGCTGTTGATACGCTTGAAGTAAAAATTGATTCCCCTGATCCGGAAAATATTGTCGGCGAAATTATTCTTCGTGGTGAAAATGTAATGACTGGCTATTACAAGAATGAAAAAGCAACCGCAGAAATGATAGATAATGAGGGTTGGATGCATACAGGCGACCTTGGGTTGATTGATAAAGAAGGAAATGTTTTCATTAAGGGACGAAGTAAGTCAATGATACTCGGATCATCAGGTCAAAATATTTATCCTGAAGAAATTGAAGCTGTTATAAATAATAAAAATTATATTGTCGAATCAGTAGTCATTTCAGCAGACAATAAGCTTATCGCACTGATATATCCGGATGCTGAAATGATGAAGCGCGATAATGTATCTGAAGAACAGCTCATAGCTATTCTTGAAGTAACGAGGAAAGAGGTCAATGACAGGCTTCCTGAATTCATGTCTGTAAGCAAATTCAGAATTCATCGCGAAGAATTTGCCAAAACACCGAAGAGGAGTATCAAAAGATTTTTATATACAAAAGAATAACTTACCCTTAAGGGAAAAACACAACAATAACACTCATTATTATGCAGTTATATGTTGTAATAGTTGCAGGGGGAAACGGGAAACGGATGGGGTCAGAAGTTCCCAAACAATTTCTTGAACTGGCTGGAAGGCCAGTACTTATGCACACAATTGAAAGATTCAGATCTTTCAATAATTCAATTGAAATAATAACTGTTCTTCCTGAAAACCAGCTCAGACACTGGATCGAATTACAGGAGAGACATGCTTTTAAAATTCCTCAAACCCTTGTTAAAGGCGGTTCGTCCAGATTCTTATCAGTCAGGAACGGACTCAGGTTTGTAAATACTTCCGGAATGGTGGCTATTCACGATGGCGTCAGACCTTTCGTAAGTATTGATACAATAAAAAGGTGCTTCGAGACAGCCGAAAAACTCGGAAACGCAATTCCTGCAATATCTCCAACTGAATCATTAAGAATTCTAAACGAAGAGGGAAGTACTCCCGTTGACCGGTTCCACGTTAAACAGATTCAGACACCTCAGGTATTTAATGCGGATCTTATTAAAAAAGCCTATCTTCAGGAATATAGCAATGAGTTTACAGATGATGCAACTGTTCTTGAAAAAACCGGGGAAAAGATAAATCTTATCGAAGGTAACCGTGAAAATATAAAGATTACAAATCCGGAAGATCTATTAATTTCAGCTGCCCTGTTAGCTACATTCTCCTGACAAGGCCATAAATACTATAGGTGCGTTACAACCATTACAACCTTTCACCTATACAGCTTTTATAGCCTTTACAGCCTTTTTTTATATCTTGCAGCTTATTTGTGAAGGACTTATGTTTGAAAAGAATGTATTTGAATATAAAGGGTTGGAGGTAAGAGTTTCTGACCATGCAAATGATGAGATGTTAGATATTCTTAATCATGCGGTTCAGGGCTCTGAGGGTGGTTTAAGGTTTTCATTGCAGAATATTGCTCCACGTATCGCCGCCTATCAAAACCAGATAAGATTTGTTTCTCTGTATAAAAAAAATCATATAATGGGAACTGTAGGATCCTGTTTCCGGGTATCCGGACAGGGCAATCTTAGATATCCTACTTCTTACCTCAGGTACCTTGCATTTCAGTCTACTTACCAGTCTGACCTAAATTGGAGAAGGCGAAGGAAAGCTTTGATCAAGCCTGAAAATGATGACAATTTTAAACAAAAAACACTGGAGATATTCAGCAAACCTCATCTGCTTGAACTCACTGATGTGATTGAGGGAGATAAGCATATAATGTATGCCTTTGTGGAAAGCATGAACGAGAGGTCCAAAAACCTGGTGTATCAGGCAGGTTATGAATATATCAGATCATTCCTGACGGTTGCTTTCAGCAGGTTTTCTCCAAAAGCCGACTCGCGCGTAGTTAAGTTAAGAGAAGATGAAAAGGTAAAGATGGAATCTCTTTTGCTGGGATATTACAGAGACTATTCCTTTTTCAGTACAGAACATACATTTTACGGAAACAAATATTACATATTAAAAGAGGGAGATGAGATCGTAGCAGGTGTCAGTGCAATTCCATCTGTTTACAAAGTATACGATGTTCCGGGAATCTGGGGCTGGGTAATGATGAGCGTTCTTCCCAAAGCACCATATTTCCGGAGATTATTCCGCCCCGGGGAATTCAGATACCTGGTTTTTGATGCCATTTATTGTAAGCCCGGGAGGGAGAAATTACTTGGAAAACTGTTTGAATCGGCATGTGCTGCCGAAGGATTTCATACAGGTCTTACATGGCTCGACGACAGGAGTTTGCTTTATGATAATATCAGGACCGGAGTAAAAATGGGTGCATTAAACAGAATGTTGAATGCTAAGCCTGGCCTGGTATATACAAGGTTCATTAATTTTTCTGAACAGGAAAAGGAGGCATTTTATAATGCTCCTTCTTATATTTCGGGCTTCGATTTTTCGTAAAAGCAGTTCATTATGCCATCCATGGTCTTGGACGTTCTTTTGCTTTTGCGAATGCTTCAAGTGCAATATTAACATCTTCAACTATCTGGAAGTCGTACATTCCCAGACAGACAAAGTCCGCACCATTTGAATAAGCATATTTTAATCCGACTTCAGGCGCAATTGCTCCTGCTGCCAGTACTTTGAATCCGATCCATGGTTCTTTAAGCGTAGCCATGAACCTGATAGTCTCTGCAGGATCGAAATCAAACAGATTATCTTTCCAGGGACCTGCATTCTGCGCTGACCAGTAATCATGGCTGTGAACCGTTTTTACCCAGAAATCAGGCTTTAGTCCATGCTCAACGCAAACTTTAATAGCTTCAATTCTATGTGCTCCAATTCCGGCTGGCTTTCCATGGCTTCGTATTTCTTCAAGTCCTTTTCGTATCAGATCCATACGTTGAGCTACTGTTTTACCCGTACCATCGTCGTATTGCTCACTTGTCCACCGGTCAGTAATTTCACCCTGACAATAAAGAGCATCTAAACCGGCTGCCAGCGACATTGCTATTCCTTTCTGAAAATCGAGACCGATGCCGCAATCAGAAATAAACTTCATGTTGCTGTGAAATTCATGCTTATATTTTTGAAATATTCTTCCCATCTGCGGATTTGATATGATGGCATTCATACCACATTTTTCTCCCAGCGCCAGTGTCTGCATTACTTTTTCGTCGGTGTGATATGTTTTTACCAGCTTAGAAACATAGATCAGGTCGCGGGCATGTGCCCATCCGCCGATAAGGTTTCCCCCCATGATAAGCCTGCTGAGTTCGAATTGTGCCGGATTGCCGTTCTTATCAGTATATTTTATAACTCCTTTGGGAACCTGACCTTTCAGGTCTTTTAAAGAAGAGTAGTTGAACTTAAGCAGAGTTGCTCCTGAGTTGGCATCCATTCCTTCAATTTTCAGAAGTTTTTCTTCATAACTATCCCACTTCTTCTTTCTGTAAAGAGCATATGCAAAAGCACCTATGGCAGGAACAGCGATCAGATTTCTTATCGCTTCGCGCCGCTCAAGACCATTTTTATTGTCAGATGGCAGATCAGCAACAGGTTTTCTGGCTTTTTCGTCGTTCCATTTGCAATAGAGCCTGTCGAGACCAAAAAGGTAATCAGGTGAAAGAAAAATAAATGCTACCAGCACAAGAAGCTCTATAAAAGTTTTATTTACCCAGAGATAGCTTCCCTCAACCGGAACACTCATCATATATCCCGGAATCGGAGGATACGCAACAAAATAGAACAGAAGCAATAACGCACCACCGGCACTGGCCCATTTTGAGAACAATCCTAATATCAGCCCGAGTCCGACAAGAGTCATTCCCCAAATATTCAGAAAATCTACCACTGATATGATGCCGGCATTTCCTGCCATCCAATGAAAAACAGGAGCAAAAATCCATTTCGAGCCTGCAAGGTAAGCTGCTGAACTCCAGTTTCCTGCAATTATTTTTGTTACCCCCTCATAAAGAAAATGCCAACCGATAGCTATTCGGACAATTACAAGAAGGTAGATATGAATCGAATTAATGCCGGATTTTGATTTCATGTAGTTTAATGTATTGAAGTGTTACTTTTTACTGCTGTAGGATTTCCTCAAATTTATGAAAATATCATTATAATACACAGGGCCGGACAGGATAGAGCTAAAATAGAACTTTTTTAAAGAACAGAATCATTAACTAAACAGAAAATTACTATTTTTACGACATGGGGTTGTTAGCTCAGTTGGTTTAGAGCATTACCTTGACAGGGTAGGGGTCACTGGTTCGATTCCAGTACAACCCACAATAGTTCGCTGCATTCTTATTGTCTATGTATCACGTTTATGGTTTGTACTCTCCCGGGTTCAATAAGATATATATTGGATTCACCTCTGACATTGAGAAACGGATTTTCTTGCATAATAATCCAATAAGCAATGGCTATACCTCAAGATTTAAGCCCTGGATCCTTATTTACTCAGAAGAATGCCCCAACAAAAGTTTTGCTTTGCGAAGGGAGAAACAACTCAAATCTGCCCAGGGGAGATTATTCATAAAAACATTTATCCCTAATTCCCCCTCTTAATTACCTTGACAAGGTAGGTCCGCCAGCTGGCGGATGGTTCGATTCCAGTACAACCCACAATAGTTCGCTGCATTCTTATTGTCTATGTATCACGTTTATGGTTTGTACTCTCCCGGGT
>JANYJP010000099.1 GCA_025358455.1 Bacteroidales bacterium
TCTTAGTTTTGGATATTTAGATCAGTCAGGTATCAGCAAACCTGCAAAATTTGATGATTTTAAGCGTTATAACGGATCAGTTCGTATTGGTACAAATATTACAGATAAACTTAGAATTTATACCGGAGCTATGTATTCTAAACGTGTTAAAAGATATCCTTATGCGACTAACTCTACAACTGCAGACCCATGGTTGTATCTTTATCGCTGGGGGCCTACCTATCCAATGACTACTGAAGATGGAGATCCGATAAGAAGCCCGGCATCAGAATTGGCGCAGTCTAATACAGCTTTCCAGGAATATAATTATATGAGTCTTAACGGGGGTTTATTATTTACCCCTCTAAAAGGCTGGAATATAAATTTTGACTATACACACGCCAATCAGGAGTATACTACTAAAAGACCCGGTACGCGTTTCACAGCTCGCGACAGCTGGTCGGCTCCGGTTATTAAAAATGACCTCGCCGGAAACAGAATTTATATGAACGATTTAGGTCTGGTTGTACCCTCTGATGATCCGGGAGCAATGCCGGCTTATCAATTAAATATGTGGACTTATACGGGTGTTGGCTCAAATCCTGACCACGTTTATCGATATGTTAAAAATGATCAGTGGAATACATTAAACCTGAACAGCACATATGAGATGAATATTAATGAGGCACATAAATTAAAATACATGGTGGGAATTAACAAAACAGGTTATGCGTACGCTTACAACTGGTCCCAAACTACCCAGTTAATTGATTATACAAATCCTCAATTTGACCTGGCAACTGGTACCCAGACAACCAGCGGTGGTGAATATTGGGAATCTCAATTAGGTTACTATGGACGTGTAAACTACAATTATAAAGAGATATATTTATTAGAAGGAAATCTAAGATACGATGGGACCTCAAAATTTCCCACAGATCTTAAGTGGCGTTGGTTCCCTTCATTCTCTGCCGGCTGGCGTGTCAATGAAGAATCCTGGATGGAATGGGCAAAACCTGCTCTTAGCGCATTAAAACTTCGTGGTTCCTGGGGAACTATCGGCGACCAATCTGTGTCTAACTCTCTTTATATCCCAACCATGTCAGGTTCACAAAATGCCTGGTTACTTTCAGGTGCTAAATTGTACCAGTTTAGTACTCCTACTGCGGTCTCATCATCCGTTACATGGCAGGATATAACTACTCTTGACTACGGAATTGATGCGCGTTTTCTGAATAGTAATTTAGGAATTACGCTTGACTGGTTTCAACGTGATACCAAAAACATGATAGTGCCACAGGAAGGAATACCAACAACTTTTGGCGCAGGAGCCCCGCAAAGTAACTTTGGATCATTAAATACAAAAGGGATTGAAATACAGATAGATTATAATCATCAATTCAATAATGGGTTAGGCATTAATTTAACTGCAACTTTTAGCAATGCTATTACAACGATTACAAAATACGGGTCAACTAAAAGTATTGATTCCTGGTACGTTGGTAAAAATTATGGCGAAATATGGGGTTATGAAACAGACAGATTATACCAAACTGATGATTTTCAATATGATGATAATGGCAAATTAATTACCGGACTTACAGCGGATGGATTATACACAATAAACCTTTTAGCTGATCCTGATGCAGCAACTCAGGGAAGATTGCAGGCAGGGAACTTTAGATTCGGCCCGGGTGACGTAAAATTTCGGGATGTAAATGGAGACGGTGTCATTAATCCTGGTAACCGGCTAGTTCAGAATGCCGATGGAAATCCGGATTATGGCGATTTAAAAATTATTGGAAATTCAACTCCGCGTTATATATACGGTTTCCGAACCGATCTCTATTTTAAGGGATTTGATCTGTCAGTCTTCATGCAAGGTGTTGGTAAACGTGAGGTTTGGGGAGATGGCTTCCTGGCTATTCCTGGCTATAACTCAGCAGATGGAGCTATTCCGGAAGCTTTTGCAGCCAATTTCTGGAGAGCTGACAGAACAAATGCATTTTATCCGGCTCCTTACAATCTTGCCGCAAGTAATAATACTTTAAACATGGTACCTCAGTCAAGATATTTGCTGAATATGGCATACCTCAGGTTTAAGAATATTACATTGGGTTATACTTTACCCGTGGTTTTGACAAAGAAACTAATGGTCAGTAAATTGCGTGTTTATATAGCCATGGAAAATTTCTTCACATTTGACCATCTTGGTACGCTTCCTATTGACCCTGAGGAAATTGAGGGCTATTCAATGTGGAATACCAGTAACTATAATCTGAGTCGTACGGGTGTTGGTGTACCGACTTTCAAGAGTGTATCAGGTGGCATTCAGTTAAACTTCTAAAATTCAGGAATTATGAGAAAAAAATTGATTATAATGTTATCTGTAGTTGCTCTTGTGATTACCAGTTGTGAAAAATTTCTTGACAGGCAATCATTAACTACTATGAACGACGAAAACTACTGGACATCCGAAAATAATCTTCGTTTGTTTGCGAACGGTTTTTATCCAAACTACTTTGTAGGGTATAATTCAACCTGGGGTATAGACTATGCTCCTCTGCGCGGTTATTATTTTTCTGACGACTTTACATCTTCAGGGAAACAAGGTGGTTTTGAAACTCAGGCTCCGGAGTCACGAGCAGTTAATTCTGAGGCAGATGGAAACTGGTTACTCTCTTATGCCGGCCCTTCCTGGAATTACGCCTGGGTACGTAAATCAAATTTATTTCTTGAGCGAATAGATGCTATGAAAGATAAATACCTTACACCAACTGTTTATCAGCATTGGAGTGCAGTGGCCCGCTTTTTCAGAGGATATGAGTACAGCCGGTTGGTTAGCGTGTTCGGAGATGTGCCCTATTATGACAAAGTAGTCAAAGACGCGGAAATAGATAAATTGTACAAGGACAGAGACAACAGGACTCTCATAATGGATAAAGTGTATGATGACTTTGTATATGTTTTAGACAATATTAGAATATCAGATGGCTCAGCTCAATATCTGAACAAATATATTGCAGCCAGCTTTATTTCAAGATTCATGCTGTTTGAAGGTACCTGGCAAAAATACCAACTAAATAATCAGGAAAAAGCCAAGCAATATCTTGAATTGGCAGTGAGGGCCGGAGACTTAGTTATGCAATCGGGTAAATATTCATTCACAAGCGATTTTCGCTCATTGTTTGGATCAGAAGATTTGACAGCTAACAAAGAAGTGATTCTGTTTAGAGCCTATGATGCCGCTATAGGTGTCACTCACCATGTTGGTTCATATTCAAATACGACTGAAAGTCAAGGACCTGCGCCAAATTTAGCTCTTGCAAAAGCATTTTTATGTATTGATGGCAAACCTTATAAATTATCTGCAGTTGCAAATGCAAGCAATCTGGATATTAAGAAAATGGTGGCAACACGGGACCCACGTTTTGAAGCTACATTCTGGGATGCCCCAAAGAAGGAATCTGCTACTTTACTTTATGCCGATAAGTTTATTGACAGGGTGGGCCCAACCTACTACGGAAAAACCTACCCCTCACTATATAATGGTAACACCAATACTAATGATGCCCCTGTAATGCGCTTGGCAGAAGTTGTTTTGAACTGGATAGAGGCAAAAGCAGAATTAGCTACGATGGGTAGCGTTGCTGTAATTCAGGCAGATTTGGATGTATCTGTCAATGCGATTCGTAAACGTCCATTAGATGCAACTGCCATAACTAAAGGGATTACAAAGACGGCAGCTTTATCTTTGGCTAACCTTCCTGATGATCCTGACCGTGACGCTGATGTCCCTGCATTAATATGGGAAATACGCCGCGAACGCAGAATGGAGTTTGTTTTTGAGTACTCTCGTCTATTGGACCTTAAACGCTGGAAGAAAATTAATTATATGGATGGCACTGTTCATCCTGATAATCTTCTTGGCTTATGGACTAACTTTCAGACTGAATTTCCTGAATGGTTAATTACAGCAAAAGTTGGTAAACTGAAGGTTAAACAAGCAGATGGTACAATAGTTACCTATTCCGGTACAAACGGAACTGCTATGGTCGGGTACTATGTTCCTGAAAACATTTCTAACCGGGATCCTTTTACTGAACGAGTTTATTTAGCGCCAGTTGGTAATACTCAGATTAACCAGTATAAAGACAAAGGTTATACATTGACACAAAGCCCGGGTTGGTAACAATATAAAAATTAAACAATAAAAATTTTATTATGAGGCTGTCTCAATTGCAGGCAGCCTCTTTTCTTTACTGCGAACCGTAAACAACTGTTGTGGATTATTATTATTTACTATTTTTACATAATTCTTATTAAGATCATCTATGGCAAAAAGCAGTGGCAGATTGGTTTCTCTTGATATCTTCAGGGGACTGACCGTAGCATTTATGATTATTGTGAAC
>JANYJP010000115.1 GCA_025358455.1 Bacteroidales bacterium
ATTAGAGATCTGGAATTATTGAAAAAACAAAATGTCATCAAACGTATAGGGCCAGATAAAGGAGGAAATTGGGAAGTTAATGAAAGGCAAAGAGCTCAGAGAGGTGGACGGGAACAAAGTAAGTAGTAAGTAGTAGGTAGAAAGACAAAAGTGAGGAAGCACGGAGCTCAGAGCACAGAGCATTGGGCAAGAAAGTAAGTAGTAGGTAGTAAGCAGTAGGTAGTAAGACAAAAGACAAACGACATACGACAAACGACAAACGACAAACGACGCACGGCTCGTAGGAAGTAAGTAATAAGAAGTAAGAAGTAGATAGGAAATTAAGATAAAAGACAATAGTAAAATGACAAAAGAACATAGAGAAAAGACTTATGCATAAATATTTAAAATGGTATTAAATGAATGAAAAAGTAAAATATTGGCTCGATTTATCCGATTATGATTATACCACAGCTGTCGCTATGCAAAAGAGTGGCAGATATCTTTATGTGGGTTTTATGTGCCATCAGACAATAGAAAAAATACTTAAAGCATATTTTAATCTGAATAATTCGGAGCCGGCGCCCTTTACTCACAGCCTCTCATACATTGCTAAAAAGGCCGGAATATATGCGTCTCTTCCTGATGAATTTAAAGATTTCATTGACATCCTGGAACCTCTTAATATTGAAGCGCGATACCCCTCCCATAAAGAGAAATTAATGAAGGGTTTGACTAAGGCAAAATGTGAAGAAATACTTAAAAATACTAAAGAATTACACTCATGGATAAAAACGAAGTTATAAGCATCGTGTCAAAGTATAAACTATTGGTATCAAAGCATTTCGAGATTGAAAGCATGATACTTTTCGGTTCGTATGCAAAAGGCAATCAAAAAGATGACAGTGATATTGATGTTGCAATCGTTGTTAATTCAATAACACAAGACTTTTTTTCATATGCCCCTTTATTATGGAAATTACGAAGAGAAATTGATGACAGAATTGAACCTATCCTGGTTGAAAAAAATAAAGATGAAAGCGGGTTTTTAAAGGAAATATTAAAAACAGGGTTAATAATATAAGACAAAAGACAAAAGTGAAAAGAAGCGTAGAGCGTGGAGCGGAGAGAGAGAAGAAAAGACAAAAGACAACCTGCCTGCCGGTAGGCAGGAAGGCAAAAGACAAAAGTAAAGATAAGCTGCGACAGAAAAAGTGAAACGATGAACAGAAGCGCTAAAATTGAAGTTGACAATAAAATTATCACTATTGTTCAGAATGATGAACAGGATTTTATTTGTCTGACTGATATGGTAAGAGGCGATGAGGGTAACGATCATATACGAAACTGGATGCGTAATCGTAATACTGTTGAATTTATCGGACTATGGGAAACTCTTCATAATCCATCTTTTAAACATGTCGAATTCGACACCTTTAGAAAACAGGCGGGATTAAATAATTTTAACCTTACCCCTAAAAAGTGGATCGAAGCAACAAATGCAATTGGTATTGTTTCAAAATCTGGTCGTTATGGCGGGACCTATGCGCATAAAGATCTTGCATTCGAATTTGGAGCATGGATAAGTCCAATATTTAAACTGCTGTTAATAAAAGAGTTTCAGAGATTAAAGGAAATCGAAAACAATTCATATAATCTTGAATGGAATGTGAAGCGAATTTTATCAAAAACAAACTATCTGATACATACCGATGCTGTAAAAGAATACATTTTACCTAAAAAGAATTACGATAAGTACAGCGAATGGTTAATATATGCTGAAGAAGCAGACTTAATTAATGCGGCGTTATTTAAATGCACCGCCAAAGACTGGCGGGATGCAAATCCTGAAAAAGCTTCACAAAATTTAAATATCAGAGATTTTTCAAGCATAAATGAGTTAGTTGTTCTTTCAAACCTAGAGAACTTGAATTCACTTTTGTTAAAACAGAATGTTACTAAAAGTGAAAGGTTTAAACTATTATCGGAAATATCGGAAAAACAATTGAAACTGCTAAATGAAAATGATTTGATCAGATCATTGAAGAAAACTTCGTCTGATATTTTTCTGAGACAAAAGTGTAAAGAAGCGTAGAGAGGAAGGAAAGACAAAAGACAAAAGTCACAAGACAAAAGTGAAGAAGCGCAGGGCTCAGAGCGCGGGGCTAAGGGTAAGAAGAAAGTAGGTAGTAAGAAGTAGGTAGAAGGTAGAAAAACAAGACAAAAATTAGGTCATCAGGAACAAGAATTATGAACAAAAAGTTAAATAGCGAAACACTGATTCCTACCGAACGTATTGAAAGCCGTATTATGGTTATACGTCAGGAAAAAATTATGCTTGACTTTCACCTGGCAGAATTGTATGGTATAGAAACACGATCATTAAAGCAGGCAGTTAAACGCAATATTGAAAGATTCCCCTCCGACTTTATATTTGAACTTGATGAGGATGAGATAAATAACCTGGTGTCACAAAATGTGATACCATCAAAAGGACAGCTTGGAGGAGCTGTTCCATATGCATTTACTGAGCCGGGTGTCGCTATGCTGTCTAGTGTCTTAAAAACTCTTACAGCTGTAAATGTTAATATTGCCATTATGCGAACTTTTGTAAAATTACGCAAAATGATGTTGAGTTTTAAAGATATGGTTAAATGGCAATCAGATATAGATAGAAAGATGGGAGAATATGATGATAAATTCTTACTGATTTTTGAATATTTAAAACAGTTTGAACAAACAAAAATTCAGGAATTGGGAAAGCAAAACCGCCCTAAAATAGGGTTTAAATAGGGCGAAGGGCAAGAAGAGACTTAGGGACGAAGAGACTGAGAGACAAGAAGAAGTAATAAGTAGGAAGTAGTAGAAAGACAACCTGCCTGCCGGTAGGCAGGAAGGCACAAAACAAAAGTCATGTAGGGCGAAGTCGCGACTTCGCCTGAGACAAAAGTAAAGAAGCACACAAGGAGCGAAGCGACGCAGTTCCGTGCAGCGGAAGGGCGCAG
>JANYJP010000131.1 GCA_025358455.1 Bacteroidales bacterium
ATCCTTGTTCCTGATCCAGTTCATTACATTCGCAGGAGGCCTTTTATTCCTGAGCTCTTTTGCCATGTATTCCATATATGGTTCCACATGATGGAAAAACATCTTATAACCCTCGCACAGATAGTTTAAACCTGGTTTACCATCGGGGGTATTGATAAACCTGTGCTTTGGACATTCACCATGGCAGGCATATCTGACATCACAATGCAGGCAATATCCCGGTAGTTTATTACGCTTATCAATGCCAAAGTCAAACTGTCGCTGCGATTTCACCATATCAATCATTGGTGTCTCAGTAATGTTCCCGAGAAAATATTCCGGATAAACATAATGATCGCAGGAGAAAAGATCTCCGTTATGCTCCATTACAAGTCCGTCTCCGCATGTCTCTGAGAAAACACATAGCCCAGGCATCTCGCCGACAGAATTAGCCAGGGTTGTATCAAAAATCTGAACATAATATTTCCCGACATCTTTACGTACCCATTCATTAAAAATTGTAATCAGGAATTTACCGAAATCTTTTGCACCGACCGACCAGTCTGTTACCGAAGCATCAGGGCCATAGTCAGGATTCACCAGGTTTAAACTTCTCTCTTCCATCCGGTTCGCAACTCTTTCAACAACCGGCAGAAACTGTATAAATCCGCTGCCAATCCTTTTCAGGAACCTGAACGTTTCAGATGCATAATGTACATTATAGCTGTTAACACAACTCAGAGTGTTGAATTCAACCTTATGCTTATGCAGTAATTCAATACCCTTCATTGCCTTTTTAAAGGTTGATCCACCCGAATTTGTCCTCCTGTAATGGTCGTGGTTATGTTCTTCACCATCAATTGATATACCTACAAGCATATTATTATCTGCAAAGAATTTACACCATTCGTCGTTAAGTCGCGTACCATTTGTCTGAAAAGCGTTCTCAATAGTCTTCCCGTCGGAATATTTCTTCTCAAGCTCAATAACTTTTTTGAAATAATCGATTCCCAGAAGTGTAGGTTCGCCTCCCTGCCAGGTGAATGTTACAAGAGGCACCTGCTGTGTTCCGATGTACTGTTTAATGAAATTCCCAAGAAGCTCCTCCCCTAACCTGAAGTTGTTCTTCCCTGGAAAAAGCTTCTTTTTTTCCAGGTAGTAGCAATAAGTGCAATTTAAATTACATATTGGCCCTGTGGGTTTTACCATTACGTTGAAAGCATTTGGCCTTCCGAGTTTCAGAGCATCTGTAAAGAGGATATCCATTTATTGGTATCAATAATATAGGATCCAAAAATACTACTATAATTAAAAAGAACAAGTTAAAGAAGTTTGCTTTTTATTGCATTCTTTGTATAAAACTTTGCATTCCCAACAGACCTTTTTCAGGGACAGGTCTTTATTGAGATTATTTACTCAAATCAGAGATAACTGATATCTGTATTCAGTGAAAATAATAACCTTTGAGTCGCTTTGTGAAATCATTTGAGTTCCTTTATGCTTAATTTTTTTTGGCACAATGTTAACCGGAAAATACAAAATCCTCTATGAACGCCTTGTTGTAACAATCGACAAGAGCAGGATTTTTCATGACCCTCTATATACCCTGGCATACGGTACCGATGCAAGCTTTTACAGACTCATTCCCAAAATGGTGATAATAGCAAAGGATGAATTGGAAGTTTCCCTTATCCTGAAAATATGCTCTGAATTAACAATTCCGGTAACCTTCCGCGCTGCAGGTACAAGCCTTTCCGGACAGGCAATAACCGATTCTGTGTTACTGATTGCCGGCAGCCACTGGAAAAAATTCCACATTAATGAAAATGGTTCTGAAATCAGGCTCCAACCCGGATTAACAGGTGGACGCGTCAACTCACTTCTGGCGCCGTATGGCCGGAAGATTGGTCCTGATCCGGCATCCATAAATGCTGCTATGATCGGCGGAATTGCAGCTAATAATGCCAGCGGTATGTGTTGCGGTACAGCTGAAAATTCATATAAAACTGTAGCCGGATTAAGAATCATTATAGCTGATGGTACCATACTTGAAACTAGAGATGAGTCAAACAAGAATTTATTCAGGCAATCACATCCAAAGCTTATTTCAGATATTGAACACCTGGCAAAATCGGCTGTTGAAAATATTCCCCTGACAGAAAAAATAAGGAAGAAGTACAAAATGAAGAACACTACAGGTTACAGCCTTAATGCTCTTATTGACTATTCTGATCCCTTCGATATAATTGAACATCTGATGATTGGGTCAGAGGGTACATTGGGATTCATATCGGAAATTAATTATAAAACGGTTGTCGAACATCATTTCAAGGCAAGTTCGCTCATGATTTTCCCAGATACTGAAACAGCATGTAAGGCTGTTTTAATCCTGAAATCCAATCCCGTTTCAGCAGTTGAACTAATTGACCGTTCAGGGTTACGCTCGGTTGAAAACGAGAAAGGTATTCCTGAATTTCTGAAAAGCCTTCATAAGAATGTTTGTGCTTTACTGGTTGAAACTGTAGGTGAAAATAAAATTGAAGTGAACAGGAATATTGAAATATTAAAGAATTCCATAAAAACCATTCCTGTTGAAAGAGCTGTTACATTTACCGGTATACCCTCAGAATATGAGCAACTTTGGAAAATACGGAAGGGACTTTTTCCTTCTGTCGGCGCTATGCGAAAAACCGGGACAACAGTAATCATAGAAGATGTTGCTTTTCCCTTAGAATCTTTAGCAGAAGCCACACTCGATCTTCAGAACCTCCTTCAAAAATTCAGGTACGATGAAGCTGTGATCTTCGGTCATGCACTCGAAGGAAACCTGCATTTTGTTTTCACCCAGGATTTTAACTCGCGGGAAGAAGTGGACCGGTATGCGAAACTAATGTCTGAAGTGTCTGCTCTGGTTGTTAATAAATATGACGGATCGCTTAAAGCTGAACATGGTACCGGACGGAATATGGCCCCTTATGTTGAAATGGAATGGGGAAAAGAGGCCTACAAACTGATGCAGGAGATCAAACAAATATTTGATCCTTTAAATATCCTTAATCCGGGTGTAATACTGAATGATGACAAGGAGGTCCATCTAAAGAACCTGAAACCTATTCCGGCAGCCAGTGAGATTATTGATAAATGCACTGAATGTGGTTTTTGTGAGCCTTCATGTGTTTCGGCTGATATGACGCTTACACCCAGGCAGCGGATCGTGATTCACAGGGAAATTAAATCGCTTTCAAAAAGCGGTCATGAACCTCATATTGCAGCGTCACTGGCAAAGTCATTTGAGTACAACGGGAATGAGACCTGTGCAACTGACGGTTTATGTGCCCTTACCTGCCCGGTTAAAATAGATACGGGAAAACTTATCAAGAATCTCCGTGCTGAAAATGACAGATCTGCAAGTAAGGGAGCAATGAGTATAGCCAACCATATGAACCGGGTTACAGCAATGGCACGGATGTCACTCTCTCTTGTCAGTGCAATTCATTCATTACTGGGCACTTCTATTATGAAAAGTATATCTGCCGGTCTTCGTAAAATAACAGCGAACAAGATACCTGTCTGGAACCCATATATGCCAAAGGGGTCAAGACGTATTAAACCGGAAGTTGATATTAAGACTTCAAAACTGCGCAGAGTGGTATATTTCCCATCCTGCATTAACCGTTCAATGGGAGTATCAAAAGATTACCGAAAAGAGAAACAGTTATCAGAAAAATTGGTGCAACTTCTTCACAAAGGCGGTTATCAGGTTATTTATCCTGAAAAAATGAATAATCTCTGCTGCGGAATGGCATTTTTAAGCAAAGGATACAAGGAAGCAGGAGAGAAAAAATCGGGTGAATTGGAAGCTGCCTTAATGAAAGCAAGCAGAAACGGAGAATATCCGGTTCTGTGCGATATGAGCCCGTGTCTGTATACAATGAGGGAAAATATGAACCCTTCCCTTAAACTTTATGAGCCTGTTGAGTTTATAACAGAATATCTTCTTCCTTATCTGACAATTACTCCTCTCAATGAATCAATAACGGTATTTCCGGTTTGCAGTATGAAAAAAATGGGATTGGATAAGAAACTGGCTGATCTGGCCTTATTATGTGCAAGGGAAGTTATTGTCTCTGAAACAAATTGCTGCGGCTTTGCAGGTGACCGCGGGTTCACTTACCCTGAGCTGAATAGTCACGGGTTGCGCAACCTTAAGATTCAACTTCCTCAAAACATCAAAAATGGATACTCAAATAGCAGAACCTGCGAGATCGGGCTGAGTCTTCATTCAGGAATAACTTATAAATCGATAGCTTACCTTGTGGACATGGTAAGCAATCCGAAATAACGCTGACAGCCACTATAATAGAGGACCGGCTTTATTTTCGCCAGTCTTACATTTACATTCGGGTCCTCATTTAATGTGGTGAACAGAGCGTCGGTTACCAATTCCCAGTAAGGCAAACACTAACAATCACTTGCGTTATTATCATTAACCTCTGATATACTGTTTACTCTGTAATTAAAAAATAACCATTAAAAATACTATACGTTTATTGTATATTTATGCTGATCCTGAAATCGGAAGGAACCACTGAAATCAGTAATGAGTTTCTGGCGGATTTTTATAATAATCCTGAACTCGGGCTGACACAATATATAGAGGAGAGAACAAACCAGGTTTGGGGCAGTATAATGGATATGATTATGGAAATCTCAAACATGTTTGTTTATGGTATATTACCCAAAAATAGTTCCATGTTCAGATCTGTAAAAATATTATCTGTTATTCTTTTAATAGTACTCTCTACCATCAGTCATGCTCAGGACAGTCTGAGTTTCAAAGGGCAGGCTTCTGCCTGGATAAATTACAATGGAGGTAATCGTCTGCCGGTGAATATGGGCGGCAGGTATATTCCACAGCTCAATTATAACGTACCCCTGAAAAATGATCATAAAATTGATTTTGAAGCTTCAGCAAACCTGAATGGAAGTGTGGGTTTTAATCCTTTTGATTCTCTTAAGACCAGCGGACTAATAAAACCTTACAGAGTTTGGGCAAGATATTCAGCACGTCAATTTGAGGTCAGAGTTGGTTTGCAGAAGATAAATTTCGGCTCGGCGACAATTCTCCGTCCTTTAATGTGGTTCGATCAGGTTGACCCCCGCGATCCGTTAAAACTTACTGATGGAGTATGGGGTGTACTGGGAAGGTATTATTTCCTTAATAATGCAAATATCTGGTTATGGGGCCTATATGGGAATAATGCACCGAGAGGATGGGAACTTGCAGGTACAAATCCAGGATATCCGGAGCTTGGGGGAAGAATCCAGATACCAGTGCCTGAAGGTGAAGCTGCATTATCTTATAATTACAGGATAGCCGATACCAGAAGACTGGGTGGAATTGTCCCGCAATTCAGTGAGATAAGGGAAAACAAACTTGGTTTTGATATTAAACTCGACCTTGTTGCCGGACTATGGTTCGAAGGTTCCTGGGTGACAAAAAACAAGGAGCTTGGTATGTTTACAAACCAGGAAATTCTTAACGCGGGCGCCGATTATACTTTTGGTATTGGCAACGGTTTATATGTAGTTTTTGAACAATTACTGGCCGCCAATGACGAAAAAGCTTTTTATTTCCGGAACACAACATCTTTTTCGCTGTTGTCTCTATCCTATCCGGTTGGTCTTTTTGACAATATCAGCGGTATTGTATATTATGACTGGAAAAACAGGAATTCTTATAACTTTTTGAACTGGCAAAGACAGTTTAATAAAATAACATTATTTATTATGGGATACTGGAATCCAAAGAATTACATAATACCTGCCCAGGGAACGGATCAGAATCTTTTTGCAGGAAAAGGAATTCAGGTTATGCTTGTTTTGAATCATTAAAATGAATAATATGGAAAATTCTTCAATCATTACAATTGAGAAACTCACTAAACGCTTTCCTGTCGGTAAAACTGAATTCACAGCTCTTAACAACCTGAGCGTCAGTTTCGGGAGAGGCGAATTTACAGGTCTGGTAGGACCCAGCGGATCAGGAAAAACAACGCTTCTCAATATTATAGGTTCTCTCGATTCACCTTCGGATGGTGAGGTGGATGTGCTGGGAAAATCAGTTTCAACGCTTACTCATAAACAATCAGCAAAACTCAGAAACCTTCATATAGGTTTCATATTTCAAACCTATAATCTTTTACCTGTTTATACGGTTTATGAGAATGTTGAGTTTGCATTGCTATTGCAGAAGCTTTCCGGTTCAGAAAGGAAAAAAGCAGTTATGGATGCCCTTGAATGGGTCGGGCTTACCGATAAAGTAAAATCACGGCCGTCAATGCTGTCAGGTGGTGAATGCCAGCGCGTGGCAATCGCCAGGTCAATGGTTAAAAGACCGGAGATAGTTCTTGCAGATGAACCTACTGCAAATCTTGACTCTGGAAATTCACATAATATTCTTCAGACAATGAAAAATCTGAACAGGGAGCTTAATACTACCTTCATTTTTGCTACCCACGATGAGAAAGTTATGAAATACTTAAATCGTATTATCTCACTGGAAGACGGGAAAATTATTAAGGATGAGATTATGAAGGATTTAAAAAACTAAAGACATGTTAGCTTTAAAATTAGCATTTAAAAACCTGATGGGTGCCGGATTAAGAACCTGGCTCAATGTCACTGTTCTCTCTTTTGCATTTGTCATTATAATATTTTATAACGGTATTATTGATGGATGGAACAGGGAAAGTCGCGTTGACACTCAGGATTGGGAAACAGGTTCAGGACAGTTCTGGCACCCGGCATACGATCCTTATGATGCATATACAATACAGGATTCTCATGCTGTAATGTCAGAAGCTGTTCAGGCTGAGGTGAAAAAGAAAACCCTTTCTCCGGTTCTGATAACACAGGCTACTGCTTATCCGCGGGGGCGCATGCAGGGTGTTATTCTCAAAGGTATCGACCCTGCCCAGAATGTACTGAAACTACCATCTTCCACCCTGGCTGAATCTGATGAAAATGACTATGCTATAATAGGTAAAAGAATGGCTGAATCATCTAAACTCAAAGTAGGCGATAAACTTTTGATACGGTGGCGCGATAAGAATGGGACATTTGATGCCCGCGAAATCCGGATCTCATCTATTTTCAGATGCGATGTACCCGTTGTTGACAAGGGAAAAATCTACCTCAGGCTTGAAGTACTTCAGAAAATGATGGGTATGGAAAATGAAGCCACCTTGCTTGTCGCAGGCAATGATTTTGTTAAGAAAGATCTTAATCCCTGGATGTTCAGAGACAACAATTTTCTTCTGGCTGATATGGATAAGATCATCAAGGCAAAAAAGGCTGGCGGATCAATCATTCAGGGTCTTTTACTCATAATTGCTCTGATAGCAATTTTCGATACCCAGGTATTAACTATATTCCGTCGTCAAAAGGAGATCGGCACATATATAGCCTTGGGGATGACACGTTCCCAGGTTGTAGGTATTTTTACTGTCGAAGGTGGAGCTCACAGTATTCTGGCAGCTCTTCTTGGAGCAATTTATGGTATACCTCTCTTTTTATGGCTGAATACTGTTGGCATGTCAATGGGTTATGCAAAGAACATGAAAATAGATCTTCCAATAAGAGAGGTAATTTATCCTTATGTCAGCCTTCAGCTGGTCATTTTTACAGTTATAATGGTTGTTATTTCAGCGACAATAGTCAGCTATCTGCCTGCCCGCAGAATTTCAAAAATGGAACCGACAGATGCACTAAAAGGAAAAATACAATGATTAGATTTATATTTAAAGGAATTATCAGAGACAGGAGCCGGAGCCTGCTACCAGTATTAGTAGTCTCGATTGGGGTGTTTCTGACTGTATTCATGAGCGGCTTTTTAAGGGGTGTTTTCAACGATCTGACAGAGCTTAATGCAAAATTTACCACCGGCCATGTTAAAATATTAACCCATGCGTATGCCGAAAATGAAGATCAGGTGCCTAATGACCTTGCTTTACTTGATGTAAAAAACCTTATCGGTAAATTAAAGTCTGAATACCCCGGTATGGAATGGGTTGAAAGAATTCATACCGGCGGGTTATTAGATGTGCCTGATTCATTGGGTGAAACTATGGGTCAGGGTCAGGCAATTGGGACTGCTGTTGACCTTCTATCCACGGGATCTCGTGAAGTGGATCGTATGAACATTAAAAAATCTATTGTTAAAGGGTCATTACCTGTCAAACAAGGTGAGGCTCTTATTAGTGATGATTTTGCAGAAAGATTCAATGTATCAGTTGGGGATAAGGTAACCTTGTTTGGATCTACAATGAACGGAAGTATGATGTTTAAGACATTCACAGTCAGCGGAACCTTAAGATTCGGAATTTCTCTGCTTGACCGTGGTGCTATTTTTATGGACATCACTGATGCCCAAATAGCACTCGATATGGAAGATGGTGCAAGCGAAGTACTGGGATATTTTAAAGATGGCATATATAACGATCTAATGGCACGTCAGATAGAAACGTCGTTTAATGAAAAATACAGTCGCGGTGACGATAAGTTTTCACCTCAGATGTCAAGACTGGAGGAACAGCAGGGACTGGGCGATTACCTGAAACTGACCCGGAGTGTAAGCGGTATAATGGTGTTCATTTTTGTTGTAGCTATGTCAATAGTATTGTGGAACACCGGACTATTAGGCGGATTAAGAAGATATCGTGAATTTGGAGTACGCCTGGCCCTTGGTGAAGAGAAGAAACACATTTATAAAACAACAATTTATGAAGCAATTCTTATTGGCATCATAGGCTCAGTAGTTGGAACAGCTATGGGTTTGGGTGCAGCATATTATATGCAATATCATGGGTGGGATATCTCATCAATTTTCAAGAATCTGGGAATGATGCTCCCATCGGTTTACAAGGCCAGGGTAACAGCTGATCTGTTCTATATTGGATTTTTTCCGGGCGTGATAGCTACAGTTCTTGGAAGCGCACTTGCAGGCTTTGCGATATATAAAAGGAAAACATCACAATTGTTTCATGAGTTAGAGGTATAGCTCCCAATCTCTCCTAAATAGGGGTTAATACTTTGATCATTAGTAATTTAACACATATCGTCGTATTTTATAAAAGATAAAATGAAAATAATATTAACCCTCTTCATTCCAGCTTTTCTCTTATTAAGCTTCACGCAACCTGATGCAAATGAAATACTTAATAAGGTCGACAAGAACATGTCATCAAAAAACAAAGTTTTTGAATCTGAAATGATAATTCATGGTACCCGAAACAGCAGGACCATAACTTCGATTTCCTATTCGGCCGGCACCAAACAATCTTTCACCCAGTACCTGTCGCCGGCACGTGAACAGGGAACAAAAATGCTGAAGCTGGGAAATCAGTTATGGATTTATTCACCATCAACTGACCGCATTATTCAGATATCGGGACATATGTTACGACAATCAGTAATGGGTTCCGACCTCTCGTACGAAGATATGATGGATGACCGGAAACTGACTGAAATATATTCAGCTAAAGTAACAGACAATGAGATTATTGACGGCAGAAATACTTATGTTCTTGAATTAACCGCAAAAGTCGACAATGCTGCTTATCATTTGCAGAAGATATGGGTTGATACCGAAAGATTTGTTCCTTTGAAACAGGAAATGTTCGCCAAAAGCGGTCAACTCCTTAAACGAACTACGCTGACGGATGTAAAACAGGTTCAGGGCCGCTGGTTCCCGACTAAAATGCTGTACAAGGATGTTCTCAAAGACGGAACAGGTACAGAATTCAGGTTTAAAAGCGTAAAATTTGACCAGGAAATTCCTGATTATATCTTTACGAAAGCAGCTTTGAAACAATAACCCTGACTAATTTGAACCTGACCCGGCCGGGAAATCAAAAAGTACATGATAATCCCAAATTCCATCTGAATTTCGGGTAGGGTGAAATATTACTATTAAGAGCCTGCGTAGCCTGGGAAAAAATAGATAAAGGAACATTTCTTATTGAAAATGCGATTTTCGGAGAAACGAATAGTCCGTCATTCCTTCCGGTGTAGTTTATATAAAAAAGTTGAACTGCCGTTGCAAACAATACACTTCTGAATCCTGTGCAAACAGCTCTTAAGAAAGGAATACAAGAATAAAGTACAGAATAAGTAATGATTATGATTTTCTCACAGAGTTAGCTTCTATGTATAGTTACATATGGAATAGTGAACCAGAAAGTTGACCCCACTCCTGTTTGTGATTTAAACCATGTCGATCCGCCCATAAGTTCAATATAGGCTTTTGAGATAGATAACCCAAGACCAGTGCCTGAATAGTTCCTTGTTGTGCCGGATTCACCCCTGTAGAATCTGTTGAAAATACTTGACTTCTGTTCCTCAGGGATCCCTACTCCCGAATCGGAAACTGAAAACTCAATTGCATCAACCTTAAGCTTATAACCAAACTCAACTGATCCTGCCGAGGTAAACTTGATTGCATTACTAACCATGCAGGTCATTATCTGCAATAATTTTAACCCGTCTGCTAATATTACGTGATTACATTCATCCTCCTGAGTTTTAATCCTCAGAATAATTTTCTTTTCATCAGCTTTAGATAAAAATTGATTGAAAACCCGCTGCATAAGTGCATTGAGATCCACCTTCTTAATATCAATTGTAACAGCATGTGCATCGATACGCGATATCTCTATAATATTGTCCATTACCTCAAGAAGATGATCGGTACTATTATTTATTATATCCAGAAATTGCAGTCTTTGATTCTGATCCTGTTCCGTATCACAGATAAGTGTAGAAAAACCAACAATAGCGTTCAGAGGCGTCCTTACTTCATGAGATATATTCTGAACAAAAGCCTTTTTTAAACGGTCGCTTTCATCTGCCTTTTCTTGTGCCCTTGCAAGATGAACAAGTGTCTGTTTTCTTTCGCTTATATCGAAGAGAATACCGAAAGAGCCAATCACTTTCCCTGTCTCTTCATTCTTCAGAGGCAGAGAAGAATCACTGATCCATTTTTTCTCACCCAGATGGGTTGTTATCAATAATTCAGCTTTATATTTTTCAATATCCCCGCTTATGAATTTCTTTCGCGATTCAGTGTAGTCGACAGGAATATGCTCACTAAGTGGTATTATTTCCTCTATCATGTCCAAAAAAAGCTTCTCAGTAAAACCATTTGGTTCTACGCCGAGAAGCTGCCTGACCCCATCCCCGATGTTCAGATAATAACCATCCCCGATCTCCGGTCCGAAAATAAGCTGAAATGGCACTCCATCGGCATTTTCAATAGCCTCACAAAACTGAGTACCTGAATTGTTCAGATAAAATTCAGACCCTTTTAAATTACTAACCGGATAATCTGGTGATTTTACAACTCTCATATCACTTTTAATATTTTTTTAATCGCCGACATCAGTTAAACCTTCTATAAAAATAGCCTATGGCATCATCATTTCTCCCCCAGAAAATGATAAGGCACATAAGATCAATTATTTACGACAAAACAATTTTACACTTCCGGTAAAATATAATGTTTAATAGGAATAGGGCTGGAATTGTTACCTGGATTTTGAATTTTTTTTTGATACCTATCCGGCTCAAAATGAAAATCTCTTTGCGAACTTTGCGGTTTAAAAAAATTGTTTATATTTGAGATACGATTAATTGCTTCTGCAAAAGATTAAACAAACGTGAAAGAATTTACCGACATCGAAATCATCGAATGCCTGAGAACGCGTCAGAGCTATGTGGTGCACTACCTGTCGGACAGGTATATTCCCATGATCAGGCTTATGGTTTACCAGAAGGGCGGAACAATTGAAGATGCTCACGACATTTTCCAGGATGGTCTTATAATTATGCTTGAAAAGATCGACAACCAAGATTTTGTCCTAACCTGCAAATTCAAAACCTACCTTTATTGTGTATGTGAGAATCTCTGGAAATCAGTACTCGACAAACGCACAGCTGCTTCAAATTATTTTATACGCAGAGAGGAAACTGAAGGCAATAAAGATTTTACGGAGAATATCGATCATAATATGTATGAAGATATTTTCAGGGAAGTTTTTGAAACTCTCGATCCAGTGAGTAAAACAATCCTGAATCTATACTGGCAGGAGATTTCCCCTCAGGAAATAGCTGATAAACTTGGCTATACATACGGTTATGTGAGAAAGAAAAAATGCGAGGCGCAGAACGAACTTACGGAAAAGATTAAAAAACATCCGGGTTACAGGAGAATTATGAGTACGGATAATGCGGTGAAGGAGGTAGTTCATTAAGGTGTGAGGCTTTTGTAATGACTAAGAGACTAAGAGACTGAGAGACTAAGGGAAAAAGAATACGAACTGAGAGACAATTAAAAATAAATGAACGGGAATAACAAACATATTAACACAAAACCAGGAAAAACGATGGGAAAAATCTCTGACAGGGGATTTGATGATGATATGTCATTCCAAGGGGAAGATGCTGCCCTATTCGGAGAGATAAGCGAATTTATGAGAGCACAACTCGACCTTGAAGATGTTGTGAAAGATCCGGGGCTCGATAAAACAAGGTCTGCAGTTAAAGAGATGATTTCAGATTATAATAAGACTTTAACTGAAAACAGTGAAAACAGGAAATTCATAAGTGATGCATTTTCAGATACTGTACCTGAAGAGAATATTAAAAATGAGATAAGTGAAATAAAACTCGATATTGAAAATAGCGATGTAAAGGATTTAACTACAGCATGGGTAAATGAATGGCACCGGAAGAAGCAGATGGAAGGTGCAGCCGATCTGAAGATTAAAGAGATTAATGACTTTATAACCGGCTCACTTCAATTAGAAGAGACCGAACCGGCAGCAGAAATTCAAACAATAATCAAAAAAAGTATTATCAGACCGGTATTCATCAGGTATGCTTCATTAGCGGCTGCTTGTATGATAGGAGTCTTCCTTCTGATGAGGACACTTCTCCCCTCTTCCGATCCAGGGAAACTGTTTATCTCATATTATAAACCTTTTAATGCAATATCTCCTGTTACGCGTAGTTCAAACAGCACTGCAGGGAACACATATACTTCTGCAATAGCAAGTTATAAATCAGGTGATTACCAACAGGCTGCAACAGGTTTTTCCAAATCTGTTGCCAATGACCCGTCTTTTGGTTCTCCACGTTTCTTTCTCGGTTTAACAGCAATTGCCCTTGGTAATTACGACCAGGCAATAAGCCAGCTTAGCTTTGAATCAGACGGATCAGGCGAATACGGCAAAGAAGCACAATGGTACATGGGACTTGCATATCTGAAATCAGGCAATAAACTGAAAGCGTCAGAATGTTTTGAGCGTCTTTCTCAGTCAGATGGTTTTTACCGGGAAGGCTCTGAAAAAATACTCCGCCGCTTAAAGTAGAACACCAGACCACCGCAGGTAAGTATCACAATAATAACAATACCGGTTATTAAAAGCAACGTATTATTACGAACTACCGGTGTATTATCCCCCAGCACTTCATACGCGGCCCAGTAATATGGGTTCGTAAAAGCAGGCGAAGATTTCTTTAAATATTCAAGTTTTGCAAGGCGTAAAGCGTCATTCTTTTGCTTCCCTTTAGAAAGATGGTAATAGAAACGGGTTATTATTTCAGAGCTTGCTTCATCATTGACTTCCCAGGCTGTCTTGATCACAGATGAGGCTCCTGCCAGCATAAATCCCCGCGCAAGACTCATCAGACCCTCCCCGGAGTAAAGTGTCCCTGTACCTGAATTACATGCGCTGAGCACTACCATAGGTGATCTCAGTCTTTTCAGACTTATTTCATAATTGTACAACCGGCTGCCCTCCTGCTGCTTATCATGCGATTCAAAAAGCATGTAAGAATACCTTGAATTCAAACTGTCGGACATTGAATGCATGGCAAGATGAAAGATAGCCGGATCGCGCATAACCTCCGTGAAATTTGCTTTGGTAGCCTTATCTCCTTCGAACTTCTTTCCTTTAAACAATTTGGAAACTGATTCAATTTCACTCATGGAGCCTCCAAGAGAAACAGGTGAAGTGAAGGAAGAAGTTTTACCTCCATATGATGGTGAAAAGGAAATAACTTCAGCCCCTCCCGTCAGGCTTTTTCCACTTCCGAATATTAGCGATGATGAGTACCCGTAAGAAAATGTATAATCATTTATCAGAAAATGTAGTCCTTCAAAATCTGACTTATCAGCCAAAGGTTTGCTTTTTAGAAAGGCATCAAAAGGGAGCCATCCTATCTCTTCATCAGGAATAATAATCAATCTTTTGCCTCTGAAAAGTCCTTCAACAGGACTTATAAGGTTAAGGTACATATAATTAAGTGCCGTTGCATAATTTATGAATTTCTCCTTCTTTCCGGTTCCTGAGAGAGCCGGATTAAAAGTGTTCCTTAATAACTGTGCATATTTTATAAACATAGAATCAAGATCACTCTCGTGGAATACCAGTTTGTCGCGGGTGAGTAAAAAAATATATAATTTCCGCTTTCCGTTGGAATAATTGTTTGAAAGAAGATAATCAACAATGGTTTCATCTTTCTTTAGTTGCCTCTGAATGTTCTGAGGCGAAACAGGATCAGTCTTCCTTATAAGATCGTAGTACTGCGGAAAGACAATGCTAATCTGTTGAGCCACTTGTTCTTTTTCACGGTTCATATCAAACAGAGCATCTTTCCACAGTGCAATTCTGACACTGTCAGGTTTTGTTTTCCGTGATTCTTCAAGAATCAGTTTGTTATAGGCAGCGATATTGGAAGAAAGGTCAGTTTGACTTTCACGTAGCGAATCTGGAATTGCTGAGGAGTAAAGCAATTCATTTCCAGTGATCTCATTTCGCAAAACTGCAGCTTTGGCTCTCTGGGCAATGCGGTAAATCTTATATACCAGTGAATCAACATTCGTAAGTGAATATACGCCGGCGGCGATATGGGTGGCAAATACATATGTTTCCTTTTCGTTTTCAGCCAGGTAAATACGACTCTCCTCCGACATGTAATTACTTCTGATAATATCGATAAGCTTCAGGGCAAGCTCAATTGTTTCGAGACTTGCATTCATTGTCCTGAGCTTCGCCACACTGCCATTCTGCTGCTGAGCCAGAAGTTCAAGTGCCTTGGCTTTGCTTTTCAGATTATCGAGAAGTCGTATATCGAAAAGCGATGAATCGACTGAAGGATTAGAGAAGATATCTGGATTATTAAAATCTTTTACCACAGCAATTAGGGATTTTTGATAATAAAATAATGCCGAATCGTAATTATTCCTATTTAAATAATTATCTCCCAGGTGTTTATAAGCCAAAGAAGAAAAAGTGTGTTTCTCGCCGTAGTTTTTGAGGCAGATGTATAGGGCATTTTTAAACGCTTTCTGTGATTCTGCATTTCTTCCAATTGTTTGCAGGAACTGACCATATCCAAAAAAAGCCTCAGCCAACCTGAAATAATTTGTTCCAAATTCTTTATTACAAGATTCTATACTTCTTTGAAAGTACTTATCAGCCTCCCGATAACTTTTTAATTTTACATAGGTTTTTGCAATATTTAGCAAAACGAAAACAGATTCTGATAAATAATAAGTTTGTTTAATTTCATAGCTTCTCTTCAAATACTTCAATGCTGTTTGATAATCCCGAGTCTCATAATAAATGATTCCAATATTCAGATATGCAGTCGATATTCTGTAAAAAATACGCTTATCGGGGTTTATAGCATCAAGATAAATTCTAATTCCCTTCTCAAAATATTCAATAGAAGAAGTGTATGATTTTTGATTTCCATATATAATGGCTTTATTTATATATATATCCCCAAGTGTAAGTAAATCGTTCTGATCGTTTTTAGCCAAAGTTTCAGCCATGCTATAATAATCCAGGGCTTCTTTATATCTCCCTAGCAATGTATATGTTGCACCAAGGTTATTATACACTGCAATCAATATATCTTCATTTAATGGAATTTTTGAATCCAGAACTAAAAGCAATTTTTTTTCAGCGTTTACTAAGTCCCCTTCCCCGTAAAGTTCAACGAACTTCTGAAACAATGATTTCAGATCCTCCTGCTGCGTTTCATTAAAATTGATAAAAGCAAGTGAAACAATGACACAAATGATGAAACAGATCTTTTTCAATTCTTCCTTTTAAGTACCCCTTGTAAAGATGAGCATTTTAATAAAATAAAGAAACACCTAAAAAACAGAAAATGCATTCCCATAACGGAAATGCACTTACAATACAAAAAATAATTGCTCTGCTAAATATTACAATTTTGGAATTATTAGTATTGGCACACTACCTTCTCCCTCCATATTACCTCCTCTGACATAACTCATCGCCTGAAGGTTAAGTATTTCATTTTTTGACATTTTTGAAATCAACTGATCAATGTTTTTGTTTGTTTCTGATGATTTGTCTGCTCTTTTCATGATTTTATACTTTAAGGTTAGGATTAATATTTAAGTTATAATTGTTGTTTAATAGGAATACCTCCTGAATTGTTAC
>JANYJP010000141.1 GCA_025358455.1 Bacteroidales bacterium
TGATGAACCCAAAAACACAGTTCTATACCTTACCAGAAATTTACGTGGACATAAACTATTGCAGGCAATAGCCAGGGTTAATCGTGTTTATTCCGATAAAGAATTTGGCTACATCATTGACTATTATGGAGTAATTGAAAATCTTGATGATGCCATGCAGATGTATTCTTCGTTTGAAGATTTCGATGATGACGACTTGATTGGTACACTCACGAACATCAGTGATGAAATTAACAAATTGCCTCAGAAATATTCAGAGCTATGGGATCTATTTAAAACAGTTTCAAATAAAAGGGATGCAGAAGCTTATCAGTTATTGCTTAAGGATGAAGCCGTAAGGGTTTCGTTTTACGATAAGCTGGCAGCATTCGCAAAATGTTTAAAACTGGCATTCTCCTCTCTCCGGTTTTATAAAGATGTCGATGAAAAAACTATTAATCGTTACAAAGAAGATTTGACAATGTTCCTGAAACTTCGTGTAGCAGTTGTAGAAAGGTACTCTGACGAAATTGACTATAAACTATATGAAGGTCAAATTCAAAAACTAATTGACACACATATCACTACGGATAAGGTGGAAGTTATTACTGAGTTGGTTAACATCTTTGAAAAAGACAAGTTTCAGGAAGAACTTGAAAAAACAATAGGCAAAGCAGCTAAAGCCGATAAGATCGCCAGCCGGACTTCAAAACACATTTCTGAGAAAATGGATGAAGATCCTGCATTTTATAAAAAGTTTTCTCAGATGCTGCAGGAAGCAATTCTGGAATATGAAGCAAATCGCATAAACGAAACTATCTATTTAAACAGAGTTCAGGAAATAATGAATAATGTTTTAGCGCACACTGACAGTGATATACCAGAAGTATTAAGCGAAAATGATGTTGCCAAAGCATTTTATGGTCTTTGTGTAGAGTCTCTGAGTGAAATTATTCAGGATCATATTGTAAGGAGAGAAATTTCGACCCAGGCGGCTTTGAATATTGACGAGCTGATTCAAAAAGCAGTTCTTGATAATAATAAACCAATTATTGACTGGCAATTTAAAACCAACATAACCGGGAAATTGCAGATCGAAATCGGAGATTATCTGATTGATGAAGTGAGGGACAAATACCACCTCAATCTTTCATTTGGAGACATGGATGAGATCTCAAACAAATGCATTGATGTTGCTAAAATTCGTTACAGGTAATGAAATCTGCAATTCAATTCGGTTCAAAGCAAATAGATTTTAATCTGGAATATTCCAATCGGAAAACTTTAGGGATAACTGTAAAACCGGATCTGTCAGTTTTAGTAAAAGCTCCTGTTGATACAACGCTGGAAAAGGTCGAAGAGAAACTTAGAAAGAAAGCGTCATGGATAATCAGGCAAAAAAGTTTCTTCCTTACTTTCTATCCAAAGACCCCGGCAAAAAAATATGTGGGAGGCGAAACGCATTTGTATCTGGGCAGGCAGTACCAGTTAAAAGTGAAAAGTGAAAAGTTTAAAGTGATTAATGAAGAAGTCAAACTTAAAGGTCGGTTTTTAGAGATAATTACAAATGATAAGAATAATGTAAAAAAATTAGTTGAAGAATGGTACCTGGTAAAAGCAAAAAGCAAATTCTATGAGATAGCACTACCTTTATTCGAAAAATTTGTAAAAACTCATAACTTATCACTTTTAACTTTTCATTTATCACTTCGAAGTATGCCAACCCGTTGGGGAAGTTGTACCCCAAAAGGTAAAATCATTCTGAACCCTGAATTGATCAAGGCGCCTAAAGGTTGTATTGAATATGTAATCATTCATGAACTTTGCCATCTGGTTCATCACGATCATAATCAGAGATTTATTGACTTACAAACGAAAGAAATGAAGGACTGGGAAAAATGGAAAATGAAATTGGAGAAACTTCTTGCTTAAACTTTATAACGAATGATGATGATCCCCTTTTCCCGTTCTGCAAATCGAAAACAACCACCATGTTTCACATAGTTTTTTGTTTTTATGTATCCCTTTTGAAAGCAAGCTTTCATCGGTATCCCTAAAAACAAAAACCCCATTCGGGGTGGTTGTTTTCTGCTTGTTCGTGGAGCTGCGGGGAGTCGAACCCCGGTCCAAACATGGAAATCATATGCTTTCTACATGCTTATCTCTGCTTGATTTTCGTGACCGGTCAGCTGCAGAACAACCTAACCTGCCCTTATTTCCT
>JANYJP010000024.1 GCA_025358455.1 Bacteroidales bacterium
CCATGTTATTCCTTTGTTAATATTTCATTCAATTCTCGCCTTGTCTCCAGATCAAATCCCTCCAAGTATGCCTGAGTTGTGGTTATGCTGCTGTGGCCAAGCTGTTCTGATATAAATTCCGCACTGGCACCACCACGAAGCAAATTAGATGCGTAGGAATGTCTTGCGCTGTATGTACTGATATGCGGCAAACCGGCTTCCTTAGCGATAATCTTTAAATGTTTATTCATTAACCGGGTTACATTCTGGCATACGGTTCTAATTTCATCGCCATTAAGACCGTCCTGCATATAACCAAAAATATACCTATTGTCCCGGCATCCCCACTTATTGATAATGTTTTGCATCTGTACCAATATTGGTGCTTTAATGGGTTTTTTATCATCTTTAGTATTTACTGTTTTCGCCCGGATGAACTCTATTTCATTATTGACTATATCGCTCCATTTCAAACTAACTAAGTCTTTTACATTGATGCCGTTTGTCATATATGAGAAATACCACAAATCCCTCATCTTGTCTGTTGTGCTGCCATTGATAACAGGATGATTCATGAGTACGCCGTTAATCTGATTTTTACTTAATGCCATTTTACGGCCTGAACCTTTTGGAATTTTATATTTATCAAAAGGATGATTTGTTTCTGAAATATTAAATATAGCTCGCAAACTTCTCAGGTACATTGAAACAGTTGTATATCGGTTCCCCACTTCAATCATACTATTCTCATATCCCTGCAACCATGCTTTATTGATCCGGGAGAAAGGTAATACCTGATTGTCATTATTAAACTTAATAAGGCTGTTCATTGCGCATTTATAAGTTATGGCTGTACCTACCTGCCCCCTGCTCCTTAACTCGCTAATTTGTGCCTCAAATGCAGAAATAACATTATTTTTGTCACCACGCCCCAGACGTTTATCGAGCAAACCAAAACTGAATTTGTTTTTATCAACCATTTCGCCTATATGGTCAGCAATAATTTTATACTGTGATTGAATTTTTTTTCGTGTGCCGATAAGATTTTTATCTTTTATCGCTGTGAAGATCCTTTGCCAGTCAAAACTACTCAATGCAAATCCTGTATTAACATACTTCCTTTCTCTTCTAAAAGTGATTCTGAATTTAACCGGAAACAATCCATCTTTTTTAGCTCTCCTGTCATCAAAGAATATAACTCCGGTAACTTGACCCCAGGTCAAAGGATTAAAAGTGTGTGCAAATTCTGCCATGGTTACGCTATTTGCACACAAAGATATAATATAAGTATCAATAAATAAAATATAATCAAAGTATTTTATTAACTTTGCTCACTGATATTCATGTATTTACAAACACTTATAAAATTAAGTCAAAATATATAGAAACATGGCGTTTTATGCCTTACAAGCAGAGGGTCGGCGGTTCGAACCCGTCAACCCCCACAACACTAAAACCGGTCACGACAGTGGCCGGTTTTTATTTTTGAGGGACGTTCCAGGCTCGCCTGGATAAGGACTTCAAAAATAAAAGCAGGACTCTGCGCAGCAGAGGACGGTTTTAGTGTTGTAAGGGCTCCAAAAACGGCTTCACTTTCGCTGTAGCTTCAGTGAACAAAGTCGCCGAAGCTGAACGTAGTGAAGCGAGGAATCTCCACTAGTCGTTACAGAACTTTGCAAATAATGTCATATTGTTTGTTACGAGATCCTTCGCTGGCGTTACTAATGACAAACCTTTCAGTAGTACCATAATGGGATCGGGAGATCCTCCGCTGGCGTTACTAATGACAAACCTTTCAGGAGTACCATAATGGGATCGGGAGATCCTTCGCTGACGCTCAGGATGACAATGCCCTTGATGATCACAGGGGGCAGAAGTGGCGATTCGCAAGCGAATTGCTTACTTAAACAGGTTACTCGAATCGTCACTTCTGCCCCCCCATAACGATCTAATTGCCATGTCATTCCGAACGCCAGAGGCAACCCGGCAACAAAAGAATTCATATATAACTGATTCTTTTCTGAAGTAAAAACAATGGAACATTTGAATTTAGAACTGCGAAGTCAAAAGATATTTTTGCACCTGTTTTAGTGTTGTAAGGGCCCCAAAAACGGCTTCACTTTCGCTGTAGCTTTAGTGAACAAAGTCGCCGAAGCTGAACGAAGCGAAGCGAAGCCAACCCGGCAAAAATTTTAAAGTCAGTTCTTAGTTCATGGAAAACCTGTGTTTCCGGCTTTCGGGTTATAAGAATAGAAAATAAAAATGCCAGAACGAATCCTGGCATTTTATTTTCTTATAACAAAAACGCACAAACCTGTGGATCTTTTATAACATCATAATAAAAAATTAATTACTTGCTTTTTTGAACCACATAAACCACGTAAGATTATAATAACCTTCCGGAGGAGTCTTCGTATCTTTAGCTACATCTTTTGGCGGGAAAGGTATAAGTACATCATTCCCTGCCTGCCAGTTAGCCGGAGTCATAACTTTTTCAGAAGATACTTTCTGAAGTGCAGTGACCATTCTGATAAGTTCATCAGTATTCCTGCCAACATTCAAAGGGTAAAAATAAATTGCCTGAATTACATCACCCGGATCAATAATAAACACACCTCTTACATCTTTGTGTGTGTTTGTAGCAGGGTGAATCATTCCATACTTCTTAGAGATGGTTAAATCCGAATCATCCACCATAGGAAATTTAATCTTCACCGGTTCACGTTTTTTATAAGCAATCTCTTCCATCGCTTTCTTCCATTGTACATGAGTATCAAGTTTATCAGCAGAAATGCAAACCAACTTAACTCCCAGTTTGTCAAATTCGCTTTGCAGATTTGCTAATTCCAGAAGCTCTGAAGTACAAACAGGAGTAAAGTCCTGTGGATGGCTGAACAGAATTTTCCATTTACGACCAAAATCTGTCGGGAAGTTAATTTCCCCATTGGTAGATTGACCCGTAAACGAAGGAGCGCTCTCCCCTATAAGTGGGATCTTGAAGTTTCTATCTTCCCTGGGCTTGTCCTGTTTTACATTATTAATCTCAGTTTGTGCCCACAATTGTGTTACTGAAATCATTAAAATTATAAAAAGCAAAAACTTTTTCATACTTAATAAGATTAAATATTTCTAACTAGAATAATTAATAAAATGAAAGTAACGTCCTGTAATTACAAATAGGAAAGGTAAAAGTTCGAGTGTTACCGTGTAAATTATCCTGGAGGGAATCTAGTATCAGGATATTGACTTGATCTTAATATATTTAGAGGACTTAAATTAAAATATAATAATTGTCACTTTTGTATTATTCCACAAGATTTGCCACATGAAGGCTTTTTTATCTTTCGCACTCCCGGTCAAGGATATATTTCGAATTGTTCCTTAATGTTTTATTTACTCAACCAATTGTCGCTTGACTTTTACCTACAAGTGTTTTTTAATTACAGAAATCAATGATTCTCTATTAAAAGGTTTGGATATATAATCGTCACAACCTGCATTTATGGCTTTTTCCCTGTCAGATTCAAAAGCATATGCAGTTTGTGCTATTACAGGTAAACCCGGTCTGAGTTTTTTAATAATCATTGTGGCTTCATAACCGTCCATCACAGGCATCTTAATATCCATGAGAACAAGATCAACCTGCTGGTCTGATTCACATATTCCGACAGCCTCTTTGCCGTTCCTCGCGTGGATCAGATTAAGATTCAGTGAAGACAATAATTCTACCATCAGGAAATAATTAGTTTCTTCATCTTCAGCTACCAGAACTGTTTTCTTATGGTTTATTACTGCAATTTCAGGTTTAACTACTTTCTTGTCGCTTAGTTCGGATCTCCCGGTTTGAGTAAATGGTATATTAAAATAAAATACCGATCCTTTACCTTTTTCAGAAGTAAGCCAGATCTCCCCTCCTAATAATTCAACGTATGCTTTTGAAATCGGAAGCCCTAATCCGGTTCCTTCATATTGCCTGGAAACGCTGCTTTCAACCTGATAAAAACGTTCAAAAATATTTGAATATTGATCTTCTGCTATCCCTATTCCCGTGTCAGATATGTAAAATCCGAGATGATCATTTTTTTGATTATAGCCAAAGGAAATCTGTCCTTTTGTCGTAAATTTGAATGCATTGTTCAATAAGTTTGAAAGGATTTGGCTCAGCTTGCTGCTGTCGGTCTGAATATAATCTTTTGTGTCAGCGAAAGCTGTTTCATATCTGAATTCAATTCCTTTTTCAAGGGCATTTGGATTGAACTGCTTATAAAGCTTATCAAGAAGAGGATTCAGATTAAATTCATTTTTATAGATTTTCAGTATGCCTGCTTCTATATTTGATATTTCAATAATATCACTAACGATAGCAAGAAGATGATTACTGCTCCGGGTAATGGTTTCAATGAAGGACTTCTGGTCTTCAGAATCCAGACCGGGCTCGCTCAGAAGAGCAGAAAAACCAATAATCGCATTCATAGGTGTTCTTATTTCATGAGATATATTATGGAGGAATGCCGTTTTCAGTCTGTCACTTTCTTCTGCTTTATCTCTGGCCCGAATCAGTTCTTCTTCTGCTTTTTTACGTTTTGAAATATCCCTGCAAACTATTAGTAAGCCTGTGGGAGTTCCGTTAAGATCTATCAGATGAGAAGAAGATAATTCGCCCCAGAAAACAGTTTTGTCATTTTTCAGCAGTTTATATTCCCTTGAGCCAGGAGCTATATAACCTTCAAAAATATTTGTAACCCGCTCCATAACAACCTGATGATAATCAGGACTTACCCACGATAGGATAGATGTTCCCAGCACTTTTTCCCCGGGCGGTATTCCAAATATTTCTAAAGTTTTTATTGAAGCATAAGTGACAACACCCGCCATATCTGATGTAAAAATACCATCAGGAGATATATCAATCAGAGTGCGGTAAAATGCCTCAGATTCGATCAGTTTTTCTTCCATTCGCTTGCGATCGGTGATGTCCTGAATGGTTCCGATAAGTGATATAACATTACCATCATTATCAAAACCTAATTCGCCCAAACCGATTACCCATCTTACCTCGTTATCTGATTTACGAATAATCCTGTACTCTTTGTTAAAAGGCGTATTTCCGTTAATAACATCTTCACCAAGATAATGATTCATCATTTCCTTATCATCAGGATGTATAAGGTCCGCCCAACCCGAAACACTTCTGGAATATGTTTTATCAATTCCAAATATTTTATCGAGAACTTCGGATGATTCCCAGAAACCGGAAATAAAATCTGTTTTATATGAACCAACGGAAGCTGCACGCTGAGATTCCTTAAAGAAAAATTCGCTTTCCTTCAGGTCTATTTCAGCCTTTCTCCTTTGTATTGATATTGCAGCAATCCGGGCAAAAGAGATTAATGTTTCTTTACCGGGAGCATTTGTTCCTTTTTTAAAACCAAGCATTGTTGTTCCGTAAAATTCTCCTCCAACCACGATGGCAAGAGCATAAAAGCGATCAATTCCTGTAATTTTCCTAATCGTTTTATCAACAAAATCCGGAATACCGCCGAAAGATAATTCTGCCAAGGAATTACTGATAGAAAAAGTTTCATTAACTATAAACTGGTAGTTTTCAGGGGAGATATAAGATTCTGTTTCAAGAACTTTGTTTCCAAGTACTTTTATAATTTTGTTAAGAGTGGATTGGGATGATTCGATATGCTTTAAAACGACTACCTGTTTCACTTTATCGTACTTCAGGTATACAGCCATCACAGCTCCTGAGAACTGTAACAATTGCCTTGGAAGAAATTGTTCTATGCTTTCTTTCAAAGGAAATTGAGCAAGCTCAAGAGACATTCTGTTCAGGAACTGTAACTCTTTGTTTTTTGTCTCCAGTTCTACTTCTGCTTTCTTACGCTTTGTTATATCATGGCCGGTACCCAGCAGCCCTGTTACCTGTCCATTTGAATCGTATAATGGATATTGTGAGGTAAGTAACCATCGTTCTTCGCCCTTCTTGCCAATGAAATTTTCCTCAAGATCAATTACAGGTTTACCTGATTTTAATACGAATAGATTATTGGCATGGAAAAGTTTGCCTGTCTCTCCGGGGAATAGTTCCAAATCGGTTTTACCAATGATCTCCGCTTCTGCTTTTAATCCTAAATAACTGACATCAGCCTTGTTGGCAACAACTTTACGGCACTCTTTATCCATGATGTAAATCGTGTCGGGGAGACTATCAATCAGAGTCCTTAGAAGATTACGCTCAACCTGAAGATTTTCCTCTATATTTTTTCGTTCACCCACTTCCGCTTTTAAATCTTCCATAAGATTCATAATAGCTTTCCTGTTCCTGTTTATCTTATCGAGTGTCTGGATCAGTTTTTTCTCAGCTCGTTTCCGCTCAGTAAGTTCTTCGGTTAATTCTATGGTTCGCTGATTAACAATATCTTCAAGAATTGCTTTCTCATTTCGGATATTTTCATCAGATTTTTTAATACGAATCATAGAATTTACCAGCGCCTTCAGTTCCGATTCGTCAACAGGAATAGACAGGAACCCATCAGCACCGGCAACAAGAGCTCTTTTCCTGTTTTCTTTAGTAGTATTGCCTGAGGTAATTAATAATACAGGTATATGTCGTAGCAATTCATCACTCTTAAGAGTAGTACAAACTTCACAACCATCAATTCCGGCCATATCAAATGAAAGAAGAAACAGGTCCGGTTTTTCAGCGTGCGATATCTGAATACCATTCTCCCAGGAATTAAAAGTCAATAATTCAGCATCAGGAAAAACTTTATTCAGTAATAATTTCAACTCAATAAGCTTGTCTTTGCTAGTGTCAATCGCTGCTACTTTGATATTATTTCTTACCATAATCCGGATTTAAAAATGAATTCTGCAATTTCATTTTATCCTGGTTTAAACAATTGTTTCAAAAATCTTATGAAGTTTTTTATCTGTTTTACATCTTATTTCTTCATTCCACTATTTTGTACTTTTCTTCCTTTCCAAGATGTTTCATTAATGAATTCACTTCTTTTTTCAATTCTATCATTTTCATTTCCCTGTCAACAGTGAGGTCATTAAACCGCTCAAGCTCTTCTATCTTCTTTTTCAAAGCATCTTCAGCCTGTTTCAACTGGGTTATATCCTGTAAAACACAATGAGTTTGTTTAAATTCACCATCAGCTTTATGCCCGATACGTCCGTCAAATGCGGCAATCATTTCAGTTCCGTCTTTTTTAACCATTTCGAATTCGGAATGAATGCTTCCCATTTTTTTGAAAAGGGGGAATCGTTCCCTGAATCTTTCAACGAAATCCGGCGCAAGAAAATCACCGAACCATCTGCCTATAACCTCATTATGTGAATAACCAAAAATTTCCAGCCAAGCTTCGTTTACTTCAATTATTTTACCGTCAATATCCAGCGATTGATATCCAATTGGAGCCCGGTCAAAAAGCATTCTGAACCTCTCCTCACTTTCCTTTAGCATTCTCTCGGCTAATTCTTTCTCCTTAATCATTTCCTTATTTTTTAAAGCCGAAACTATTGATTGTCCGAGACGTGAAAGATTCTGCTTTATAATATAATCATCGGCTCCGGCTTTCATGCTTTCAACCGCTATCTCTTCGTTGATAGAGCCCGTAACCAGAATAAATGGAATACTTCTGTCAATTTCATTCTTCAGTAACAGGGCAGTCATCCCATCAAACTGGGGAAGAGAATAGTCTGAAATTATTAATTCCGGTTTGAACGACTTAAGGGCATCAACATAGTCCTTTTTATTATCCACTAATTTCTTCTCAAATGCAATATTGTTTCTGGAAATCTCATGCCAGATAAGTTCTGCATCGCTTTGAATGTCTTCAACAAATAATATTCTGATAGATTTTTTCATAATTCTAATTTCCAGGTAACAGGCTTCGGACTTCGGGCTTCAGGCTTTCAATCACCTGACTCATGACGCACCTTGCCAGGCGCCCTTTATCTATCTTAATGGTTGATTTACAAGTAGCCAGTACATACCCAGACTGCTCATTGCACTGACGAACTTATCGAAGTCGACAGGCTTAACAACATAACTATTGACACCAAGCTCATAAGCCTCTTTCATGTCGGGTTCCTCACGCGAAGAGGTGACTATCACAATAGGGATGTGTGTTGTACGCTTATCTCCTTTTACGCGTTTAAGAACTTCCAGACCACTTACTTTAGGAAGCTTAAGATCGAGTAAAACAACTTTAGGCGGGTTCTGAAAACTTCTACTTTCAAATTTGCCTCTGCAGAAAAAGAAATCAAGCGCCTCTTCTCCATCCTCTGCAACAAAGACGTTATTTGCAAGATTGTTTTTCTTTAGGGCTCGTACTGTAAGTTCAGCATCGTGCGGATCATCTTCCACGATTAAAATTTCAACTGCATTCAGATCTTCCATAGTATTACTTGATTATAGTTGATTAATATTTAAAGTCATTTTTCAATTTTCAATAAAATGTAGTTTGGGCGTCAGGCGTCAGTATTGATCTTGACTGCTGTCTGTTGCCTGCTGTCTGTTACCTTATTGGCCGGAAGGCTGAAAGAGAAAGTAGCACCTTTACCAACTTCGCCTTTGGCCCAAACCCGGCCACCATGACGAACTATAACACGCTGAACAATAGCCAGACCCACACCATTACCCTCAAACTCTTTGGCACTGTGAAGTCGTTGGAATACGCCAAAAAGTTTATTAACATACTGCATATCAAATCCTACTCCGTTATCTTTTACAGCGTAGATAATTTCTCCTTCATTTAGTTCATAATCAATGTTAATAGTAGCTCTTTTAGATTTGGATGAATATTTTAATGCATTGGATATCAGGTTTGTCATGACTTGCTTAATTGTAGAAGGATCGCCATAAGCAGGTGGCAATGTTTTAACAGTAAAATCGATCTTGTTTCTTTCTTCATGAGTGGTCAGCTCAGCAAAGACCGACTTTGCAAGTGGATTCATTTCAATTTTTGAAAAGAGAAGTTCTGTTCTTCCGATCCTTGAAAAAGCAAGCAGATCGTCAATGAGCTGGCCCATATGAATAGAACTTGACTCTACTATTCCCATAATTCTTTTGCCCTCGGCATCCAGAAAGTTACTATAATCTTCCTTTAAGATTTTGGTAAAACTATGAATAGCCCGCAAAGGCGCTCTTAAATCGTGAGATACCGAATAACTGAAAGCTTCCAGTTCCTTGTTTGCGGCTTCAAGCTGCGAAGTTCTCTGAATAACCCGTTGTTCAAGTTCTTCATTTAGCATAATGATCTCTTCCTCTGCCTGTTTCCGTTCCGTGATATCCTGAAAAAATCCACGAATCATTATTATCTTCCCGCTCTCATCTTTTATAGCTTCTCCAATGGTTCGAATCCAAACTAAATTACCTTTGGCAGTAATAATCTGCATTTCTTCATCATAAGTAATCCCTTTTTCTGAACATTCATTAAAAACTTTTTTGATTTTCTCCCGCCATTCAGGCGCATAAAAATTAATGCTATCCTCCAACTCAGGAGAATATCCGGCAGGCATTCCATGAATAGCTGCAACCTCCTCAGACCATTTAACCTTGTTATCATCAATTACAACACTCCAGCCACCGAATTTTGCCATTTTTCCTGCTACCCGGAGAAGAGAATAATTGGTTTTCAAAGCTTCCTCAGCATTTACACGTTCAGTAACATCATTTACAAGTACAAGCCGCGCTTTGCGATTTTCGTAATCCGTTAAATGAGAAGAAATTTCAACAAAAATAATTTCGCCATTCTTTTTTTTATGTCGCCATATTCCGGCATTATTTAGTTCTTTGGAAGTGTTAGCAACATCCTTTAAAAGCGAGTCCAGGTCTTCTTTAGGACGAATATCTTTCAAAGTCAATTTCAAAAACTCCTCTTTAGAATAACCATAATTCAAAATTGCGGCATTATTGACTTCAAGAATTACCAGGGTTTCCAGATCATAAATCCACATGGTCTGGGGATTTCTTTCAAATAAGTTACGATATTTCTTCTCACTTTCTTTGAGAGCCAGTGTTGCCAGTTTCCGTTCTGTAATATCGTTTATTGTTGTTATAAAAAACACAGGATTTCCTTCCTTATCACGCTGAAGATAAGTTGAAACATCTGCGAATACAGTTTTCCCGGTTTTTGAAATGTATCTTTTTTCAAATCGTACCTGATTTGATTTCCCTTCGATTAAAGATTGTAAAAACTCATTTGATTTTTTCAGATCATCCGGGTGAGTGATGTCTGCCATGTTTTTTTTCATCAGTTCCTCTTCAGAATATTCTAATAAATTACAAAAGGATCTGTTTACATTCAGATTGCCGTTTAACTCTGTAAGCGACTTGCCAACAGGTGAGTTTTGAAATAGATTCCTGAATTTTTCCTCGCTTTCTATCAGAGCTTCATCAAATTGTTCCCGTTTTTTAATCTCATCTGATAATTCTCTAATCAGTTGAGATGTATCCGATCTCGACTTTTCGAGATCTTTAACTAACCCTTCTAATTCGTCTATTTTAATGCTGGCTAACGACTCGAAGCCATCACGCTCTTTTTCAAGGTTTTGTTCAAAATCAAGATGCTCAAGGATTATCGCCAGTATCTGTACAGAATTACTGATCAAAAGATGATTTTCTCTCTCTTTCTTCCCAATAAAGACAGCCTCAATGATACCAAAGTGACGTGATAGTGTCCTGATTTCAAAAACAGTACCATCATGTTTTCTTTCATTACCCTGAAAATAAAATTTGGCAGGTTTGAAAATATCATTAATCCCTGCTACAAAACGTTCAATGACCTTCTCTTTTTCCTGAATCTGGGAAAGGTTAAACATTAAGAGAAGCATATTACGTGTCATATTCATTCGATCTATCTTAATATTAGAATTTTTGATATTAATAATCAGGTAGTCGTATATCTCCAAAAACTGCCTGTGCACGGGACGGGTCGGTATAATAACCTGAGAAATCCGAACCGATAAGCTCTTCACTGGCACAGCCTGTAATAACCTGAGTTGGTTTGTTTACTTCCAATATTTTTCCATCAGGCCCGATTGGAACCAACGGACCAAGTCTTGCGTCAATTAAGCCCTGATTATAGGCATTTGATTGTTTCAGAGCTTCATCAACCTCCTTCATATTACCATCTGCTTTTCCGGTTTTTGCTATTTTTGATTTATCTTTCATAGCATGGTAAATGTGTACAAATTAATTGCAGGCAGGGTATTAAACCCAAAGATACAAAATTACTGTCATATTTTAAAGGTCATTTAACCTTTGTTTGTAATAGTCTGTCCCTCTTATTAACATTAAATGACTATATAATGGCCACTGATTTACAGGCTCTTGTTCTTGTATGGTATTGTGAAGCTGAATTTTGTCCCTTTTCCTAGTTGTGAGGTAAGCCAGATATTACCTCCAAGATGCTCGATATAAGCCTTGCATATTGAGAGGCCCAAACCTGTTCCTCCAAACTGTCTTGATTTAGCTCCATCGACCTGGTAGAACCTTTCAAAAATTTTCTTTTGATGTTCTTCCGGGATTCCAATTCCAGTATCGTTAACGAAAAACTCAAAATAATCATCTTTCAGGTTATATCCAAAATCGATATTTCCTTTTATAGTGAATTTAAAGGCATTGTTCAACAGGTTTGAAATTACCTGAATCAATTTGGTAGTATCGGTCAACAATTGGCTTTTATCATCATCCAGATCGATTTTTAGATTTAGTGAAACCCCTGGAGATCTCTCTTTGATTCTGAACTGATCATTCAGACTCCGGAGGGTAGAATTAACGTTCATCATTCTCATATTCACCTTTATCTGTCCTGCTTCAATGCTGGCAATATCAACAATATCATTAATGATTGAGAGCAACTGTGTGCCACTCTGTGAAATAATATCAGTATATTGTATTCGTTCCTGATCAACCAGTCCTTCTTCATTTAAAAGAGAGGAGAAACCAATTATTGCGTTCATTGGAGTACGTATCTCGTGGGAGACATTATGTAGAAATGCTGTCTTTAATCTGTCGCTCTCCTCTGCTTTTTCTTTGGCCGAAATCAGATCCTGTTCTGCCCTTTTCCTTTGAGTTATATCACGGAAACTCCAGACACGTCCGACGCTTTTACCAATGATTTTCTGTGGTTGCGAATATCTTTCGAAGAATCTGCCATCTTTAAATTCCAGTAAATCAAATGTTGTAGCCCCGGGTTCGGCATATAAATGTTTTACATTATTAAGGAAACTATCAGAGTCAATTAACTGATTTTTAACAAATTCAAGTGCTTCATTGTCATTCCCTGTATCGAGAATCTTCTCAGGGATCCCCCACATCTCTTTAAATTTCTGATTGAATTGTACAATTTTGCCTTCTGAATCAACAACAAGTAGGCCATCCGCGGTTGATTCAAGAGTTGCTTTTAGAACTGAAAACGATTTTTCAAGAGCATTTTCTGTATCTTTCCTCGATGTAATATCCTCAACCATTCCAAGAAAAAACTGGACCTCCCCTTTATTGTTGCGAATAATACTTATAGTAGTTGATCCCCAGAGTATGGATCCATCCTTGCGTATATACTTCTTTTCTGTATGGTAGATCGAAATTTCCTGTGCTATGAGTTTCATCAATGAAACTTCATCTTTAGATATGTAATCCGGATGCGTGAAATTTTTGAATGTAAACGATTTCAGTTCCTTTTCATCATAACCCGTCATATTGCAGAATGATTGATTTGCCCTGACTATTACAAGATCCTTCCCGGTCATAACCATACTGAATGGGCTCTCTTCAAAAATTTTTCTGAATTTTTCTTCGCTCTCTTTAAGGTTTTCCTCAGCGCGTTTCCTATCAGTTATGTCACGACCTATGGTCTGGTAGTATTTTGCCCCTTCTATATTGACAACTCTTGTGCTTATTTCTATTGGGAATATTGATCCATCTTTTCTTTTATGAAAAGTTTCAAAAGTTGCAGATTCATTATCATTTATACGCTTTAATTGTTCCTGAAACTGTATAAGAGTATGAGGTGCCCGGATATTTTCCAGATCCATGCCAATAATCTCATCACGTGTGTACATATATATTTCAGAAGCCCTGTCATTTGCCTCGACTATTTTTAAGTCTTTATCTATAAGCAGTATAATATCATTTGCATATTTTAATATATAGTCGAAATGCCTGACAAGAGCAAGACGATCAAGTTCGTTCTCATACTTTTCACGATAATATCTCACACGCTGATTTCTTAAGACAAATCCCAGGAATAAGCCTGAAGTTAATATAAGAAGAGCAAGAATAACCACCCCCATTGTCATTTGTTCGTTAAGGGCGGATAAGATTTCGTCGCGATCTATTTTTGCAACCATGAACCATGGCGTGCCGGGAATTTTTTTCATCGCAGCCACTACCCTGATTCCCCTGTAATCTATTGCATTCACAGTACCGGTAATACCCTCAATGGCCATTGCAGCGGCCAGGTTCTTAGTTGTAATTGATTTTTTGTAAAGCAGTTCACCGTTTTTTATATGTCTCAGTTCATTCAGGTAAACTATTTCATTACCCTCCTTCCTTATAATAAGCGATTCGGCACTTTTACTCGGCGTCGGCCATGTTTGTATCAACGGAAATAAAACTTTTTGCGGATCTACCCTGAGGGCCATAAGTCCAAGAACCAACGTATCATTTGTACTATGATCAATAAGAGGAATAATAAGATCGAGATGCACATAACTAACCAGGTTCGCACGATGCAGATCAGTCAGAATTACCTCGCGTTTTTTTATGATACCTGCCAATAAAGGCCTCAGTTGATTACCTATTAATGTATCTTTTCCCGGGAAGGCCATCCTAACATTTCCACCGGTGTCAATAAGAAAAACATTTTTATAATCGTAATTTTCAGTCAGTGATTTCAGGCTCTGGAGAACATTGTCATGTAAAGTCTTGTTTGAAGTCTTCTTAAGAAATTCAGAAATAATTCTGACCAGTAATGTGTTATCCCCTAAAAATTTAGCATTTCCTAACCGTTCGGTCCGCCATTGTGTTATCTGTCTGATCTTCAAATCTGATATCGCTGATAACTCCTGCTGCTTTTCTTTCAGCAGATTCTCTTTCTGATTATTATAATACAGGATACCGACAACAATAACACATATTGAGATTAATACAAATACAAGCATCAGAGGCCAGGGGGCAGGAGGTTTTTGTCGGGCTGAATTCATTAATTTTCCCCGTTATAATTGCTGAATATAATTAAATAATCCCAAATGACTAAAGCAAAAGTAATATTTTATGCTGAAAGAAATTAATTAAATAATTTTTGAGTATAAGATTCCTCGTTAGGTTAGAGCGGGCGGTGCCGCCCGCTCTAACCTAACCCTCTATTAAAAAAAGTAAATGTCATTCCGAATGAAGCGAAGCGGAATGAGGAATCTCCCGATCCCATTACAGTACCAGTTCTGTAGAATCATTTTTAGTCACTAACTAAAGCTAAGTACCAGATTGAATGGTGATAATACAAACATCAGATAATGTTATACTTATGATATGTTGTCATTATTAATGAAGCGAAGCGGAATGAGGAATCTCCCGATGCCATTACAGTGCCAGTTCTGTAGAATCATTTTTGGTCACCAACTAAAGCTGAGTACTATATTGTATGGTGATAATACATGTATCAGATAATGTTGCACATATGAAATGTTTTCATTAGCAGCAGCAGGAGCGGAGCGAGGAAGCACTCTCCTTTCCATGGCAGATTATCGTGATTATAGGTTCACCTATATTATCTCCATGTTCTCCTGGGTGGTTATCTTTTCGCAATAATGGCATTTCAGCGAAACATTCTTTTTTGAAACTACTCGGAACCTTGTAGTGACTGATTCAAAATTTGTTATGCATTTGGGATTCATGCACTTAGCAATTCCAACAATTGTATCAGGAACTTCAACAACCTTTTTTTCAACAACTTCATAGTCTCTGATAATATTCAATTTGGCATCCGGTGCCACAAGAGCAATCCTGTTTATATCTTCATCTTCGAAAAAGACTCCTGTTATTTTAATAATAGCTTTTCTCCCCAGTTTTTTACTTTCAAGATTAGTCCCAAATGTTATCTGGTTGTCTATCCTGTCAAGCCCAAGTATCTGTATTACTTTGAAAAGATTTTTGGCAGGTACATGGTCAATAACTGTTCCATTTTCAATTGCACTGACACTCATTTGTTTTGCTTCCTTCATCTTTCTGCCCTTTCTTATTTTATTCCTAATAATGAACACAATATAGCCTGACGGGTAAAGACCCCATTCAGGGCCTGTTCGAAATAGTAAGCTTTAGGATTGCTGTCTACATCCTGATGTATCTCATTTACCCTGGGCAGGGGATGCAGTATGCGCATATTTGGCCTGGTATTTTTCAGCATTGAATTCCTGAGTACATATACATTTTTAACCTTCTCATATTCAATCGGATCTGAAAACCTCTCTTTTTGCACCCTTGTCATATATATAATATCGGCCGTGGATATTATATCTGTGAAGTCACTATGCTCATAATATTTTAGACCAAGATTATCGAGGTATAGTTTAAATTCATCCGGCATTTTCAGCTCCTCAGGTGAAATGAAATTGAATGTGGTGTTCCACCGCGACATAGCCATTACAAGAGAATGAACTGTCCTTCCGTATTTCAGATCACCAACCATGAAAATATTCAGATTATCCAGTTTCCCCTGCGTCTTGCGGATCGAATACAGGTCGAGAAGAGTCTGGGATGGATGCTGATTAGCACCATCTCCTGCATTGATTACAGGCACAGATGAAACTTCGCTGGCAAACCTTGCACTACCTTCTATCGGATGTCGTATCACAATCAGATCACAATAGTTACTGACCATCTTTATAGTATCATTCAGAGTTTCCCCTTTAGAAACGCTTGAGTTTGAAGAATCTGAGAATCCGATTATTTTTCCTCCTAACCTGTTTATTGCACTTTCAAAACTTAATCTGGTGCGGGTTGATGGCTCAAAAAATAAAGTCGCTATGACTTTTCCCTCGAGCAACTTACGGGTTGGTTCCTTTTCAAATTCTTCTGTCAGATCAAGTATCCTCAGGATCTCCTCTGTTGAAAAATCATCTATTGATACTAAGCTTCTGTTTTTCATTGGTTTGGAACATTATCGGAATTAGGATGGCCTAACATCAAAATTACTCAAGAATTGTCAGATCGCCGATACCTGTTAATAATTAATTTAAAACTTTTGGTTTTATAGTATCCCTTAACGCGTTTCAAGATATTTGTATTCCAAGCCTGTTATTCTTGAAAGACGCGTCAGAATTTTTTCCCGTGATGAGGCCCTGAAATTGACTTTAATCCTGCATTCAAGATTAAAAGACTGGTCTGTCTGGCCTATTGTCTCATCTTTAAGAATTTTCATAACATCGTTCATAGAAATGTATGGATAAGTAATCTCATAAAATTCCTGAAGAGTGCAATCAATGATCTCAGCGTTTTGAATAGCTGACTCAGCAGCAGATTTGTATGCATTAATTAATCCGCTTACTCCTAATAGTGTTCCCCCAAAGTACCTTGTAACAACAATAAGAATATTTGTAAGGCCATATGAATTAATCTGGCCCAGAATTGGCCTTCCTGCAGTGCCAGATGGTTCACCGTCATCGTTTGCACGCCAGTTAAGTCTTTCCTGACCAAGCATATAGGCAAAACAATGATGCCTTGCCTCATGGTGCTCTTTCCTTAATGTATCTATAATTGGTTTAATCTCTTCCTGATCAGAAACAGGATAGGCAAAAGCAATAAAGCGACTTCCTTTCTCCTTAAATATGCCCTCCGATGGAGACGAGATTGTTTTATAAGTATCAGAATCCATTGATTTAAATAGGATATATGGGTTTATTTTTATTGAAGGAGGTAATATATAACCCTTTACTGCAATATTAATTAATTCTGCCAGTCAGAATACTGATTAATATAAAAAATAATACATTTGTTTGTAATTGATATTCCATATGAGTGTATTATTAGATGAAAAGGATTTAAAGAAGCTGATTGTTATTGGAGACAGGATTCTGATTAAACCAAAAGTTCCTCAGTCAAAGACAAAAAGTGGTCTGCTTCTTCCTCCCGGAGTTAATGAAAACGAAAAGGTACAGATTGGATTTGTTGTGAAAGTTGGTCCGGGATATCCTATTCCTTCTGTGAGTGACAATGATGAACCATGGAAAAACACTTCTGATGAGCCAAAATATGTTCCGCTTCAACCTAAGGAAGGCGATCAGGCGGTTTATCTTCAGAATAGTGCCATTGAAATTGAATTCAATAAGGAAAAGTATATAGTGGTCCCCCATTCGGCAATATTGCTTTTATTACGAGATGATGGACTTTTCCTATAATATAAGCTGATATGGAAAACGAATTTCTTAAAGGACGTAAGGTCCTGATTGTTGAGGATGATCAATCTAGCAGGTTGTATCTTAATAAAATTCTTGAAAGAACCGGTGTAATATTACTTAATGCCAGCGATGGACAGGAAGCAATTGATGTCGCTCTTAAAAATCCTGATATTGATATCATCCTGATGGATATTCAACTTCCGGTAATTGACGGATATAAATCAACTGAAAAGATCAGGGAATTCATGCCGGATGTAATCATCATTGCACAAACAGCATACGGCCTTTTGGGAGATAAAGAGAAAATTATTGAATCTGGTTTTAATGACTATATAATTAAACCAATATTATCTCAAAACCTGATCGAAAAAATGATCTCAAATCTTGGCAAAAAGTAATATTTAGAGGAAATAGATTTTAATATGTTTGAAAATGTGTTGACGTTTTTCCATGTCCTTCCTAATCATTCAGTGTAAGCAGCAATCTTAAGGAACTCTTTTCTGAATTCTTCAATTTCCGAGGCCCATCTTTCCTTCTCAATTCTGATATTTTTCCTGTTCAAAAGTGATTCTCTCATTCCCGAATCACCCGAGAGAATATCGAATGGCATTAATTTGTATTCATACTCATATGGAGGCGGATTAAATTTCAGGGCATTTATCCCGGATGTCTCAATAATTGCTTCGAAAATTTCCAACGCTGTGCCAACCGGTTTAAAAACATTTACGTCAGTAATATGTATCTGAATACCATTACAGTTTTCTCCTTTAAATTTATGAAAAGCCGGGATGAAATCATGTATCCTGAAAGCACATCCCTTTATGTTCCGTGCATCAAGATTCCTTTTTAATTTGTCTGAATCAATAAAAGGCGCACCGAAAAGTTCGAACGGAATTGTTGTGCCTCTTCCTTCTGAAAGATTCAATGATTCAATAAGAACGGTGCCGGGATATACAATTGCTGATTGTTCTGTTGGCATATTTGGCGAAGGTAAAACCCATGGAAGTCCGGTTTCGCTGAATAAAGAAGATCTCTTCCAGTTTCTCATCCATATAATATTAAGGTCGCATTTCGGGTAATATTTTTCTTTGATCCATAATGACATTTCACCCATTGTCATCCGGTGACATAATGGTATCGAAGCGCCACCTACAAAGGTAAAATACTCTTCCTTCAATACAGGCCCATCTAACCCCAGGCGCCCCACCGGATTTGGTCTGTCGAGCAACATTACGGGGAGTCCTGTTTCAGCGCAGGCTTCAATACATAATTTAACCGTCCATATATAGGTATATAACCTGGCTCCGACATCCTGTAAATCAATTAATAAGATATCAATTTCGCTTAACATCTCCGGGGTCGGTTTGCGATGTTCTCCGTACAGACTGTAAAGAGGAATGTTATGAGCAGGGTGTCTCTGGCTTCTCCATTCAATCATATTATCCTGTGTCTGACCATGGATACCATGTTGCGGGCCAAAGATCGCCGTAAGCATGCAATCTTTCCTGTCTGCAAATAGCTCAATAATGTGATGGAAATCCTTTGTGATACTCGGGGCATGACATAAAATGCCGATTCTTTTACCCTTAAGAGCATCAGGAAAATTCCCCAGAATAACCTCAAGACCTGTAATTACCATGAGTGAATTTTTATCAGCAAATATAGAAGCTTTAACTGTCATCGCCGCTTATAAAAGAAACTGATTCATTCTATTATTATTATTAACTTTAGGCACTTCAAACTCCAGGCACTGATTAGTTACATACTATTTAAAAATGATTATTCTTTCCTAAGTTTGGGAATTCTATTGTTTTCTTTATCAGCAGGATAATCACAAACAGAAAAATAGTTACATTAAAAGATAAGTCAATTTGATGGAATGAGTTATGTAAAATAATTATCTATAATAATCAACCGGTATGAAAAAAAGCAATATCAGCCTTCTTACAATCAAATTAATATTTTTAATTCTCCTGGTATCCTGCTCAACAGGTAAAAAGAGCATTAGTATTATTGAAACAACTGACGTACACGGGGTTATTCTACCTTATGATTATATTGAAAAAGAGAAGCTTGATGCATCACTTGCTTCCGCTTTTACTTACATCAGAGATGAGAGAAAAAACAAGGAAGCTATTGTGCTTTTGGATGATGGCGATAATCTTCAGGGTCAGCCTGAAGTTTATTATTATAACTTTATAGATACATTGTCACCTCATCTTGGTGCGGAAGTGATGAATTTCATGGGGTATGATGCAGGTACAGTTGGAAACCACGATGTGGAAGCGGGCCACTCTGTTTATGACAGGCTTGTCAAAAAGTACAATTTCCCGTTACTGGCTGCCAATGCTGTAGATATCAAGACTGGGAAACCATATTTTAAGCCTTACACCATAATTGTAAAAGACGGAATTAAGATTGCCGTTTTTGGCCTCGTTACTCCGGCTATTCCAAATTGGCTTCCAACAGAACTTTATTCCGGAATTGAATTCAAAGATATGGTTGAAACTGCCAGACACTGGATGCCTGAAATTTTAAATGAAAAACCTGATCTGGTTGTAGGACTCTTCCATTCAGGTTGGGACAGATCAAAAGGTGATCGTCAGAATAATGATCAGGTAAGTGAGAATGGTTCTGCAGCTGTAGCCTACAATGTACCTGGTTTTGATATTATTTTCAACGGTCATGATCATAAGCTTGCAAATGAAAAGTATGTAAATTCTGTTGGAGACACTGTAATGATCCTGAATGGAGGAAGCAAGGCTGAAAAGATTGCCCAGGCTGATATTACAATCACAACAAGAAAGATAAAGGGGAAAAAGCAAAAGATTATTACCGGAAAACTGATAAATGTTGCTGATTATAAACCTGATCCTGAATTTATTGAAAAGTTTACCCCACAGCATAAAATAGTAGATGAATATGTTAACAGGGTAATTGGAAATTCAACAACCAACATAACATCAAGAGATGCATATTTTGGTTCTTCAGCATTTATTGATATGATCCATGTGATGCAGCTTAAAATAACCGGAGCTGATATTTCATTTGCTGCACCGCTTTCATTTGATGTTCAGATTCCGAAAGGTCCGGTAACTGTGGGTGATATGTTCAAACTCTATCGGTTTGAGAACATGCTATATACAATGACCATGTCAGGTGAAGAGATTCAGAAGTATCTTGAGTTTTCTTATTCAGGATGGTTTAATACAATGAGAGGACCAGACGATAATATGCTGAAGTTTCGACTGGGAAAAGATGGTAAACCTCTTATTACTAATGGAAAAGCCTGGCTTAAGAACCAGCCTTATAATTTTGATTCGGCAGCAGGTATAAACTATACTGTTGATTTAAGTAAACCTGAAGGCTCAATAATAGTAATAACTGGTTTTACTGACGGGCGTGTTTTTGATAATAATAAACTGTATAAGGTGGCCGTTAATTCATATCGTGGCAATGGTGGTGGCGGCCATTTCACTGAAGGTGCAGGAATTGCAAAAGATGAACTGAGATCAAGGCTTATTTCATCAACTAACAGAGATTTAAGATATTATATACTGAAAACAATTGAAGAAGAAATAATTATAAATCCCGTACCTTTAAATAATTGGAAAATCATACCTGAGAAATGGGTAAAAATAGCTGCTCCGCGTGAATATGGTATGCTTTTTGGAATTGGTAAATAATATTTATTTTTTATAATACGCTGATTATTAAATGAGAAGCAAACCGGAAAACGGATCGGAAATTTCGCTTCTTCCTCTGGTTGAAGAATTTTTCTCACTCCAGGGTGAAGGATATCATACAGGGAAAGCTGCATATTTTATCAGAATAGGGGGATGTGATGTTGGTTGCAGCTGGTGTGATTCCCGGTTTTCCTGGAACCCTGATATTCACCCTATGGTTGAAACGGATGATATTATTAACCGGGTACTAAAATCAGGCGCAGATTCAGTTGTTGTTACTGGTGGAGAGCCACTTATGTGGAATCTCGATTATTTGTGTAAGAAGTTAAGAAAGAATAATATCAGTACATTTATTGAAACATCCGGCGCATATCCCTTAAGCGGGAAATGGGACTGGATTTGTTTATCTCCAAAGAAAAATATGCCACCTGTTGCTGGAATTTGTGCCGTTGCCAATGAATTAAAAGTTATTGTTCAGGATAATAGCGATTTTGACTGGGCTGAAATATATCGTCCTTTGGTGAATGATAAATGCAGATTGTTTCTACAACCTGAGTGGAGCAGATTCGAACATATTATTCCTGAGATTGTTGAATATGTGAAGAACAATCCGCATTGGAGAATCTCTCTTCAGGTACATAAGTATATGCACATACCATAATAGTGACATGAAGCGTCCTATAATGATTATTCTCATTATTATCTTCTGTTTTGTAACTACTGCAGGCTACTCACAGAGAATCCACACTGCTTCAAATAAAGCTTTGAAAGTATATAATGATGGTATTGCTGCTTATGATTATCTGAATTTCAGCAATGCTGAAGTCCTTTTTAAAGAAGCCATATCAATCGATAAACAATTCTATGAAGCATATATCCTGCTGGGGGACTTGTTAGCAAAACAAAAAAGATTTATTGAAGCTTCTCAAAATTACGGGACTGCAGTAAAAATTGATTCACTTTTTTTTAAGCCGGTCTTTTTTACGTATGCTAATTCAGAGATGATGTCGGGTGATTATTATAATGCACTGACTCATTTCAAAGTATACCTTGCACAGGATGGTATGTCAGCAAAAAACAGAATTGTTGCTGCTAAAAATGTAAAAAACTGTGAATTTGCTTTGAACGCGCTGAAGAGCCCTGTGGTATTTAATCCGATCAGTGCCGGAGATGGAATAAATACAACAGACGATGAATACTGGCCATCAATAACTGCTGACGGTCAGACAATGATGTTTACCAGACAGCAACGTCCCGGAGATAGCCCGGCAACCTATGGTGAAGTCCAGGAAGACTTTTATATAAGTACTTTTGCTGATAATTCATGGCAGAAAGCAGTTAATGCAGGCCCGCCGCTAAATACAAGGCAAAATGAAGGAGCTCAATCACTCTCATCAAATGGAGCTTATATGTTTTTTACAGCCTGTGAAAGACCTTCCGGGTTAGGGAGCTGTGATTTGTATTTCTCAGCTTTAAATGAAGGGAAATGGTCTGAACCTGTAAACCTTGGTTCCCCGGTGAATACCCCAGGCTGGGAATCACAACCATCAATCAGTTCAGATGGGAAAACACTTTTCTTTTCAAGTTCCAGACCAGGCGGTTTTGGAGGCAAAGACCTCTGGCTTTCAAGACTCAATGAAAAAAACTTATGGACAAAACCTCTTAACCTGGGAGACAGAATAAATACAGATGGCGATGAAATGTCTCCTTTTATCCATTTTGATGGGAAGACCCTTTATTTTGCATCAGACGGCAGGGCAGGTATGGGTGGCTTTGATATATATATGACGAGAATGAATGCTGACAGTTCATGGACTGAACCACAAAACCTTGGTTATCCCATAAACACATACAACGATGAAATGGGTTTGGTAATTGAGTCTGCAGGCCAGAAAGCATATTTCTCGACTGTAAGGGATAAAAAAAATGGCAAAGACATTTTTTATTTTAACCTGTATGAATCTGTAAGACCAAATCCCGTATCGTACATGAAAGGTAAAGTATATGATAAGGAAACAGGTAGAATGTTAAAGGCGGAATATGAGTTAGTTAATCTTTCTACAGGCACAATTGTAATTAAAAGTTCAACTGACGCGACAGGTAATTTTCTTGTTTGTTTGCCTTCGGGATATAACTACGGGATAAATGTAAGTAAGAAGGGTTACCTTTTTTATTCCGATAATTTTATGTTTGAAGGCCTGCATACTGTAGCACAGCCTTATATAAAAAAGATAAATCTCAGCCCGGTTAAAGTTGGGGAAAAGATGCAGCTTTCAAATGTGTTTTATGAAATTGATTCCTGGCAATTGAAAAAGGAATCCATGTCAGAATTAAATAACCTTGCAGAGTTACTGACTGAAAATAAGGATATTGTGATTGAAATAGGTGGTTTTACTGATTCGACTGGCTCGGCAGAATATAATATGAAACTATCTGAAAAGAGGGCACTCTCAGTTGTTACTTACCTCATAAATAAAGGAATATCACCCGGGAGACTCAAGTATAAAGGATATGGGAATACATCACCAATTGGAGATAACATAACAACTGAAGGTAGAAAATTAAACAGAAGGACGGAAGCTAAGATTGTTGACCGGAAAAAATAAAAAAATGGCTGCCTATTGGTGAGACAGCCATTCGCTCTCATGCTGATTGAATTCAGACATCGAAACTAATAACATTTACCTTATCAGATCGCGATCATGGTATTTTCATATTTATTGATATTAATGTTGGAGCTTGCTACCATCTTAACCGGTACTGTAAAGTAGATTCCTGTGCCGGTAATACTATTGCATTCAATCCAGATAGATCCACCCAACATTTGAATTAGCTTCCTTGCCAGGGTAATATTGATCGCCGTATACGTATCATTGTGTAACAGAAGCGATTCGTTTATATCCTCAGTATGAAGAAATTCTTTGCATTTAAAATAACCCTGGCCGGAATCGAGAACATAAAAGGTAACCTTATCATCACTGAAAGAGTAACCGATTTTGATATACCCTGATTTTGTGTTTTTTAATGAATTCTGGAACAAACTGCGAAGTACCCTGAATACCCTGTTCCTGTCAATAAAAACCTCAATAGAATTGGAAAACCGGATCTCTGTAACAAGTTCCAAAGCATTTTGACCGTCTTTTATTAAAACTTCCCTGAATTCTGAAAGAAGGTCGTCGAGAAAATTATCAAGTTTGCATACTCTCGACTCAGCCGCTGAATTACCCGTATCAATAATGGCCGAATCAAGAAAGCTATCAAAAAGTCCGAGTAGTTGATCGCATGAATTTAGAATCTGCTTGCTATAATCCTCACGAACTGAGTTGTTGCTGCAATTTTCTTTCATAAGGAACGAAAATGCCACAATAGCATTCATATGAGTTCTCATCTCGTGAGACATTCCTGTTAATATCGTAGGACAATTAATCATATTGTTCTTCAGTTGATCCATTCAATTTCTTCTTTTCCTGTGTTCAAATTTGAAATTTCTTCTAGTCCTGCATCAATACTCTGTAGATCAAACCTATAAATTAGTTGGTAGTATCTATTTAAGCTTTTTTATAATCTTCTTAGCTTTGCCTGCATAATAACCACCTTCATCCCTTATAATATTTAACAATTTAATAGCTTTCTCTGTTTCTGCAGTATTCACGTAACATAACGCAAGGTACCATTGAGCCTGATCAATATAAAGGTTTTTGTTATCGTCAATCACTTTCCCGAACGATTGTTTGGCGTCAATGTATTGGCTGTCTTCAAAGTTGGAGATACCATTTAGCAATGTGGCATACATGTCTTTTGGTTCACTCTCAACAACTTTATTGAAATAGAATGCCGCATTTTTATAGTCCCGTATCTGATAATAGTCCAGTGCCTGGGTGAAATCTTCATTTGTTTTAGACTGCATGGATCTCTGACCGGAAGTAGGTTCATAGGCAGTATAGTAACGGGTCATTATTTCTGAACTGCTCAGTTTTCTTCCCTGAATGATTGCTATACTTGCTACAAGAATTAATACTGCTATAAGTGCGGCATATTTAATAAAAACCGTTTTCCGGGAATTCTTGACAGGAATTTTTGCTGCTCTCATTTTTTCAATACCTGCAAGCTTACTCCTTAATGAAATAATATCCTCATTCTTAAGGATTTCGTCGGTCTGCTTCCTAAGCATTACTTCCTTACGAAGCTTCTCGTTTCCTTCAAGTTCTTTATTGAACCAGAGTTTTTCTGCTTCGCTCATCTCGCCGGCATTATACCTTTCGATGAAATATGAAAAATCATTTGTTTTCATAAATATGTCTATTATCTAATCCAAATTTCTAACCAAATAAACCCGAATAATGTCTGTAAAACAGACTTTCGCAGTAAATTTCAATTCTTTTTAAATAAGCAATTGACTATCTGATAATCAAATACAATTTTAAATCATCAACAAATATACGCTATGCTTAAAGTCAGGCTGACTTTAATACATTATAGCATTTATTAAAAATCTGCAACCTTATTTAAAGTCACACAAATTATCTTAACTCAAAAGTTTCTGTTTTCACTAAAACAGAAATATATTCAAAATTCAAATTCTAATCGGAGGTATAGAAGTTTTTATTATTGGATCTGTCTCACCACCGCGAACATAAATCATTTCTTCATTTGAAAGTTCAAACTCACTAAAAATGTCACTTGTTAAATCGAAATTCAGGGTTTTCATAAATTCAGGATTTTATAGATTTTTAATAATTCAGGGTAATTCAATTATCTTTTATATTGCTACATGTCGGAAAGTGTATTTTTGTGACACGAAAAAACCAACTATTTTCAAACTATTTTTTAAGAATCAGATAATCAGATATATATAAGGCAATATTTTGTCGCATTATATACATTTGGATTTATAATCATAATTATGGATATTTATGCGGCTAAAATCATTGGAGGATTTCGATTATTGGGGACTTCAAAGTACATGACTAAAAGGCTTTTAACATGCCTTATTTTTCTGATCAGATTTATTTGTTTATCTGCCAGTTCGGAGATAGGTATGTCTTCGATTTATATTGATGTTCAGGGCAGGAGGGAACAAGCTGATCCAAAAGTCAAGGGTAGCAGTGATAAAGAAATCAGACAATTAGATAAAATGCTGGAAGATTATCTGTCTTTATTACTGACTAATCCCAGGAATACAGATTATCAAAATAAAAGTAAAACTGTTGTCGATAATTTAAGTAAAGAAATTAGTCTTGGAAATATAACTGACAGAAAAACACTTTCCGATTCTTACTACTTAATTGGCATATATTATCTGATCAGAAATAAATTTAATGAGTCCATTAATTACCTGGTTCTTACAACCAAAATAAAAGACCAGTATAAAGAATATGATGACCGGTTCACCAAAGCTTTATATAATCTTAGTATATGTTACACAGGTCTTGGCGATTACAAGATGGTTGAATATTATTCATTAAAATCACTTGAGATGGATAAAAAGATCTATGGTGATTTAAACCCATCCCTGATAAATTCATATATGACACTTGTTATTGCATATATTGGACTTCAGGAATATGAAAAGGCAATAAATAATTCGAACATTGCTTTAAAGATTGCAGGTAATAATCCCGAAAGTGTATCGTCTTCCGTTCTTGCAGACATTTACAGTAATATGGGAGTTTGTTACACCAGGATGGCAGATTTTTCAAAAGCAAAAATTTACCAGGACAAATCTGAATCAATTAAAAGACAAGTTAATACAGGTCTTGATGAAAACTATATAAATCTTATGAATAGTCAGGCCATAACCTATGGCATGCTTGGTTTGACAGAAAAAGCGAATGACTATTATGAAAAGGGTATTTTATACGCCATATCCAGTAATTCAGGCATGGCGAATAATATGATTAATAGTTATGCTATTGTACTTGCGCATTCCGGGAAAGCAGATAAAGGTAAGAATTTGCTTCAGAGTGCTTTAGAAAGATCAAAATCAGTAGCGGGGGAAGATTCTGCAGCTTATATTGAAGTTCTGAATAACTACGCGGATTATTTACGTGAGTATAATATTGATAACAGGAAATCTATCAGATTCTATATCAGCTGTATGAATTATCTGAAGAGGAACTCTGGTGACAGGGCATTAAAGTATCGTGTTATCCTGGGATATTCACTCGCCCTGGCAAAAGATGATAAGCCACAGAAAGCATATGAACTAATTCAAACGCTTATTAATACTGATTATGGGTTAGATAATAGTCCCGGTAAGTATGAAAATCCTCACATTGAATCAATTAAGTCTGACAATAATTCATTGAAATTATTTCAAATCAAGTATGACATTCTTTGGGATATCTACAGAATATCACCTGATCAAGAACTTCTTGAAGCAGCATCAAACACCTCAGAACTAATAGTTTCGCTGATAGAAAAGATAAGGATCAATATAAGCGAAGACGACAGCCGGCTTGTTCTTGGGGACCGTTATCGGGATTCATATTTTAATGCAATCAGGGATTTAAGTCTTCTTTTTAATAAGACTTCAGACAATAAATACATTGAACAGGCATTTGAATATTCGGAAAAGAGTAAAGTTGCGGGATTGCTCACTTCAGCCAGGGAACTCAAAGCCGTCCAATTTCATATCCCGTCAACTGTAGCAGAATATGAATCAGAATTAAAACATTCTATCAATATCCTGAATGCTAAAATAGCTGAGGAAACAGGCAAAGATGATGCTGATTCAGTTAAAATACACAGATTGAATGAAAAACTGTTGGAATCCACCAGATTGCGCGATTCATTAATTCTAGTCTTTGAACACATGTATCCCGGTTACTATTCAATAAAGTATAATACGAGGGTTGCTTCGGTCAGGGATATCCCGGAAATTGTAGGTAGAAATGGAAATTATATAAATTATTTGTTATCAGATACTATGCTGTATATTTTTGTCGCTAACAGGAGACACAATAAGCTTTTGGCAATACCTGTTGATTCATCGTTTTTTAGTTGTATCAAACAATTCAGGAGCTTATTATCAATGCCGGCCCCGACTGACGATGCAGTGGCAGCTTTTAACAAATATCAGACAACGGGTTTCAGATTGTATAAAACACTCATTGAACCTATACGACCTTTTCTGATTTCTGATAAGATAATTATTTCTCCCGACAATATTTTGTCATACATTCCTTTTGAAACCATTCCAACTTCCATGAACAATTCAGGGATTCCTTTATACAGGAATCTTCCTTACCTTATGAATGATTTTGATATTTTTTATACCTATTCAGCTACACTCATGGCTGAACCAGGAAAAGAAAACTTTAGCCTAAGCAATAGATCAATCTCATTTGCTCCGAATTATTCCAAGCCCATCGATATTCAGTCAATACTGATGAGCAGGCAGGGTAAAAAGGGTATCCTGCTTGATCTCCCATTTGCAAGGCAGGAGGCTGAGTTTGTTGCGGGAATTACGAAAGGTAAACTTTATGAATATTCTGATGCAAAAGAATCTGTATATAAGGCAGAATCAGGAAAATATGATATTATTCACCTGGCAATGCATACACTGCTGAATGATAAGGACCCGATGAGATCTACATTGATTTTTAGTCCTGAAACTGATTCTACTGAGGATGGCTTTCTCAAAACTTATGAGGTTTACGCGCTCCCTTTAAGAGCAAAAATGGTTGTTTTGAGTTCATGCAATACCGGTACAGGCTTTCTATATTCAGGTGAAGGAATTTTAAGTCTGGCAAGAGGATTTATTTATTCCGGCAGCAAGTCTGTTGTAATGTCAATGTGGGAGATAGAGGACAAATCGGGGACCGAGATAGTCAGGATGTTTTATAAAAATCTCAAAAAGGGATACTCAAAAAGCGCGGCTTTGAGAAAAGCACGAATTGACTATCTGAAGAATGCCAACCAGTTAAGATCACATCCATATTTCTGGTCTACATTGATTGTTTATGGAAATAATGCTCCTTTATATTATACCCGATATTTAGTTATTGGTGCAGTTCTTATTACCCTGACCGTTTTGATAATTTCAGGATATTATTTCAGAAAACGCAAATACTCCTGATATTCAGGATCCTCTTTTACAATTTCCATCAGCGCTTCTTTACACAAATATTTTTTTCTTCGCGCGTATGTCTCATTTTTCAATCCCATTTTTTCAGCAATCTCTTCATATGAAAGATTATCAGAGTAAAGACTCAGTACAAGCCGCTGATCGGGTTTTAGTTTTTCAAATGCCCTGCTGACGACTTTTTCAAGGACAGGATCATTTATACCGTCAGGGTACTCTTCATCCGGGATGTCAATTTCCAGCTTTGTCGTTTTCTGGTTCTTTCTGAGTTGTGCACTCCAGACATTCCGGGCAATTCCGAAAAAGTAACCTTTAAGATCAGTAGTCAGATTAAAATTGCCTTCTGTTATCTGCCTGAAAAGTACAATAATTGAATCCTGAAAAACATCAGATACATCGTCAGATGATCCGCTATTCTGAAGTACATAAGTCTTTACTGATTGTAAGTAATTATCATATAGCCAATTCAGGATTCTATCATCCTGATTGCGCACACCTTCTATAATGCTGATATCTGCGTATTTTTTAAACAACCCCTTGTGGTTAGTCGAATCTAATGGCAAATATAGTATTTCCAACATCTAATTGTGAGGTTGCTACATTGTTGCTAATGAATTTGTCAGACGCCTGAGGTAATCTTATTCAAAATATAAATATCTTTACTTTAGATAATAAATCAATTCCCAAAAGGTCCAAATGTCTTTCCCCTTTGTAAAACAACCTGATGCAATGGACTGTGGACCAGCTTGTCTGAAGATGGTTGCGGGGTTTTACAAAAAGGATTTCTCTCTGGAATCACTAAGAAAGAAGTGCTATATAACAAGAGAGGGAGTCTCATTTCTGGGGCTCTCCGAAGCTGCTGATACCTTAGGATTCAGAACTATTGGAGTAAAAATTCCATTTGATCTTTTAAAAGAAAATGTACCATTACCCTGCATTGTACATTGGCGGCAGAAACACTTTATCGTTGTTTATAAAATCCGGAAGGATATTATATGGGTTGCTGACCCGGCTGTTGGACTGGTTAAGTACAGTACTGAAGAATTTGTCCAAAACTGGGCATCTACCCTGAGCGATGGAAAACCGGCCGGGCTGGTACTTATTATTGAACCCACACCAGCATTATTTCAAAACGCTGACGATCATGTAAAGGCAACTGGATTTAAATTCCTGTTTAAATATTTTCATCTGTACCGTAAGTATCTTTCACAGCTTATTCTGGGTCTGCTCCTTGGTAGTTGTATTCAGCTGATAATACCTTTTCTGACTCAATCAATAATAGATATCGGACTGAATAATAATGATATAGGTTTTATATATCTTATACTTTTTGCCCAGCTGGCTCTTGTTTTAGGAAGAATGTCAGTTGAATTCATCAGAGGATGGTTGTTGCTTCACATCGGATCGAGGGTGAATGTGGCAATAATCTCAGGATTTCTACAGAAGCTAATGTCTCTTCCTGTAGCATTTTTTGATACAAAACTTACAGGCGATATTCTTCAACGCATTGAAGATAATAACAGGATTGAGGAATTTCTTACCTCCGCGAGTCTCAATATCCTATTCTCATTTTTTAATCTTGTTGTCTTTGGAATTGTACTGGCAATTTACAGTATTAAAATATTGATACTGTTTATTATAGGTTCATCACTTTATATTTTATGGGTTTCACTGTTTATGAAGTCAAGGGCCAGGTTGGATCATCTTCGGTTTAAGCAAATGTCGCTGTCGGGAAACAAACTGATAAACATTGTTAATGGAATGCAGGAAATCAAGCTGACACAAAGTGAATTAAGCATGCGATGGGATTGGGAAAAGCTTCAGGCCACTCTGTTCGGACTGAAAGTGAAAGGGATGAGTATAATTCAGTATCAGTCAGCCGGTGCCACATTTATTAACGAAGTAACAAATATTCTTATTACTGTAACTGCAGCCGCGGCTGTTCTTAATTTTGAAATGTCACTAGGTATGATGCTGGCAGTGCAGTTTATTATTGGCCAGCTGAATGTGCCTGTTAGCCAGATTATTGGCTTTTTCCGGATGTCGCAGGATGCTAAAATGAGTCTCGACAGGCTAGCTGAAGTCCATAACCTTGAAGAAGAGGAGCCAAACCCTGAAATGAAAGTTCATAAGCTTCCCGAAAAGAAGGACATATATATTAATAACCTCTCGTATCAGTATGAGGGTCCACATTCCCCCTTTGCCCTTAAGAATATTGATCTGTTCATTGAAGAGAATAAAATAACAGCAATCGTGGGTACAAGTGGGAGTGGAAAAACCACAATGCTTAAAATGCTCCTGGGATTTTATCAGCCTGTTACCGGTGAGATTCTGATTGGTGATACCCGGTTAACAAATCTTAGCCTGAGGATATGGAGGGAAAAGGTTGGAGCTGTAATGCAGGATGGCTTTTTATTCCCCGACACAATTGCCCGGAATATTGCACCCGGTTCGGAAGAAATTAATGAAGAAAAACTAACCAAAGCTGTTGAGATTGCTAACATAAAAAGCTTTATCGAGTCGCTTCCACTTGGCTACAATACTAAGATAGGAGCAAATGGTCATGGTTTAAGCGAAGGACAGAAACAAAGATTTCTGATAGCAAGAGTAATTTATAAGAATCCCGATATTATAATCTTTGACGAAGCAACAAATTCTCTTGATGCTAACAATGAAAAAGTAATTGTTGAAAACCTTTCAGAATTCTTTGAGGGTAAAACAGTAATTGTTGTTGCACACCGTTTAAGTACGGTAAAAAATGCAGATAAAATTGTAGTGCTCGACAATGGAAGGATTATTGAAACAGGGACACATGAATCGCTCATTGGGAGCCATGGTGCTTATTATAATCTTGTCAAAAATCAACTGGAACTAGGGAATTAACAATGACTTATGAAAGAACGCAAACCTGAAATAGTATACTCTGACCCGGTTAAGGAGATTATGGGAAATCCGCCAGGGAAGATTCTCCGTTGGGGAAACACAGTTATGTTTTCAGTGTTTGTTCTTTTTATATTTTTCGCGTGGCTGATCAGGTATCCCGATATTATCCCGTCTCCTGTTGAAATTACCACAGTTAACCCTCCTGTGACACTTGTAACTAAGATTACAGGACGTATAAAATATTTATACGTGAAAGAAAGGGAAACAGTTAAGAAAGGACAGTTAGTTGCTGTTATGGAGACTACAGCTTCGATAGATGAAATTGAATTATTAAAGCATACTCTTGATACTATAAGTAAACCTGAATTACTCACAACCGGGTTACTGCCCGTGTTCTCAGAACTTGGTGAATTGCAGGAATACTTTGCCTCTTTTTTAAAAAACCTTTCAGACCTGAATAATAATAACATAAACGATTTTTATGGAAGTAAAATAGCCTCAATTACTGAAGAAATAAACGGAATTCAGGAGTATATCAACAGACTGATAGTCAAGGAAAGACTGTATTCCGATAACCAGAAACTGGAAGCAAAAAAGTTTAAAAGGGATTCGGCTCTTTTTGCAGGAAAGGTAATACCGGAAAGTGCAATTGAAAATTCACATCAACAACTTATAAGAATAAATATTGAACTTCAGCAGGTACGTTTGGATCATTCTGCCAAATCAATTGAGCTGTCAGAAAGACGTCAGTTGCTACAGGATTATAAAATAAACCGGCTGGAAGCAGGAGAAAAGCTTGTTTCCATTCTGGGAGAATCTTTCCTTAACCTTAAGGCTCAGATTGCGATCTGGGAAAATAGTTATCTGTTGATATCTCCAATAGACGGTATCGCTACATTCACAAAATTCTGGAGTGCTAACCAGTCAGTCGTAAAAGATGAACCTGTTGTAAATATTGTTCCGCTTGAAACCGGAAAATTTATAGGGAGGCTAAACCTGAAAATGCAACGGTCAGGCAAAGTAAAAACAGGAATGCAGGTTAATATAAAACTTAGTGGATACCCCTACCTTGAATACGGCATGGTAAGAGGTATCGTAAAATCGAAATCGATGGTTCCTGCAGGAGATGCTTATATTATTGAAATTGACTTGCCAAACAGTCTTACAACTCTATATGGGGTAAAACTTGACTTCACTCAGAATATGCAGGGAACAGCTGAAATTGTCACTAAGGATACCCGTCTTCTTCAAAAGATAGTTAACCCGTTCAGGTATATGATTTCAAAAAATAAAAGGTAAATTCTTTTTATCTTTTAGAATACGGTTCGTAGTCATCTTCTTTTGAAGAAGGTGAGAATGCAGAATCCGATGAAGTTTTTGTGTCAGTTCCGGTAATGCTTTTATTCTTTTTCACATATTTCTGATATAGTCTGAAAGCCACAAGTGCCAGACTAACGGCAACAATAATTATTTGAGTTTTATCCATATTCTGTCAGTAAAATTTAGTGCATTAGTAAATCACTTTTCAGTCTTAAAAAAAATGATACCCAAATATATAATTAATCTTTCATTTGAAACATTCCCGCAAACACCAAAAATGAAATTAAAAACTGAATGAACAACCCACAGACAGATAAGCATAGGCTTAATATCTGATTCTCATATTTATTTATGCCAAAACTTTGAGTATTATTAAATATTTCGATATTTTCGTACTCTGAAAATTCCATGAATTGCCATGGTGCAGAATACTGATAAAGAGCTGAAATATAATAGGATTGATTATGAATAAGAAAAATCCGGATGACTCTGTTCGTGAAGAACAATCCGAAGCAAATGAAATTGCTTCAGGAACTGAGGATGCCATACAAGCGGAAAACGCGCAAAAACACGACAACCCTGCCACTGCTGAAAAGCCTGACGAGAAACCAGAAGATGTCATTGGAAAGATAGAAGCAGAGCCAGATGAAGTTGTTTTAGAAGAGAAGGTCAAAGAAGAAATTAATTCAGAAAAGGAACCTGAACCTGAACCTGAATCTGAATCTGAATCTGAATCTGAATCTGAATCTGAATCTGAATCTGAATCTGAACCTGAAGCCGAATCGGAAACGGAACATGAGTTTTTGAATATCGAACTCCCGCAGGTCGATTATTCAGGATATTCTAAGCATGAGCTTGTTGAGACGCTTAGTCTTATTATTGAAAACCGTCCGACTGCAGAAATCAGAGATGATGTGGACCGGATCAAAATACTTTTCTACAAAAAACTTAAACTTGAAACAGAGGAGCGAAAAAATAAATTTCTCGAAGATGGCGGGAAAATTGAAGATTACAGAGTCTGGATTGATCCGGAAGATGCAAAGGTAAAACACCTGCTCGACAAGTACAAAGAGAAAAAGACTGATTATAATAAAATCCAGGAAGCAGAGAAATATGAGAATCTTAAGAAAAAGTATGATATAATTGATAAAATAAAAGAACTCGTTAACAGGGAAGAGTCGATCAATAAAACGTTTCATGATTTCAGATCGCTTCAAAATGATTGGCATGCAGCGGGTATTGTTCCACAGATTGCATTAAAGGATCTATGGGAAAATTATCATCATTATGTTGAAATTTTCTATGATTATATTAAGATTAATAAAGAGTTACGGGATCTTGACCTGAAAAAGAACCTTGAATCAAAGGTTCTTTTATGTGAGAAAGCTGAGGAGCTTTTACTTGAACCAAATCCGGTAAATGCATTCAGGTCATTACAGGACTTTCATAATCAATGGCGTGAGATTGGGCCCGTTCCACAGGAATCGAAAAATGATATATGGGAAAGATTTAAAGAAGCCACCTCACAGATAAATAAACGGCATCACGAATATTTTGAAAAACAGAAGGATGACCAACGTAAAAACCTTGATGCCAAGATTTCTTTGTGCGAAGAGGTAGAAGCAATCAATTTACTTGAGATGAAAAATTTCAAGGAATTTGATGAAAGAGCAGGAAAAGTTGTTGAGTTGCAGAAGATGTGGCGAACTATAGGTTTTGCTCCTAAAAAGCAAAATAATAAGGTCTACCAGAGATTCCGCGATGCATGTGATGCCTTCTTTGAAAAGAAAAGAGGTTTTTATGCTGATAATAAAGAGATCCAACAGACTAATCTGCAGTTAAAGACCGAGTTATGTATGCAGGCAGAAGCGCTTCAGGAAAGCACAGATTGGAAGGCCACCTCAGATGCGTTGATCAAACTTCAGAGAGAATGGAAAGATATAGGTCCTGTCCCCCGGAAACAATCCGAAAGATGCTGGAAGAGATTCCGAAAAGCCTGTGATTACTTTTTTAATAAGAAGGCAGAATATTTTGCACAACTCGATACATCGTACGAAGACAATCTTAAAGCTAAGCTTGACATAATTCAGGAACTTGAGAAATTTGAACCTGGAAGCGATGTTCAGTCTGCCTTTGATCGTTTAAAAGAACTTCAGAGAAAATGGACCGATATTGGATTCGTGCCATTTAATATGAAGGATGAAATCACTAATAAATACAGGGATGCACTTAATAAGGAATTCGATAAGCTGAAAATCGGTGATGATGATAAGAGTATCCTTAAGTACAGAACAAAACTTGACAATCTTAAGGCAAATCCAAAAGCTTCCAGAAAAGTCCGTAATGAGAGGGATAAATTCTTTACCAAGATAAAACAACTTGAAGGTGATATTATCTTGTGGGAGAATAATATCGGGTTCTTTGCGAAATCAAAAAATGCTGATACAATGATCAAAGAAGTAGAAGAAAAAATTGATAGCGCAAAAAAACTGATTAAAACACTGGAAGAAAAGGTTAAGATGATAGACCAGTCAGGTCTTGATGATTAATAAGAATGAGATCAGATAGTTAAACTAAAAACTTTCTTGTTTTGGCAGACGTTAAATACGTATTCGTTACAGGGGGTGTTACCTCCTCATTGGGGAAAGGCATTATATCAGCCTCTCTGGCTAAATTATTGCAGGCCAGGGGCTATTCGGTTACAATTCAGAAACTCGATCCATATATTAATGTTGATCCGGGAACACTTAACCCATATGAACACGGTGAATGTTATGTAACTCTTGATGGAGCAGAGACCGATCTTGATCTTGGCCATTATGAAAGATTTCTGAACGTTCCTACAAGCCAGGCTAATAATGTTACAACAGGCAGGATATATCAATCAGTTATTAATAAGGAGAGAAAAGGAGATTATCTGGGAAAGACAGTACAGGTAATTCCTCACATTACTGATGAAATTAAAAGGAGAATAAAACTGGTAGGCTCAGGTAATAAATTTGATATAGTTATTACGGAGATTGGAGGAACTGTAGGTGACATTGAATCACTTCCATATATTGAATCAGTTCGTCAGTTGAAATGGGAACTGGGAACACAAAACTGCATTGTCATTCATTTAACTCTTGTGCCTTATCTATCAGCAACAGGAGAATCAAAAACTAAACCGACTCAGCATTCTGTAAAAGAACTTCTTGAAACCGGAATTCAACCTGATTTGTTAGTACTCCGAACAGATAGGCACCTGAATGAAGATCTTAAAAAGAAAGTAGCTCTTTTTTGTAATGTTGAGGAAAGTGCGGTAATTGAGTCAGTTGATGTTTCTACAATATATGAGGTTCCTATTAAAATGCTCGAACAGGGCCTTGACAGAACAGTCTTGAGGAAAATGGGGCTTCCTGTTGATCCCGAACCACCACTTACAGAGTGGAGAGAATTCCTTACAAAACTGAAAAATCCTAAACATTCAATTAAAGTAGGGCTTGTAGGTAAATATGTAGAGCTTCCTGATGCTTATAAGTCAATTGCCGAGTCATTCATTCACAGCGGAGCAATGAATGAATGCAATGTTGATGTGGAATATATTCATTCAGAAGATATTACTGAAAATAATATTACTGAAAAATTAAAAGGCCTTAATGGCATACTTGTTGCCCCAGGTTTTGGATCAAGGGGTATTGAAGGTAAAATTCTGACTGCAAAATATGCCAGGGAAAATAATATTCCGTTTTTTGGAATCTGTCTTGGTATGCAATGTGCAGTTATTGAATTTGCCCGAAATGTTCTGAATCTGGAAGGCGCTCATTCAACTGAAATCAATCATAAAACAAAATACCCGGTAATTGACCTGATGGAGGAACAAAAGAGTATTATTGACAAGGGCGGAACAATGAGGCTGGGCGGATATAAATGTATCATCAGTAAAACCTCCAGGGCTTTCGAAGCTTACCAGAAAACCGAGATAGTTGAACGGCACAGGCACCGGTATGAATTTAATGACAAGTATTTTGAAGTATTTAAACAAAACGGGATGATTCCTGTAGGAATTAATCCTGAATCAAATCTGGTAGAAATAATGGAAATACCTGATCATAAGTGGTTTATCGGAGTTCAGTTTCACCCTGAGTATAGCAGTACTGTTATTAATCCTCATCCTCTTTTTGTTAATTTCGTTAAAGCTTGCATTGGATAGGATAGAGAGGCAATATACTGCCTCTCATCAAAAAAAATCAGTCTAATCAATTTTATACAAACAATTTAAATCAACCATAAATAATGGATAGAAATACAATAACGGGACTTATTCTGATCTTTGTAATTTTCATTGGTTTCAGCGTATTTAACAATAGCCGTTTAAATAAAGCTTATGAGAACGCTGTTACTGTTGCGGAAGCCAGTTATAACAGGGGAGAATTTGAGGCGGCCCGGTCAGAATATGTCAATGCCCTGAGATTAAAGCCAAATAAACCGGAAGTAATAGCTAAATTAAATGAATTAAATCAGAAATTAGGAGTTGTTTCAGGAACTCAAAAGGCAGATTCTGCTGCTTCCTTAAAGTCTGACACCACACCGGCTTTATCATCACCTGCTTTGGCAGGTAGTTCCGGCACTCAGGCAGATATTAATATGTACGGGGCTTTTTCAAAGGCAGCAGTTGGTGAAAATCAGTTTATTACTCTTGAGAATAACAAGGTCGAGCTTAAAATCTCACTCAAAGGAGGAAAAGTTTATTCGGCCCGGTTAAAAGACTATAAAACTTTTGATGGACAACCATTAATTTTATTTTCAGGTGATTCGACGGTTTTTGGTTTTAATTTTTTTACTGCTGACAATAAGGCTGTACAGACGAATAACCTGTACTTCACGCCTGTTTCAGACCAGAAATTAATTGTTGTAGGTTCTGTACAACAAAGCGTTAGCCTTAGGTTAATGGCAGCGGATGATAAATATATTGAATATAAATATACTCTTGCACCAGATAAGTACATGCTCGACTTTAATGTTACTTTCAATTCAATGGAGGGAGTTATTGCAGCAAATCAAAACAGTCTGACCCTCGACTGGAAAATGTACATTCCACAACAGGAAAAAGGTCGGCAAAATGAGGAGAATTATTCTGATATTACCTATAAATATTATCAGGATGATGTTACTTATTTAAAACCAAGGCAGAGTAAGGAAGTAGAAAAAACAGATATTACAACTAAACTCAGCTGGATTGCATTTCAGGATCAGTTTTTTTCCTCTGTTATATTATCAAACGATTTCTTCTTAAATGGGTCGATATCTTCAACACGTACCTTAACATCCAAAAAGTATTTAAGGTATAATACATCTGAGGTCGGGGTAGCTTACAATCCATCTTCTTCCAATGCTATCAGCATGAAGTTGTACTATGGACCAAACAGTTTCAATGTACTTAAAAAAGAAGGGCTTCAGCTTGAAAAGTTGGTTTTTCTTGGAAAGAATATCATTGGCTGGATAAACAGATTTGCAATTATTCCGGTATTTAACTGGCTTAATAATTTCATTGGGAATTATGGGATAATTATTCTTATTCTTACAATACTCATCAAAATTGTTTTGTTCCCTCTCACTTTTAAATCATATCAGTCAACTGCCAAGATGCAGGTACTAAAGCCTATGGTAGAGGAACTTGGAAAGAAATTTCCAAAGAAGGAAGATGCAATGAAAAAGCAGCAGGCTACTATGGATCTATACAAGAGAGCAGGGGTGAACCCAATGGGGGGTTGTCTTCCAATGCTACTTCAGATGCCTATCCTCTTTGCTATGTTCCGGTTTTTCCCGGTATCAATTGAATTAAGACAGGAGCATTTCCTATGGGCTACTGACCTTTCAACCTATGATTCAATACTATCGCTTCCTTTTACAATTCCTATGTATGGGAGCCATGTAAGTCTTTTTACCCTGCTTATGACGGCATCTACATTACTTACGATGAAAATGACCGGTTCTTCACCAGGATCTGACCAGCCCGGTATGAAGGTGATGATGTATATGATGCCTGTAATGTTCATGCTGATCCTGAATAATTTTTCATCAGGTCTGACATATTATTATTTTCTTGCCAATATTCTAACCTATTTACAGAATATTATCTCGAAGCGGTTTATTAATGCCGATGCAGTTCTGGCTACACTTGCTGAGAATAAAAAGAAACCGCTTAAAAAATCGAAATGGCAGCAAAGGCTTGAATCTGCTGCCAAACAAAGGGGAATCAACCCTCCAAAAAAATAGTTAAATAATTCCCTGTATATTAAAAGGTATTGCACGCGCAGTACCTTTTTTTATGTGCGCCCGGCATGGGCGATGACTATAGGGTGAGAGTCCCGAACGCGCCTTGACAGTAGGAAGCGTTAGCCAAAGGCAAGGGTGTCCATCGTGAGGTGGAATCTGAAGGAAGCCGGAGGCAAAATCCCGG